>NZ_HG322949.1:5579994-5872386 GCF_000723165.1 Janthinobacterium agaricidamnosum NBRC 102515 = DSM 9628
CTCTTAGCACCGATCCAGATGAAACGCCTGCAAGACATGACCACCGGACTCATGTCGACCACCATGCGCAAGCCCCTGGCTGGCATCGCAGTGCTGGTCGACCAGGTCAAGCGTGGCGGCTGGAGCATGGCGGGTCACGCTGTCGCCGCGCGCTTGCCGCCTAGCCCGCCGCTGAATAAGACACCCGGACACTCAGACGCCGGTCGCCTGCGCATCCTGTGTCGCCAGGCACTCGGTGACCACATCGCAGAGCAAGTCCGCCGCGCGTCTCAGATTGCCCATCTGTAGCGTATGTATCACCCACACATCGAGCTGCATGGCGAAATCCGGCGTGTCGACCACCGTCAGTTGCTCGAGCGATGGACTGCGGTGTAATACGCTACGCGGCACCAGACCGAGTCCCATGCCGGCCGCCACCAATCTCAGCTGAAGCTCGGTGCCGATCGTATCGACCCTGAGGTTGAGCTGCCTGCCCGCGCCGGCCATCGCCCGCTCCAGCGCGGCGCGGTAGCCACATCCGACCGGATTGAGTATCCATTCCTGCTCCGCCAGCTGGGCGATAGCGGTGTCCCTTGCCACCAGCGGCGTTTGCTTGCTCTGCACCACCACCACCGGCAGCGTCGTGATGAGGCGCCCGTCCATGCGCGCCGGCAGTTCGCTGGGAGAGGGCTTCATCACCGCGACCGCGTCCAGCCCCCCGTGCGCGAGCTGCTCCTGCAGCCGCGTGCTCCATTCCGTGTGCAGTTTCAAGTCGAGCGCAGGGAACGCCGACCGTAATCGCCGGGCGACGTCGAACAACATCATTTCTCCCACCGCCTGGGTCAGTCCCACGCGGAAGCTGCCGGCGGGAGCCAGGTCGTCCCGGGAGATGTCCAGCAATCGCCTGGCGTTCAGCATCAGCGGCAACGCCTGCTCGTAGACCCGGCGGGCCAGCGCGGTCGGCTGCGGCGGCCGGCTATTTCGGTCGAATAATTCCGCATCCAGCACCTCTTCCAGATGCTGGATGCGGCGCGAGACGGCGGACTGTGTCAGCGATAGCACCTCGGCGGCGCGTGTGAGGGAGTTGTGATCGATGACGGCGACAAACGCCCTTAAGTCCTCAAATAGCATGCTTTTATCTCATTATAATTATGAAAATTATGCGCTTGCAGCATATAAATTATAGCCCTATTATCGTTTGCATTGCACATCGCGATGTTGTTCACGTTGCCGCTAACACCGGCTCTTCACCCCACTGACAGATTACAGGAGATTTTTATGCCGCTAGCCCGTATCAGCGTTTCCCACGACACCACGGATGCAGCCCTGCGCGCCATCAGCGACACGGTGTACGAGGCGATGATCAGCGTCGCCAACGTTCCACTGAATGACAAATTCCAGATCCTCAGCCGCCATGCCAAGGGGGAGCTGATCTACCCTGAAAACGGATTTCTCGGGGTCACATATAGCGACAACATCGTTTTCATCCAGATTACGTGGAACGCCGGGCGCACGGCGGAGATAAAAAAAGCGTTCTATCGCGCTGTCGTCGATGGCATACACACCAGGAGCGGCCTGCGTAAGGAAGACATCATCATCAACCTGGTCGAGGTTCAGCGTGAAAACTGGTCGTTTGGCAACGGTGAAATGGCGTTCCCGCCAACATAAACGCTGATCCACGATACCGAGACACTGATGAAAATTGCTACCTTTATCCACCGCGGCGCCGAACAGGTCGGATTGATCAACCTGGACACGCAGCGTGTGCATCCGGCCGATGCGCGCGACATGCTGGACCTGATCCAGCGTTATCCCGTTCACGGCAACGGCTCGACCTACACCTACGCCGGCATTGCGCTCAGCGAAGTGCAACTGCTGGCGCCGCTGCCTCGGCCGGAGCGCAATATTTTTTGCGTGGGCAAAAATTACCGTGCGCATGCACAGGAATTCTCGCGCAGCGGATACGAAGCGGGCGCTGTCGCCGGCGCGGAAATTGATGCCTATCCCGCCGTGTTCACCAAACCGGGCGGCAGCGTGGTGGGAACCGAGGCACTGGTCGAACTGCATGCAGGGATTACCTCGGAAGTGGATTATGAGGGCGAGCTGGCGGTGGTTATCGGCCGGCCCGGCCGCGATATCGCCGTCGCCGACGCCATGACCCATGTGTGGGGCTACACCATCATCAACGACGTCACCGCCCGCGACCGGCAAAAAAACCATCGCCAGTGGTTCCTCGGCAAAGGCCTCGACACCTTTTGCCCGATGGGGCCATGGATCGTGACCGCCGATGACCTGGCCGCGCGGAATGTGCGCATCCAGACCTGGGTCAACGGCGAATTGCGCCAGGACGCGAATACGGCGGATTTGTTGTTCGACATTCCAAAGCTGATCAGCGTGATCTCCGCCGGCATGACGCTGCGCCCGGGCGACGTGATCGCCACCGGCACGCCGGCCGGTGTCGGTATCGGGATGACTCCGCCACGCTTCCTCAAGAAGGGCGATAGTGTAGTGGTCGCCATCGAGGGCATCGGCACGCTGCGCAATCATTTCGCTTAACGCCGCCGCGCCCGCCATCATAAGAACATCCACTATTCCGGAGACCATCTTGACAGCTGGAATCAAAACATCCCGCCGCACCTTCCTTCACGCTGCCGCGCTCGGCATGGCCGCCGCGGAACTCTCGCTGCTGACACCGTCCATGGCGCGCGCGCAGACCACCGGCGACGCGGCGACGCCCACCGGCACGCTGGGTGCGCTCAAGACCATCAAGGCGGGCGTCCTCAATGTGGGCTACCATGAAAGCGGCCCCGCCGATGGCGTTCCGGTGGTGCTCTTGCATGGCTTCCCGTTCGACACCAACGCCTATGCCGAGGTAGCGCCGATACTCGCGGCCAAAGGCTGCCGCGTCATCGTTCCTTACTTGCGCGGTTTCGGCGCGACGCGGTTTATCGACGCGGCGACGCCGCGCTCGGCACAGCAAACAGCGCTGGGTGCCGATCTACTTGCGCTGCTTGACGCGTTGTCGATTCCGAAGGCCGTACTGGCCGGCTACGACTGGGGCGGCCGCGCCGCCTGCGCCGTCGCCGCGCTGTTTCCGCAACGCTGCATCGGCCTGGTATCGGTCAACGGCTACGCAGTGCTTGACCTGACCCGTAGCAACATTCCTGCCACACCGGAACGTGAACTGCCGGCCTGGTATCAGTTCTACTTCCTGACCGAGCGTGGCAAGGCGGGTTATACCAAATATCGCCGCGAGACCAATAAGTTGCTATGGAATTTGTGGTCTCCGAAATGGCATTTCGACGACGCGACGTTTGATCGCAGCGCACCGTCGTTCGACAATCCCGACTATATCGAGGTCACGATTCATTCGTACCGGCATCGCTTTAACCAAGCTGCGGGCGATCCTGCTTATGCCCAGCTGGACCAGCGACTCGCGACGCTGCCGGTGATCACGGTGCCGACCATCACCCTGGACGGGGCGGACGATGCGGTGGTACTGCCGACCGACGGTAAATCCTACGCCGCCCGATTTCCGGCGCGCAAAGCTCATCGCATCGTGCCTGGCGCCGGCCACAATCTTCCGCAGGAAGCGCCTCGGGCATTTGCCGACGCGGTGCTGCAGCTGCTGCCGGAAAAGGGCTGATATTGAATCAGCTTGCAGAAAAGCCGCCCAGCAATCGCTGACCGTATCAGCCCATGCGCAACGTAAATCTGGACATCGCCTTGCTGCGTACCTTCGTGCTGACGCATCAGTTGGGCAGCATGGCGCGCACCGCCGATGTCGTCGGGCGCTCGCAATCCGCGGTTAGCCAGCAGATGTCCCGGCTGGAGGAAATCTTCGGACAGCAATTGTTTCTGCGACAGGGACGCTTGACTTCCTTGACTGAAGCGGGCATTGCAGCGCTGCCTTTTGCCGAAGAGATGCTTCGGCTCAACGATGAATTGGTGCGCGTTGCTGCCAAGTCCGATGACGGCAAGGAAATTCGCCTCGGCATGGCGCTCGATTTTTCGGTAGGCATGCTCAATGCGCTGTTGCGGGAGTTTCAGCAAAAAAATCCGGCGGTGCGCCTGTCCATGCTGACGGATCGTCATACCGTACTGTCCGAAAAACTTGCTAATGGAGCGCTCGATCTGGCGCTGATGTTTAGCGAAAACGAACCCCAGGGCGCGCATAGCCTGGGTCGCGTTCAGCAAGTGTGGGTGGGCCAGCGTAGCGTGCTGGAGCGGCCGAGGCCACTCCAGCTTGTCGTGTTCGAGGAACAATGCGGTTTCCGCACCCGGGCCTTGCTTGCGCTCGCCGAAGCCGGCATCGCCGCGCATATCGCTGTCACTTGTTCCAGCCTGGCAGCGCTCTGGGTCGCTGTGGAGTCCGGATACGGCATCGCTTTGAGAACCGCCATCGGCGTGCCCAAACCGCTACTGCTCGATGCCTCGGACAGCTTGCTGCCCTTGCTCCCCCAGGTTCATCTTTGCCTGCATCAGACACCGCACGGCCTGCACACACCGGCGCACCAGCTGCGGCGGCGGATTATGGATGGTCTGCCGCAATTGCTGCCCGCGCTGGCCGCCGACGTGTCCCGTCCGCTGGACGCGCTTCCTGACCATGCGGCCTAATGATGGGCCGCGCCACATTTCATCCGGCGGCGGCCTTTATCTGCACGCTGGCCTTGCATACCGACGGCTTGACGGCACGCCGCTGCGCCGCGTAATAAGCCGAGCGGCTGACGGCGAGGACGCGGCAGCTTTGCTGGACCGGAATGGCTTCCTTTTGCTCTGGAATGCTTGACCTATTCTCGAGAAACAAGTGCAGGACTCAAACGACTCTGGGCTTACACCGTGGAATTTTAAAAGCCCCCTTTCAAGGTGCTAACTACAGACTAGCTATGCACATAAGCAAGGATTCCTGCCTGGCGCTGTAGCGCGCCCGCAACGCCGGCATCGCCGTGACGCTGCTGATCACCGCGATGGATGAAGACGGCGCCCGCCTGCGTTTTGAGCCAGCGGCTGGTCAATGATTTTTGGGCGGCAGGCTTCAATCAAGGCCATCGTGCCCTGCGTCAACGGCAACTACCTGGGCGGCACCACCTATTATTTCCAGCAATGGCGCAGCGCGCCGTAACAGACGCGGGCAAATCCAGGCCCGCAAAGCAAAACGGGCGATACATTGCTGTATCGCCCGTTTTTCGCTGCCGTGCCGGCTTAGCCCGGCTTAGCCACCGACACCAGCTCGATATCGAATACCAGGCCGGCATAGGCCGGGATGGTCGGAGGGCTGCCGGCCACTCCATAACCGAGGGTGTACGGAATGGTCAAGGTACGTTTGCCGCCGACCTTCATGCCCAGCACGCCCTGGTCCCAGCCTGGAATCACCTTGCCGACGCCCAGCACAAAGACGAAGGAGTTGGTGCTGCCATGGTCGGCCGAGCTGTCGAACTTGGTGCCCTTGTTATTGGCCGCGCCGCTGTTGTACAGCCAGCCGGTGTAGCGCACGGTGACCGTATCGCCATTGGCGGCGGCGACGCCGGTGCCGACCACGGTGTCGCTAGCCAGGAAACCCGCCGGCTGGGTGGCCGGATCGATGACAGGTGCATTATTACTCGGCGTGGCGGCGCCGCCGCAGGCGGTCAGGGCAACAGCGCACAACAGTGAGGCGATAAATTTAAAAGTCGATTTCATGGATACCCTTGCAAATAAAGATGGTCGTCAGGCTCGCGCGCACGCGCCGTCAGCGCAGCAGTGTAACAGGTGTCATAGTCACAAAATGTAAGCAGACGTAAGCGCTGACAGATATACAACATTGAGCGCGTCAGATTTCCACCTGCGTGCCCAGTTCGATCACCCGGTTGCTCGGAATCTGATAATAGTCGGCCGCGCCGCGCGCATTGCGCGACATCGCCACGAACAGATGCTCGCGCCATGGCGCCATGCCGGCGCCGGGGGTCGAAATGACGGTCTGGCGCGCGATGAAGAACGAGGTTTCCATCATTTCGAAGCTTTGTCCCTGCTCGGCGCACAAGGCCAGGATGTGCGGAATATCCGGTTCATCCTTGAAGCCGTACAGCACGTTCAACTGGTAGCACTGGTGGCCCAGGTCGATCACCCGCACCTGCTCCGACGGCGGCACCCACGGTTCTTCGACGATGAACACGGTCAGGAACACCACCCGCTCGTGCAGCACCTTGTTGTGCGACAGGTTGTGCAGCAGCGCATGCGGCACGCCGTCGGTTTCGCCGCGCAGGAAAATCGCCGTACCCGGCACCCGGGTCGGCGGCGCGATGAACAGCGAGGACAGGAAATCGTCGAGCGGGATCGCATGTTTTTCCAGGTTCTGGAACACCAGCTGGCGGCCGCGTTTCCAGGTCAGCATGACGATGAACAGGACCGAACCCAGCAGCAGCGGGAACCAGCCGCCGTGGAACAGCTTCAGCGCGCTGGCCGAAAAGAACATCACGTCGATCGCCACGAAAAAGCCGGTCGCGGCCCAGCACAGCACCAGGTTCATCTTCCAGCGGTAGCGGATCACGAAGAAGGTCAGCACGGTGGTCGCCAGCATGGTCGCGGTGACCGCGATGCCGTAGGCCGCTGCCAGGTTTTCCGACGAACCGAAACCGACCACGGCCAGCAGCACGACGATCAATTGCAGCCAGTTGACGGCCGGGATGTAGATCTGGCCGATTTCGCTTTCCGACGTGTGGCGCACGCGCATGCGCGGCAGGAAACCCAGCGCGATCGCTTGCTTGGTCATCGAGAAAGTGCCGGAAATGGTCGCCTGCGACGCGATCACGGTGGCCATGGTCGACAGGATCACCAGCGGATACACGCTCCACGCGCCCAGCTGCTGATAGAACGGATTGGAGATCGCTTCCGGATGCGCCAGCAGCAAGCCGCCCTGGCCCAGGTAATTGAGCGCCAGCGCCGGGAACGCGATCAGGAACCAGGCCATGCGGATCGGCTGCTTGCCGAAGTGGCCCATGTCGGCGTACAGCGCCTCGGCGCCGGTGAACGCCAGCACCACCGCGCCCAGCGCGACGAAGGCGACAAAGCCGTTATTCATCAGGAAGTGCGCGGCGTACCACGGATTGAGCGCGGCCAGCACTTGCGGCGACTTGATGATGTTGAACACGCCCATGCCGGCCAGCGACGCGAACCACAGCAGCATCACCGGCGCGAAAAAGCGGCCGATGCCGGCCGTGCCGTGCGATTGCACCGAATACAGGCCGACCAGCACCAGCATCGTCAGCGGCACCACGTACGGACTGAGCGCCGGGGTGGCCACTTCCAGGCCCTCGATCGCCGACAGCACCGAAATCGCCGGGGTGATCACGCTGTCGCCATAAAACAGCGTGGCGCCGAACACGCCGATCAGCGTCAGCGCGAAATGCCAGCGCGAATGCCTGGCGACCGACGACAGCACCAGCGCCATCAAGGCCATGATGCCGCCCTCGCCGCGGTTGTCGGCGCGCAGCACCAGCGTCACGTATTTGAGGGAGATGATGATCGTCAAGCCCCAGAAGATCAGGGAAACGATGCCGAGCAGGTTATCGTGATTCAACGGCAAGCCGTGCGTTGGATCGAAAATAGTCTTCAGGGTGTACAGCGGACTGGTGCCGATATCGCCGTAGACGATGCCGACGGCGGCCAGCGTCAGGGCGACGAGGCTGCTTTTTTTATGTTGCGACGTCAAGATTGCACCATTTTTTGTTTTATTGCGTCGCACAATAAGATATGTAATATCAAATAGCAAGTGGATTCTGGCATCTGTCCTGGCTCTCCCGACACACGGTTTTTAGCGGCTCTTGGTGGTTTCCAGCATCTGGCATCACAGGCCCGGCCCTGCGTCATAGCGGCGGCCGGTCCGGTTCTGGCCATTCTTTCTTGCCATTCTACTCTCAGCCGGCGGCGCCGGGCACGCGGCATCACCGGTGCCACCAATTTCAGCGATAATGCCAATCTAGCCACTTTTTCGACACCATCTTCTTATGAATCCCGGCATGCTGTACGCCGCCGCGGCATTTTTATGCTGGGGCCTGTTCCCGCTGTATTTCCACGCCATCAATGCAGTGCCGGCGCTGGAAATCCTGGCGCACCGCATGCTGTGGTCGCTGCTCTTCCTCGCCATCGTGCTGGCCGTGCGCCGCCAGTGGGACTGGCTGTACCGGCTGGTGCGCCAGCCGCGCGTGGTGGCCGGTTTCATCGCCAGCGCGTTCTTATTGTCCGCCAACTGGCTGACTTATATCTGGGCCGTCAACCACCAGCACGTGGTCGACGCCAGCCTCGGTTATTTCATCACGCCGCTGATCAACGTGATGCTCGGCTTCCTGCTGCTGCATGAACGGCTGCGTCGCGCGCAGTGGCTGGCGATCGGCCTCGCCGCCTGCGGCGTGGCGTGGCTGGCGTGGCAAACCGGCCACCTGCCCTGGATTTCGCTGGTGCTGGCGGCCACCTTCGGCGGCTATGGCTTGCTGCGCAAGACCGCCGCGCTGGGTGCGCTGGAAGGCTTGTCATTCGAAACCCTGATCCTGTTTCCGCTGGCGTCCGCTTATGTCGTTTGGCTCAGCTGGACCGGCCAGCATACCTTTGTGTCGACCAGTTCGGACAGCACCCGCTGGCTGCTGGTGGCGTCCGGCCCGCTCACCGCGATCCCGCTGCTGCTGTTCGCGGCCGGCGCGCGGCGCTTGCCGATGGCGCTGCTGGGCTTGTTGCAATACATCGCGCCGACGCTGCAACTGCTGGTCGGCGTGTGGATTTTCCACGAATCGTTCACGCCCCAGCGCATGAGCGGTTTCATCGTCATCTGGAGCGCGCTGGCCATCTACGCGGCCGAAGGACTGTGGATGGCGCGCGGCCGCTAGCGGCCGCGGCGGCGTTTCGCGCTGGCCGTAAGCGGGCGTTTATCGTATCCTGTGCGTCTTATATTCAAACCCCGAGATTTTTAATGGCAAATTACGTCTATACCATGAACCGCGTGGGCAAAATCGTCCCGCCCAAACGCCAGATCCTGAAAGATATTTCGCTGTCCTTCTTCCCGGGCGCCAAGATCGGCGTGCTGGGCTTGAACGGTTCCGGCAAATCGACCTTGCTGAAAATTATGGCAGGCATCGACACCGACATCCAGGGCGAAGCCGTGCCGATGCCAGGCCTGAACATCGGCTACCTGCCGCAGGAACCGCAACTCGATCCGGAAAAAACCGTGCGCCAGGAAGTCGAATCCGGCCTGGGCGAAGTGTTTGAAGCGCAAGCCAAGCTGGAAGCCGTGTACGCCGCCTATGCCGAGGAAGACGCCGATTTCGATGCGCTGGCCACCGAACAGGCGCGCCTGGAAGCGATCATCTCGACTTCCGACGGCGGCAACTTGAATCTGCAGCTGGAAATGGCCGCCGACGCACTGCGCCTGCCGGCATGGGACGCCAGGATAGCCGTGCTGTCCGGCGGTGAAAAACGCCGCGTCGCGCTGTGCAAGCTGCTGCTGTCGAAACCGGACATGCTGCTGCTCGACGAACCGACCAACCATCTGGATGCGGAATCGGTCGACTGGCTGGAGCAATTCCTGCTGCGCTTCCCGGGCACCGTCGTCGCGATCACCCATGACCGCTACTTCCTCGACAATGCCGCCGAGTGGATTTTGGAACTGGACCGCGGCCATGGCATTCCATGGAAAGGCAATTACTCGACCTGGCTGGATCAGAAGCAAGCCCGCCTGAAGCAGGAAGAAGCGAGCGAATCGGCGCGCCAGAAAGCGCTGCAAAAAGAGTTGGAATGGTCGCGCCAGAATCCGAAAGCGCGCCAGGCCAAGTCGAAAGCCCGCCTGGCCCGCTTCAATGAGCTGTCCGAACACGAATACCAGAAGCGCAACGAGACCCAGGAGATTTTCATCCCTGTGGCCGAACGCCTGGGCAATGAGGTCATCGAATTCAAGAACGTCTCGAAGGCGTTCGGCGACCGCCTGCTGATCGACAACCTGTCGTTCACCATCCCGGCCGGCGCCATCGTCGGCATCATCGGCCCGAACGGCGCCGGTAAATCGACCTTGTTCAAGATGATCACCGGCAAGGAACAACCGGATAGCGGCGAAGTGGTGATCGGCCAGACCGCGCGCGTCTCGATCGTCGACCAGAACCGCGATACACTGGCCGACAACAAGTCGGTGTTTGAAGACGTGTCCGGCGGCGCCGACATGCTGACCGTGGGCCGCTTCGAAATGCCGTCGCGCGCCTATCTGGGCCGCTTCAACTTCAAGGGTTCCGACCAGCAAAAACTGGTCGGCAACCTGTCGGGCGGCGAACGCGGCCGCCTGCACCTGGCGAAAACCCTGCTGATGGGCGGCAACGTGCTGCTGCTCGACGAACCGTCCAACGACCTGGACGTGGAAACCCTGCGCGCACTGGAAGACGCGTTGCTGGAATTCGCCGGCAGCGTGATGGTCATTTCGCATGACCGCTGGTTCCTGGACCGTATCGCAACCCATATCCTGGCGTTCGAAGGCAATTCGCAAGTCACCTTCTTCGACGGCAACTATCAGGAATATGAAGCCGACAAGAAAAAACGCCTCGGCGAAGAAGGCGCCAAGCCGAAGCGGATTCGCTACAAACCGCTGACCGTGTAATTTCTATCCAATACGTTACACTCGACAGGCACGCCATCGGCGTGCCTTTTTTTATAGCATAGGGATCAAGATGACATTACTCATGACACTCGCCAGTGCCGCGCTCGTCTTCGCGGCCAGCACCAGCCATGCGGCGGTCGCCGCGGCAAGCGAAACCGAATCCGTCGCCAAGTTGTCGTGGCTGGCCGGTTGCTGGCATGCGGCCGGCCCGGCGCCGCGCTACGAGGAAAAATGGACGCCCGCCAGCGACGGCAGCATCAGCGGCACCACCCTCGGCATGCGGGACGGCAAGTACCAGCCGTTTGAATTTGCGCAATTGCGGGTTACCGAACCGGGCCAGCTGGCCTATGTCGCCAAACCGAATGGCGCGCCGCCGGTGGTGTTCAACCTGCTGAGCGGGGGAAAACCGAATGATTTTACCTTTGGCAACTTGGACAACGACTTCCCCAGCCGCATCGTCTACCACCGCGACAACGCAAACAGCTTGCGCGTCAGCATCATCGGTACCTTGAAAGGCAAGTTCACCACCGTGCAGATACCTATGACACGCGGCAAATGTGAGACCAAGTAAGGCCACCGTCTTCGCGCCGCACGGCTGGGCGTGCGATTGATAAATCGGCTACACTTTACAGGCATGCCGATGGCGTGCCTTGTGACGGGAGACGACATGACATTACTCGCGAATACATTCCTTGCTGCGCTATTGGGCCTCGCCGCAACGGCCGCACAGGCCGCCGACAAAGCCCAGCCGGCGCCCGCTACGGCACCCGCTACGGCCCCCGCTACGGCACCCGCTACGGTCGACAAGCTGGCTTGGCTGGCGGGTTGCTGGCATGTCGACGGCGCCGAACCCGGTTCCGGCGAACAATGGAGCACGGCGGCCGGCGGCACCATCCTCGGCACCAGCCGCACCGTAAAAGGCGGCAAGACCACGGCCTTCGAATTCGTGCAAATCCGTATCACCGAACCGGGCCAACTGGCCTACATCGTGCAACCGTCGGGCAAGCCGCCGGTGGTATTCAACTTGCTGCGCCAGGACCAGCCGAATGAATTCATCTTCGCCAACCTGGACAACGATTTCCCCAGCCGCATCATCTACCGCCACGACAGCGAACGCATCCTGCACGCCAGCATAAGCGGCACCTTGAAAGGGAAACTCAGCACCATCGATTTCCCGATGACGCGGGCGCGCTGCGATACCACGTCCAGCGAGCGCTCCAGGTAAGCGGGAGCGCCCCAAAGCCGGCACTCATCAAATTTGCCGCCCTTGCGCGCTGCACGCTAATCTGGTGTAAGCTTGAAACATGAACACCGCCTTGTCCCCGATTGAGTCCGAGTTCGCCACCCCCGAAGAGGCGCAGGCCTACGACCGTTGGTTTCGCGCCCAGGTGCAGGAAGCCATGGACGATCCACTGCCTGGTATGGCGCATGACCAAGTCATGGCCGAAATGCGCGCGATAATCACGGCAAAGAGAAAAAACACCAAGCGATAACAGGGCGAATAGCTGCTCGTGACGCCAGAATAAATACGGCTCTATACTGTATTTTCTGGAGAAGTAATGCTTCCTGTTCAATGGCACCCCAACGCCAGGGCCAAGCTGGCCGCCATCCTCGAGTATATTGCCGAACACAATGACGTTGCCGCTTCCGCGCTGCAGGCCGACATCGAACGTGCCGCCTCCCGGTTGCAGCAGCACCCCTGCCTGTACCGCCGCGGCCGGGTCGCCGGCACGCGGGAAATCGTCGTGCATCCTCATTATGTGCTGGTGTACCGCATCCGGCCGAGTGTGATTGAAATCATCGCGGTCCTGCACTCGCGCCAGCAGTACCCGTGACCTCGCAGCGCCATGCCGAGTCCGCGATAGATAAAAAAACAGCTCCCGAGGGAGCTGTTTTTACAACGTTTTTCCAACATCACGCGGCAGTCCGCGCAGCGATGCCGACACCCGCCATCGCTCAGAAGTTGTAGCGCGCGCCCAGCGACAAGGCCGTCGATTTGTGGCCCTGATCGGCGCTTTGGCCGAAATGTTCGACTTCAGCCGTCAGCGACACGTTTTTGTTGATCGCGTATTGCGCGCCAACCGACGCGTACAGGCCAGTCTTGTTGTCACCGCTGAGGCCGGCGGCGGCGCCGCTGCCGCTGATGCTGTCATGGTTGCGAGCAACACCCAGCTTGCCGAACACGCCTACCTGATCGTTCACCGGCATGGTCGCCTTGCCGGCCACATAAAAGCCGTGCGACGCGGTGCTGACGCTGCCGGTGGCGCCGCCATTCTGGGTAAAGTTGTAGTCGCGGCTGCCGAAGTCTTCGTAACCGCCCTCCACCGCCCAAGTCTGGTTGAAATCGTAACCGGCGAATAATTTACCGGCGGCCTTGGTGCCGCTATGGTCGTCGCCGCTGGCGACGTTCGGCACATCGAATTTATAACGGCTGGCGGTCACGCCGACACCTGCGTAAGCGCCTTCGGCATGGGCCATCGACATACCGGCGGTCAAGGTGGTGGCGGAAGCAATCAATGCAAAAAGAATCTTTTTCATATGCTTGTCTTTCAAAAATGGTGAACTTGCTGGAGTTCGCAGTTCAACGAATTGCGATGGATCCACGATAGCACCTGAAAAACACTACGTCCTGTGCCATTCCGTAAGAAGTGTGACGAGATGTAAGCTAAGATTTCATACTGGAAATTTCAAGATCAACTACTGTGGAGCGATACATGAAAAAACGCCAATTCCTCGGCGGTGCGGCGCTGGCCGGCGCGCTGTTGCCTTCGACGGCACAAGCCGGCCCGCGGCGGGCGCCCGGACCGGCGCTGTTGACCGTCACCGGTGCGATCAGCAAGGCCAATCGCGGGCCGTTCGACCCGGTCGCCGATCAAATGATGCACAAGCAGAAATTAAGCTTTAGCAAGGCGTACGCCTTCGATTTCGACAGCCTGGCCGCCTTGCCAGCCCGGACCATCCAGCCGACGCTGGAATATGACGCCAAGCGGCATGTATTGCGCGGCCCGGCCTTGCTCGACGTGCTGCAGGCGGCCGCTGCGGTCTTGAATGAGCACAGCAAGATCGTGCTGCGCGCGGTCGATGGCTACGCGGCGGAATTGAGCGTGCTCCAGGCGCGCAGCCAGGGCTTCATTATCGCGACCCATCTGGATGACAAGCCGATGGCGCTGGGCGGCCTCGGCCCCTTATGGGCGCTGTATGACGCCGACCGGGTGCCGGAGATGGCGGCCAAGCCGCTGGCCGAGCGCTACAACGCCTGCCCGTGGGCGCTGTATCACATCGCGGTGCAGGGCTGAGGACGGCTCAGGCGTAGGCTTCCGCCAGCGTCATCACGCGCGGCGTGACGCTGATGCCGAGTGCATTGAACAAGGCGTCGATGGCGGCCAGGTTGGCCGTGCATTCCTCGCTGTTCCAGCCTTTGAACAAATCGCTGCCGTCTTTTTGGAAATGCAGGTCCAGCACCTTGCCCTTGTCTTTGTGCAAGTAAGCGGAACTATAGGTATTTTCAAAACCGAGCGCCTTCAGGCCCGCCAGCAATTCGGCGGGCGGATGATCGGGATCGGTGGCTAAAAACACCCCGAAGGTCTTGCCTGGCGGCTTGGCCGCGATATCGACGTCGTAAATGCCGGGCGCTTTGCTAACGGTGGTGCTTTTCAGAAATAACATGACAATCCCCTGCGGCTGGGTGCTGATGCACTGTTTTCTCGGCAATTTTGATTCTCTAGAAAAATTTTCTAGAAAAAACTTCAAGATCCCAGCTTATTGCTAATTTCCAATTTTGGCTATCTTCAGGAACATTTATTTAACGAAACGCAACATAGTGTCGCGCCTGGATTACCTGGAGCGCCTGACAAAATGTTGATGAAAATATAATTCAGCCATCGGCGTGTTGTCAGGCGCTCCTGGCGCCACGCTTGCGCCGGGCCAGGTCGGCGGTCGGCGCCACCAGCGCCCGGTACAACTGGCCGCTGGCCGCATCCCACGCATCGACGGCGCGCTGCTGCTGGCCGACGGTGGCAAAATCGCCGCGCGCGATCGGCCCGCTGAGCGCTTGTGCCGGCCCCAGCCTGAACACATTGGCGACCGCCTCGGTCACCAGCGGCTGCGCCAGCTCGCGCGCCACCGCTTCCGGAATCCCGGCCGCCTGGTAGGCGCGCAACGCCGTGTCGAGCACGGTCACCAGGTAATTGCTGGCGAACACGGCGGCGGCGTGATACACGGTCTTGGCGCTGGCGTCGATGGCCACCGGACGCGCCCCGGCCGCCAGCAAGGCCGGCTGCAATACTTCCAGTGCCTTGGCATCGCCTTCGATACCGCAAAACGTCGCGCTGAAACTGTCGGCCACCAGTGCCGGGTCGGCAAAACTGCGGATCGGATGGACGCTGGCCAGCAGCGCCCCGGCTTGTTTAGCAGGCAACAATTGACTGGATGCCAGCGCGCCGCTGCAATGGAATACGATGTTCCCCGCCAGCGGCATGGCGTCCGCCAATGCCGCGCAGGCGGCCACGATCTGGTCGTCGCCGACCGCCAGCATCGTGATATCGGCTGCACGCAAATGATGGTAAGCACTTACTGCGACGCCAGCGCCGATAAAATCGACGGCGGCCTGCGCCGATGACAGCGAGCGGGTCAGCACATCTTGTACCTGGAACACCCCCGACACGGCGAACACCCGCCCCAGCGCCTTGCCGACATGGCCGGCGCCGACAATATTGAGCGTAAGAATGCGAGCCGGCATTAAAACGACGATCCAGGATGCGTCAGGAATTCCAGCTCTTGCGGCGTGGAACTGCGCCCGAGTATCTGGTTGCGATGCGGGAAACGGCCGAAGCGCTCGATCACCGCGTGGTGGCGTTTGGCGTAATCGAGCATCGGGCCAAAACCGGATGCGGCCGCCGCCAGGCGCGTGAACAGCGCCAGCGAACGGGCCTGTTCGGCCGCGCTTTCCGCATGCTCGAACGGCATGTAGGCAAACGCCCGCTGGCGCGGCGCCAGGGCCAGGTCGCCGTCATGCGCCGTCAGCGCCTGCGCGGCGGCCAGCGCCAGCGTATCGCCGGCGAACGCTTGCGGCGTGCCGCGGTACACATTGCGGGTCAATTGATCCAGCACCAGGATGCGCGCCAACGTGCCTTGCGGGCCGGCCTGGTCCCATTCCGCCAGGCCGCCGTCCAGCGCCTGCCCGATCAGCGCACCAAAACGGCGTCCGATCTGGCGGTCGAAAGCGTCGTCCTTGCGGAACCACTCCGGGCGCGCCGCGCCATAATCGATATGGTCCGGCGTCAAAAACCAGAATTCGAGTACTTCGCGTATCGCAGGCAACATGGTTTTCTCCGTTTTCAATTGCGGGCGTGCGACAGCTGGTAGCTGGCGATGCCGTCGAATTGCGCCAGTTCAGTCGACAGCGCCGACAGGCTGGCGCCGCTATTCTTGCTCAGCGCGATGGCGACGAAGCGCCATTCCTGCATGCCGTCCAGGCTGCCGATGGTCAGCGAGCCGCCGGCGATTTCATAACCGCGCTTGATGGCCATGCCGCGCAGCGTTTCTTCGCTCGGCATGAAGTCTTTCTTGAAGCGCATCATGATGGCCACCGCGTGGCGCGACGGCAGCCAGTTTTCCAGCTTCGACAGGAAGATCATCGACATCGCGCACAGGAAGGCCAGGCCCATCGCCGACAGGTAAAAGCCGATGCCGACCATGATGCCGATCACCGACGAGGCCCAGATCGACGCGGCGGTGGTCAGGCCGCTGATATTAAAACCCTCGCGCATGATCACGCCGGCGCCGAGAAAGCCGATGCCGGTGACGATGCCCTGCACGATGCGGGTCGGGTCGCTGCCCGGCACCACCGCGCCGTGGCCGCCGAACCAGAATTCGGAATAACCGCCCAGCACCGTCAGCGCGGCCGACGCCATGCACACCAGGCCGTAGGTGCGCATGCCGGCGGCGCGGCCGTGATACGAGCGCTCGTAACCGACCAGCAAGCCGAGCAGCAGCGCGCCGATCAGGTTCAGCAAGATCACGCCATTGGTCGCCAGCTCGGCCGGCGACCAATACGAGCGCAGGAACTCAATCGTCGGCATGCGGCGCTTTTTTGGTCAGCTGCTGTTCAAACGCGACATCGAGCTTGCTGGCGCGGCGCGGGGTTTGCGGCCCCAGCTGGTTGACGAAAGCGACAAATTCGTCGAGCTCCAGCGGCGCGCACAGCGGCGGCTTGCCCGGCCCTTCGGTCAGGAAAAACAATTCGCTGCCGGTGCGCGCCATCGAATACTGGCTGTTGCCGCTGCGGACCTTGAGGCGCTCGATGGCGGATGTGGCGCGGGTAGAACGCATGTCAGATGGCTCCGGTTCGGGTGTCCAGCCAGGCCAGCGCGGCGCCCGACAGGTGTGGCGCCAGGCGCGTGCGCACCGTGGCGTGGTAATCGTTGAGCCAGGCCGCCTCGTCATCGCGCAGCAGCGCGCGGTCGATGCAGCGGGTGTCGATCGGGCACAGCGTCAGGGTTTCGAAACGCAGGAAATCGCCGAACTCGGTGCTGTCCGCCGGGCGGTTCAAGACCAGGTTTTCGATCCGGATGCCCCAGCGGCCGGGCCGGTAAATGCCCGGTTCGATCGAGGTGATCATGCCCGGCTCCATCGCCGTGTGCGGTTCCGGCAGCGCCGATTGCGAAATCGATTGCGGACCTTCGTGCACGTTCAGGAAGAATCCCACGCCATGGCCGGTGCCGTGGCCAAAGTCGATGCCCTCGGCCCACAGCGGCGCGCGGGCGATCGCATCGAGCATCGGCGACTTGACGCCGCGCGGGAATTGCGCCGCCGACAGCGCGATCATGCTTTTCAAGACCAGCGTGACATCGCGCCGCTGCGCCGCCGTGATGGTCCCGACCGGCACCACGCGGGTGATGTCGGTGGTGCCGCCCAGATACTGGCCGCCGGAATCGATCAGCAGCAAGCCGTCGCCCTCGATGGTCGCTTCCTGCCCTTCGACGGCGTGGTAATGCATGATCGCGCCATTCGCATTGAAACCGGCGATGGTACCGAAGCTGGGGCTGACAAAGCCGGGACGGCTGGCGCGCGCCGCCGTCAAATGGCGTTCGATGCCGACTTCGGTCAGCATGTCGCGCGCCGGATCGGCCAGCGTCGCTTCCAGCCATGTAAAGAATTCGCACAGCGCCGCACCGTCCTGCTCCATCGTCGCGCGCACATGGTTGGCTTCGGCGTCGCTCTTTTTCGACTTGGCGAACGTGGTCGGATTGACCGCCTCGACCACCTTGACCCTGGCCGGCACGGCCTCGCGCGTGCCGAAGGTGATGCGGCGCGGGTCGAGCAGCAGCACCGCTTCGGGCACCAGCGCGGCCAGCGCGCCGTGCACCTGGCCGTACGGCGCCACGTCGATGCCCTCTTCGGCCAGCTTGGTGCGCAGCTCGGGCGCCAGCTTGCCGTCGGCCACGAACAGCGTGGCGCGGTTCGGACAGATCAGCGCGTGGGCCAGGAATACCGGGTTGTAATTGACGTCGGCGCCGCGCAGGTTGAACAGGTAGGCGATGTCGTCCAGCGTCGACACCACATGGTGGCTGGCGCCGTGCTGCGCCATTGCGCTGCGCAAGTCGGCCAGCTTGCCGATGCGCGACTTCGACGCATACGGCGGCAAGTGTTCAAAGATCGGCGCGGCCGGCAGCGCCGGACGGTCGGACCACACCTGCTCCAGCAAATCGGTATCGGTGCGCAGGGTCACGTCCTTGGCGCCCAGCGCCTGCTGCAGCAGGCGCGCGGTGGCCAGGCCCAGCACCGCGCCGTCGACCGCCACGCTCTGGCCGGGTTTCATGTAGCTAGCCAGCCAGTCGACATACAGCACGCTGGCGCCGGACGGGATCTTCATCAATTGCACCGCGGTGCCGGCCAGTTCGGACTCGGCCTGGGTCCAGTAGCGGCCATCGGTCCAGACGCCGGCAAAGTCGGCGGTGACGATGAAGGTGCCGACCGAACCGCTAAAGCCGCTCAGCCATTGACGCCCCTTCCAGCGCGCCGGCAGGTATTCGGACACATGCGGATCGGCCGACGGCACCAAAAAAGCGTCGATTTTTTGCGTCCGCATCACTTGGCGCAAGTGCGCCAGGCGTGCGGCCAGCGCGGATTTTTCTGGAGTATGCATAAGGTATATCGAATCGGTGGGTCAAATCGCTTATTCAAGCCTGCCGCGAGCGGCAAAAACAAGACTCTATGATACCCCGATTGCGCCTGCCGCTGCGGCGATGCGGACAATCCAGGAATGATAGCCGCCGCTCCAAACAATTGCGCTGGATCAACTAAGCGTCTCCAGTTGGCCTAATGCAAGGATTTTTGGGGCGAATGTCTGTCATCATCATTTTGCGGCGCATCATCAAAAGAAATCTCATTAAAAGGCAATATTGCATGCCAACGCACGTTACTATCGTCCGATAAAATCAAAGCAACGTACGCCGTACGGAATCATCGGATGGCGCTGTCGAAATAAGAACCTATCCCGGTAGGGAGCGTCGTCTGATGGCTGCTCATCAGAAGCGTGGGCAAGACGCGAGGAGGACGCATGGCGAGCCATGCTACGACGAACAACGAAGATCCACGCTGTTGAGGGGCTGTCAGCAGGCGATGTATTCTCTACTGGGATAGGTTCCAAGCAACAGGGAGACACTGGTGCAAACAGACAATACGGTAATGCTGCCTACCTTTCCGCGCCGCTTGATGCGGCACGCCAGGGAACGCGGCGGCCGGCCGGCATTCCGCGAAAAACACCTCGGCATCTGGCAAACCTGGAACTGGGAACAAGCCAGCGACGAAGTGCGCGCCATCGCTTGCGGCCTGGCCGCGCTCGGCTTCCAGCGCGGCATGCACCTGGCCATCGTCGGCGACAACCGGCCGCGCCTGTACTGGGCCATGCTGGCGGCGCAATGCATAGGCGGCGTCGCGGTGCCGCTGTACCAGGATGCGCCGGCGGCCGACATGGCGTATGTGATGCAGGACGCCGAGATCCGCTACGCCATCGTCGAAGACCAGGAACAAGTCGACAAGCTGCTGGAAATGCGGGATATATACCCGCACATCCGCCATATCGCCTACGACGACGCACGCGGCATGCGCCATTACCAGCAGCCGGAATTGCTGTCCTGCGCCAGTCTGCAAGAGCTGGGGCGGAGGTACGACCGCGACCATCCGGGCTTTTTCGAAGCGTCGATCGACGCCGGCAAGGCCGGCGATACGGCGCTGATCCTGTACACCTCGGGCACCACCGGCAAGCCGAAAGGCGTATGCCAGAGCCACGCGGCGCTGCTGGCGGCCGGCGAAGGCGGCGTGCGGTTCGACCGGCTGACCGATAGCGAAGAGATCCTGTCCTACCTGCCGATGGCGTGGGTCGGCGACTGCCTGTTTTCGCTGGCGCAGGCGATGGTGGCCGGTTTCACCGTCAATTGTCCGGAGTCAAGCGACACGCTGCTGACCGACATGCGCGAAATCGGCCCGACCTGTTATTTCGCGCCGCCGCGGGTGTTTGAAAACATGCTGACCAGCGTCATGATACGGATGGAAGACGCCAGCCCGCTCAAGCGCCGCATGTTCCACCATTTCATGGCGCTCGCCAGGCGCTGCGGACCGCAAATTCTGGACCGCAAGCCGGTGCCGCTGGGCCAGCGGCTGCACTATGGCCTCGGCCGGCTGCTGGTCTACGGACCGCTGAAAAACGTGCTGGGCCTGTCGCGCGTGCGGGTCGCCTACACGGCCGGCGCGGCGATCGGCCCCGACCTGTTCCGCTTTTACCGCTCGATCGGCGTCAACCTGAAGCAGCTATATGGTTCAACCGAAACCTGCGCCTATGTCTGTCTGCAGCCGGACGGCCATATCAAGTTCGACAGCGTCGGCTTGCCGGCCCCCGGCGTGGAGGTGAAACTGGCGCCCAACGGCGAGGTCCTGGTCAAGTCCAGGGCCACCATGAGCGGCTATTTCAGGCGTCCGGAAGCGACCGCCGAAGCGATCGACGCCGACGGTTATTTCCATACCGGCGACGCCGGCCTGTTCGACGCCGACGGCCACTTGAAAATCATCGACCGCGCGGCCGACGTCGGCCGGCTGAACAACGGCGCCATCTTCGCGCCGAACTATATCGAAAACAAGCTCAAGTTCTTCCCCTTCATCAAGGAAGCGGTGGTCTTCGGCGATCGCCGCGACCAGGTCTGCGCCTTCATCAATATCGACATCGACGCGGTCGGCAACTGGGCCGAACGGCGCGGCATCGCCTACGCCGGCTACACCGACCTGGCGGCGCAACGGCAAACCTATGAGCTGGTGGCTGGCTGCATCGGCCAGGTCAATGCCGAACTGGCGGCCGATCCGCTGATGGCGTCGACCCAGGTGCGGCGCTTCCTGGTGCTGCACAAGGAGCTCGATCCGGACGACGGCGAATTGACGCGCACGCGCAAGGTCCGGCGCGCCTTCATCGCCGAAAAATACGCGCTGCTGATCGACGCGCTGTACGCCGGCAAGACCTCGCAATACATCAAGACGCAAGTCAGGTTCGAAGACGGCCGCAGCGGTTCCAGCAGCGCCGAGCTGCGGATCTGGGACAGCCAGGCCTTGCCGGTGCTGGAGCAAGCCGCATGATGCGCGACGACAGCATGCGCATGGAACAGCCGGCGCGCCAGGGCGGTCCGGTCATCCTCGACCTGCGGCATATCTCGCTGTCGTTCGGCGGCATCCAGGCGCTGGACGATATTTCCTTCGACATCAGGCAGCATGAAATCCGCGCCATCATCGGCCCCAACGGCGCCGGCAAAAGTTCGATGCTGAACGTGATCAATGGCGTGTACCGGCCGCAGCAGGGTCACATCCTGCATCGCGGCCGGCAGTACCAGGGCATGGATTGCCATACCGCCGCCCAATCCGGCATCGCGCGCACATTCCAGAATATCGCGCTGTTCAAGGGCATGACGGTACTGGACAACATCATGACCGGCCGCCACCTCAAAATGCGCTGCAACTTCCTGCAACAGGCGCTGTACTGGGGCGCGGCGCGGCGCGAGGAAATCGCGCACCGCCAGAAGGCCGAGGAAATCATCGATTTTCTGGAAATCCAGGCAATCCGCAAGACGCCGGCCGGGCGCCTGCCGTACGGCTTGCAAAAGCGGGTGGAACTGGGCCGCGCGCTGGCCGCCGAGCCGGAGATCTTGCTGCTCGACGAACCGATGGCCGGCATGAACGTCGAGGAAAAACAGGATATGTGCCGCTTCATCCTCGATATCAACGACCAGTTCGGCACCACCATCGTGCTGATCGAGCATGACATGGGCGTGGTGATGGATATCTCGGACCGGGTAGTGGTGCTCGACTACGGCAGAAAGATCGGCGACGGCACGCCGGACCAGGTGCGGGCCAACCGGGATGTCATCAACGCCTATCTCGGCGCCCACTGACAGGAGAAAGCGGATGCATCTCAATTTCTTCTTCGAAGTGCTGATCGGCGGCCTGCTGTCGGGCGTCATGTACGCGCTGGTGGCGATCGGCTTCGTGCTGATCTACAAGGCCTCCGGCGTGTTCAATTTCGCCCAGGGCGCGATGGTGTTTTTCGCCGCGCTGACCTGCGTCGGCATGATCGACCAATTCGGCGTGCCGCTGTGGCTGGCGATAGGACTGACCAGCATCGTGATGATCGTCCTGGGATTCGCCATCGAGCGGGTGGTGCTGCGCCCGCTGGTCAACCAGCCGGAAATCACGCTGTTCATGGCCACCATCGGCCTGGCGTTTTTTATCGAGGGACTGGCACAACTGCTGTGGGGCTCGCAAGTGCACCAGCTGAGCTTGCCGGTCGACGACGTGCCGCTGCCCTGGCTGATGGCGCGCTTCAACCTGATCGTGTCGCAATTCGACCTGGTCGCGGCCGGCATTTGCGCACTGCTGGTCGCTACGCTGGCGCTGCTGTTCTCGAAAACCCGGATCGGCCGCGCGCTGCGCGCGGTCGCCGACGACCACCAGGCCGCGCTGGCGGTCGGCATTCCCTTGCAGCGCATCTGGGCGGTGCTGTGGGCGGTGGCCGGGCTGGTCGCGCTGGTGGCGGGCTTGCTGTGGGGCGCCCGCAACGGCGTGCAATTCGCGCTGACCTTCGTCGCATTAAAAGCGTTGCCGGTGCTGATACTGGGCGGCTTCACGTCGATCCCGGGCGCCATCGTCGGCGGCCTGGTCATCGGTGCGTCGGAAAAACTGGCGGAAGTGTACCTGGGACCGCTGGTCGGCGGCGGCATCGAAGGCTGGTTCCCATACGTGCTGGCGCTGCTGTTCCTGCTGGTGCGGCCGGAAGGGCTATTCGGCGAAAAAATCATCCGCAGAATCTAGAGGACAAGGGGACAGACCATGTTTTATCGCGAAGCGGGACAATTCAAGACCAGCTACCAGAGCGACAGCCAGATCTTCCCGATCCGCCAGGACCGGGTGGTGCTGGCCGTCACGCTGGCCGTGGCGCTGCTGGTGCTGCCGTATTTCGGCTCGCCCTACCTGCTGTCGGCGATCATGATCCCGTTCCTGATCTTCGCGCTGGCGGCGCTGGGCCTGAACATCCTGACCGGTTACGCCGGCCAGCTGTCGCTCGGCAGCGCCGCCTTCATGGCGGTCGGCGCCTTCGCCTCGTATAACTTCATGGCCCGCCTGCCCGGCTTGCCGCTGCTGGCCGGGTTCATCCTCGGCGGCCTGTGCGCGGCGCTGGTCGGCATCGTTTTCGGCTTGCCGTCGCTGCGCATCCGGGGTTTTTACCTGGCCGCGTCGACGCTGGCCACGCAATTCTTCGTGCTCTGGTGCCTGACCAAGATTCCCTACCTGACCAATGACAGCGCGTCGGGCGTGATCACGGTGCAAAAGATGCGCATCCTCGGCTACCAGTTCGACACGCCGCACAGCAAATACATTTTGGTGCTGCTGATCGTGGCGGGCATGGCGCTGCTGGCCAAGAACCTGGTGCGCTGTACCGTCGGGCGTTCATGGATGGCGCTGCGCGACATGGACATGGCGGCTGAAGTGATCGGTTTCCGGCCGATGCGCACCAAGCTGCTGGCGTTCGCGGTCAGCTCGTTTTATTGCGGCGTGGCCGGCGCGCTGTACGCCTACGCCTACCTCGGCACCGTCGAGCCGGAAGCCTACAGCCTGGACCTGTCGTTCCGCATCCTGTTCATGATCATCATCGGCGGCGTCGGCTCGATACTCGGCTCCTTCCTCGGCGCGGCCTTCATCGTGCTGCTGCCGATCGCGCTGAACATGCTGGCGCACGCGGCAGGAGTGCCAGGCAGCATCGCGTCGAACCTGGAATTGATGGTGTTCGGCGCGCTGATCATCTTTTTCCTGATCGTCGAGCCCCACGGCCTGGCGCGCTTGTGGCAAATAACAAAGGAAAAACTGCGCTTGTGGCCCTTCCCGCATTAACAAGTAAGCAAGGAGAAGAGAAGATGACATTCATCAAATCGCTATTGCTGGGCGCGGCCTTCGGCAGCGCCGCCTTGACCGTGACCAGCACCGCCCACGCGCAGGCAAAAGACCAGTTCATCGCGCTGCCGTCCTACCGCGTCGGCCCGTACGCGGCCGGCGGTTCCGGCTTTTACGGCGGCATCGTCGATTACTTCAACCTGGTCAACCTGGCCGGCGGGGTCAACGGCGTCAAGATCAGCTGGGAAGAATGCGAAACCGAATACAACCCCTCGCGCGGCATCGAATGTTATGAACGCCTGAAAACCAGGCAAGGCGGCGCCACGCTGGTCGAGACGCTGTCGACCGGGGTCGCCTACGGCATCCTGGACCGGGTCGCGTCAGACAAGGTCCCGATGACGATGATCGGCTACGGCCGCTCGGACGCCGCCAACGGCAAGGTGTTCCCGTATGTGTTTCCGCTGATTTCCAGCTACTGGAGCCAGGCCGCCGCGATGATCAGCTACCTCGGCGACAAGCACGGCGGCATGCAGCAATTGAAGGGCAAGAAAATCGTCGACCTGTACCACGACTCCGCGTTCGGCAAGGAACCGCTGCCGGTGTTCGAAGCGCTGGCGGCGCAATATGGTTTCAGCCTGATCAAGATCCCGGTCGCGCCGCCGGGCAGCGAACAGCAGTCGCAATGGCTGCAAATCCGCCAGGCCAATCCCGACCATGTGATCCTGTGGGGCTGGGGCGTGATGAATTCGGTCGCCATCAAGACCGCCCAGCGCAACGGCTTCCCGCGCGAAAAAATGCTGGGCGTGTGGTGGGCCGGCTCCGAGGAAGACACGGTACCGTCGGGCGACGCCGCCAGGGGCTACAGCGCGATGAGCTTCAACACGCCGGGCAATTACCCGCTGCTCGAGCAGTTGCGCAGCAAGCTGTACGCCGCCGACAGGGGCAACCTGTCCGACCAGTCGCGCATCGGCTCGGTGTACCACATGCGCGGCATCAGCGCCGCCATATTGTGGGTCGAGGCGATGCGCACCGCGCAAGACAAGTTCGGCAAGGGCAAGCCGGTCACCGGAGAACAACTGCGCTGGGGCCTGGAAAACCTGAACGTCGATGCGGCGCGCCAGAAGGAGCTCGGTGCGGCCGGCATGTTCCCGCCGGTGAAAACCAGCTGCGACGACCATGAAGGTTCCGGCGCGGTCAAGGTGCAGCAGTGGGACGGCAAGCGATGGAACGCCGTCACGCCGCACTGGATCGTCGGCGACAAGGCGCTGGTGCGCAGGCTGGTCGATGCATCGTCGGGCAAGTACGCGGCCGAGAAAAAGATCGTGCCGGGCTGTCTGCCATGACTCAGATTCCCAGCGCGCCCGGCCTGTCAGTCAACAATATCGAAGTCATTTACGACCATGTGATCCTGGTCTTGAAGGGCGTGTCGCTGCAGGTGCCGCAGGGGAAAATCGTGGCCCTGCTGGGCGCCAACGGGGCCGGTAAATCGACCACCTTGAAAGCCATTTCGACGCTGCTGCGCGGCGAACGGGGCGACGTCACCAAGGGCGAAATCCGCTTCAACGGCGAACGGGTCGACCAGTTGACGCCGAATCAGCTGGTGCGGCGCGGCCTGTCGCAGGTGATGGAGGGCCGCCACTGTTTCGGCCACCTGAGCATCGAGGAAAACCTGCTCACCGGCGCCTATACGCGCAGCCTGTCGCGGGCCGGCTTGTCCGATGCGCTGGAACAGGTGTACCACTATTTTCCGCGCCTCAAAACGCGCCGCGCCAGCCAGGCCGGCTACACTTCGGGCGGCGAACAGCAGATGTGCGCGATCGGCCGCGCGCTGATGGCCAAGCCGTCGATGATCTTGCTGGACGAACCGTCGATGGGCATCGCGCCGCAAATCGTCGACGAGATTTTCGGCATCGTCAAGGACTTGAACCAGCAGGAAAACGTGTCCTTCCTGCTGGCCGAACAAAACACCAGCATCGCGCTGCGCCACGCCGACTTTGGCTATATCCTGGAAAACGGCAGGGTCGTGATGGAAGGCGAGGCCAGCGAACTGGCCGGCAATGAAGACGTCAAGGAGTTCTACCTCGGCCTGGCCGGCGCCGGCCGCAAGAGCTTTCGCGACATGAAATTCTACCGCCGCCGCAAACGCTGGCTGGCTTGAGTTTGCCGGCCTGAGCAAAAAGCTGCAGCGCGAGATTGCACAAACCGGCACGGCGGCATGACTCTTCATTGCGAAGCCGGACGGCGATCCGTCACGGCCTGCCGGACCATCGGCGATATCCGCGATGACGGCCAGCCCCATTTTGCGGGATAATGTCGGCATTCATCATCAGCCACCAGACATCATGCAAGAGTTTCATCACCAGCGAGCCCGCGCGCTGTTAAAAAATGCGGAATTGATTTTCGATCAACACGACGTGCAAACCGCGGTGACGCGCATGGCCGACGTGCTGAACACGCGCTATAACGCCGACGGCTGCGAAGAGTTCCCGCTGGTGCTGGGCGTGATGGGCGGCGCGGTGGTCTTCACCGGCAGCCTGCTGCCGCAACTGAGCTTCCCGCTGGAATTCGACTACATCCACGTCAGCCGCTACGGCGACGACGACAAGGGCGGCGAAGTGGTGTGGAAAGTGATCCCGCGCTCGAACGTGGCCGGCCGCACCGTCATCGTGCTGGACGACATCCTGGACGAAGGCGAAACGCTGGCGCACGTCAAGCAGCGCCTGCTCGACATGGGCGCGGCGGAAGTGATTTTGGCGGTGTTCGCCGACAAGGCCATCGGAAAATCGAAGCCCGTGCAAGCCGACATCGTCGGCCTGACCATCCCGAACCGCTTCGTGGTCGGTTTCGGCATGGATGCGTATGGCTACTGGCGTAATTTGCCGGGATTATGGGCCATCAGCCCGGAAGACTTGAAGCAGAATTAAGCACCCTGAACAGCCGGCGGCTCTCTCAGGTCGGCCAGCTGTTTGAATCACTGGCGTAGCTTGGATTAGCCCGCGGGGCGTAATCCAACAAGCGCCGCCATCGGCTCAACGTCGGATTACGCTGCGCTAATCCGACCTACACGACTTTTTTACTTTACAGGCTCAGGCGCGCCCGCGCCGCGTCGTATTCCTGCTTCAAACGGGCCACCATGTCGGCCACGCTCGGCACGTCGTTCATCAAGCCCACGCCCTGGCCGGCGCCCCAGATGTCGCGCCACGCCTTGGCGCTGCCGGAGCCGAAATTCATCGAGCTCTTGTCCGCTTCCGGCAACGCGTCCGGGTTCAATCCCGCCGCGATGATCGATTTCTTCAGGTAATTGCCGTGCACGCCGGTGAACAGGTTGGTGTAGACGATGTCCGACGCGGCCGATTCGACGATGGCGTCGCGGTAGCCGTCGCTGACGTTCGATTCCCGGGTCGCCAGCCAGCGCGAGCCGATGTAGGCGAAGTCGGCGCCCATCGCCTGCGCCGCCAGGATGGCGTCGCCGGTGGCAATCGAGCCGGACAGCGCCAGCGGACCGTTGAAGAATTTGCGCACTTCGCCGACCAGCGCGAACGGCGACAGCGTGCCGGCATGGCCGCCGGCGCCGGCCGCCACCAGGATCAGGCCGTCGACGCCGGCTTCCAGCGATTTTTCCGCATGGCGGATCGATACCACGTCGTGCAGCACGATGCCGCCGTAGCCGTGGATCGCATCCAGCATCTCTTTCGGCGGCGCGCGCAGCGACGAAATAATGATGGGCACCTTGTGTTCGACGCACACCGCGACGTCATGCGCCAGGCGGTCGTTCGACTGGTGCACGATCTGGTTGACGGCGATCGGGCCGACCTTGGCGTGCGGATGCGCGGCCTGGTAGGCGGCCAGTTCGGCTTGCAGGTCGGTCAGCCAGGTATCGAGCAATGCGGCCGGCCGCGCATTGAGCGCCGGGAAGGAGCCGACGATGCCGGCCTTGCATTGAGCCGCCACCAAGGCCGGGCCGCTGGCGATGAACAGCGGCGAGCCGATAACGGGAAGGGATAGGTTTTGCAACGCAATTGGCAATGCCATGGCGGACTCGCTGATATGAATTGATCGGAAAGACGTGAACCGATTATAAGACGAAAAAAGTACGAACGTGCGAAATTGGCGCGACAAACGCCCGCTGCTTGTAGAGCCAGGCTTCTATTCCAGTGCTTGCATCCGGGCGCGCCGCGTGCGCACGATGGGGAAATATTAATTTTTACATATCGCCGGCAGCGGCATTTACGCCGGCTCGTTGATCAGGTAAGCGCCGTCGATGCGCGCCGCGCCGGCCTTGATCAATTGCCGCACCGCCCATGCGGCCAGCTCGGCGCGCGGCTGGCGCAGCAGGCGCCGGTTCGATGCGCGCAGTACCGGTATCGCATCGAGCAAGTCCGGCAGTTCGGCCAGTGCGATGCGGCGCCGCTCCAGCAGCAGGAATTTCAGCAGCACCTTGACCGCGTTCTGCGCGTTGCGCAGCGGCTCGGACGACAGATAATCGAGCCGCGAAAAGGCCCGCTTCAATGCCCCATCGACAGCGCCGAACGGCGCGCCGTGGCCCGGTATCGCCAGTTCCGCATCCAGCCCGGCGATCAATTCCAGCGTCGCGCGCGCCTCCGCAAAACCGGATTCGCCGTCGAGTTCCGGGAAGATCACGCCAAAGCCGTTTTCCCACAGCGCGTCGCCCGAAATCAGCAGACGCTCCTGCGGACAGTAAAAAATCAGCGCATGCGGATCGTGGCCGGGCGCGCCCAGCACTTGCCATTCCAGCTCGCCGAGGATCAGCACGTCGCCCGGCGCGATGGTCGCATCGCACACAAAACGCTGGCATTGCTGGCCGGTGGCCTTGAAGCTGAGCGCGTCGGTATCCCAGCAGCGCACCTTGTCCGCCTCGGCCGCCGGGATCGCCGTGCGGCAGCCGTAATGGGCCTGCAAGATGGCGTTGCCGCCGCAATGGTCGGAATGCAGATGGGTGTTGAACAGGCGGTCCAGCGGCCGTCCCTGCAAGGCGGCCTGCACCAGCGCCAGCGTTTGCGGCGCGTGGCTGGCGTAACCGCTGTCGATCAGCGCAGTGTCGCCGCGCCCGCTCAGCAAGATGTTATTCGACGACAGCCAGCCACGCTGGAAGACCTGTAGCGTGGCCGGCAGCGGCTTCATGAATCGAAGTCGATCAGCGCTTCGCGGCCCGGCAACTCGGCCCACACGGCGCGCTTGAAGTCGTCGTCGGCCTTGCTCCACGCGATGATTTCATCGAGCGTGCGCATGCAGCCTTCGCACAGGCCGCTGTCGCGGTTCATCTTGCACAGGCTGACGCAGGGCGACGGCACCGGCGCGGCCAGTTCAGCCGCGGCGCGGGTAGGAATGGTTAGTGCAGGCATTATCAAGCGCTATCGCAAACAGGGTAAAGCTCCATTATGCCGCGAATCGGCGTGACCGGCTGCAACAGGATTGTGCTTGACTTCAGCAGAGACAAGCTTATACTACCATCCATACAGATGGCAAATGGATGCCGCATGGAGTATATGGAGATGATCGGACAGTTATGGCCAAGCAAGAAATCAAACTGAAAGTCAGCGAATCGGAAAAAATCACGATCAACCTGGGCTTGATCGACCTGGGCCAGATCGATTTGCTGGTGCAAGAGGGATTTTATTCAAACCGGACGGATCTGATCCGTACCGCGATACGCAACCAGTTGAATACGCATGCCGACGTGGTCAAACAAACCGTGGCCCGCAAAAGCCTGGTATTGGGCATGCAGCATTATTCCCGCACGGACCTGGAAGCGATCCAGGCCAGCGGAGAGCGCCTGCAAATCCAGGTACTGGGACTGGCCAGCATCGCCAGCGACGTCTCGGTGGAACTGGCGCTGGCGACGATTGAATCGATTTTCGTACTAGGAGCCTTGCATGCAAGCGCGGTCGTCAAAGCCGCCTTGGCAGGACGAATTCACTAGCGCTTTGCAAATAGCGGCACACCTGCCCGCCAAAGCGCGACACTGTTGAAGAAAGATAGCCATGAAACTACCTCCAGACATGTTTGCGCAAATGCGCGAAGCCGCCCGCAACCTGATGGGCAAAGGCCCGGCCGCCACCACCACCGCGATCCAGCAGGCGCTGGGCGGCCTGGGCGCGGCCCAGCCGGCGGCGCCTGCCGCACACGAGAAAACGCTGCACGACACGATGCATGATATAAACCCGCCGCCGCCGACGACGAAAGCAAAAGCCGCGCCGCAGCCGCAAGCTCAATCGGCCGCGCCACAAACGGCGCAGGAAAAAGTCCAGGATTTCATCGCGCGGCTCGGCATGCCCGGCAACCTGGAACAATTAAGCAAGCTGGGCCAGGGTTTCGAGCTGCCCGGCATGAAGGCGCCCGGCGCGGCCACGCCCGCGCCGCCGCTGCCGGAAGGCGCGCAATTCATCAGCGGCTCGTACCAGAATCAGGCCGGCACGCGCGCCTACAAGCTGTACATCCCCAGCAGCTACCATGGCCAGGCGATGCCGCTGGTGGTGATGCTGCACGGCTGCACCCAGAACCCGGACGACTTCGCCGCCGGCACCCAGATGAATGCGCTGGCCGAGGAAAAGCAGTGTTTCGTGGTCTATCCGGCGCAAGCCAAAAGCGCCAATCAAATGCAATGCTGGAACTGGTTCAATGCGCTCGACCAGCAGCGCGGCCAGGGCGAACCGTCTATCATCGCCGGCATCGCCCAGCAAATCATCGAGCAATATCCGGTCAACCAACGGCAGGTGTATGTGGCCGGACTGTCGGCCGGCGGCGCGATGGCGGTGATCGCCGGCACGCTGTATCCGGAACTGTTCGCGGCGGTCGGCGTGCATTCGGGCTTGCCGTTCGCGGCGGCCCAGGATTTGCCGTCGGCGCTGGCGGCGATGAAAAGCGGCGCGGCGGCGCCTGCCCGGAAACTGCCGGGCGGCGGCGTGCCGATCATCGTGTTCCATGGCGACCGCGACAGCACCGTCAGTCCGCGCAACGGCGATGAATTGATGGCCCAGGGTTTGCGCAACCAGGCCGGCGGCAAGCAGGCGGCGGCGGCGGTCGATGCGGGCAGCGTGCCGAATGGCCACAGCTACACGCGCACCACCCACAGCCAGGCCGACGGCACGCCGCTCGGCGAATACTGGGTGATCCACGGCGCCGGCCACGCGTGGTCGGGCGGCAGCGACAGCGGCAGCTACACCGACGGCAAGGGACCGGACGCCAGCCGCGAAATGATGCGCTTCTTTAAGACGGTCAGTTGATGCTCAGTTGAGCGAGGCGTCGATTCTGTCGCGCTGCTGCTGCATTTCCCGGTCGCCGTCGGCGTAGCGTTGGGCGATCGCGACAAATTCATGCTGGATTTGCAGGAAGGCGTCCACCAGGTCGGCGTCGAAATGGGTGCCGCGTCCGGCGGCGATGATGGCCGCCGCCTCGTCGTGCGGCAAGCCGTCCTTGTAGATGCGCCGGCTGATCAGCGCGTCATAGACGTCGGCCAGCGCCATCAGGCGCGCCGATATCGGGATCGCCTCGCCGGCCAGGCCCTGCGGATAACCGCTGCCATCCCATTTTTCATGGTGGCTGTAGGCGATTTCCTTGGCATATTTGAGGAAGCCCACTTCCACGCCCAGTTCATGTTCGGCCGCCAGGATCGCGTCGCGGCCCTTGGTGGTGTGGGTTTTCATGATTTCCATCTCGTGCGGCTCGAAACGGCCCGGCTTGAGCAAGATGTGGTCGGGAATGCCGACTTTGCCGATGTCGTGCAGCGGCGCGGTCTTGAACAGCAGTTCGATATTCTTGTCGGTCAAAAAATCGCTGAAGCGGGGATGGTGGCGCACCTTTTGCGCCAGCGCCCGCACATAATAGGAAGTGCGGCGGATATGGTTGCCGGTTTCGCTGTCGCGCGTTTCGGCCAGCGACGCCATCGCGTGGATCGTCACGTCCTGCAGCGCCGCGACTTCGCGCACGCGGCGTTCGACTTCGCTTTCCAGGAAGTGGTTTTGGTCGCGCAGGAAATCCTGCACCCGTTTCATCGCCAGCTGCGTCTTGATGCGCGCCAGCACGATGGGCGCCGAAATCGGCTTGGTGATGTAATCGACCGCGCCCAGCGCCAGCCCGAGCTGTTCGTCGGCCACCTCGCTCATCGCGGTGACGAAGATCACCGGGATATCGCGGGTGGCCGGATGCGCTTTCAGCGCGCGGCACACGTCGTAGCCGCTCATGCCGGGCATCATAATGTCGAGCAAGATCAAGTCCGGCTGGTCGTCGCCGCTGGCGATCTTCAGCGCCCGCTCGCCATTGACGGCGATCTTGGTGCGGTAATCGTCTTCCAGCACCGCGCGCAACAAATCGATATTGTCGGGCGTGTCGTCGACCACCAGGATGGTCGGCTTGGTTTGATTGATTGGGTTCATGACATTCATGTTCGTCCTTGACTGACATTGTCGATCTGCAGGGCGGTCGCGACGGCGTCCAGCTCGGCCAGCGCGCCTTCAAAATCATACTGCCCCAGCAAGCGCCGCAACTGGCGCGCATGGCCGGCCTGGCCGGCGGCGGCCAGCAGCGGTCCGATATGCTCCAGGTGCCTGACGGCTTCGGCGTCGTCCTGCGCCAGCAACTGCGACAGGCCGCGCAAGCCGCTGCTCAGCGCCGTCAGGTCGAGCGGCTCCAGGGTAGCCGGGGCGGTAGCCGGAGCGGTAGCCGGGGCGGCCGGCTGCGCTTGGATGGCCAGCGCGATTGCCGGCAGCAAGCATTCCAGTTCAGCGGCGACAGCGGCCTTGCCCCGCACCAGGCCATCGGCGGCGCCCACGTCAAGGCTCAGCAACTGCTCCAGCCGCGCCGCGCTGTCGGCCAGCGCGGCGGCGCCGATATTGCCGGCCAGCCCTTTCAAGGTGTGCGCTGCGCGGATCGCGCCGGTCATGTCGCCGCCGGCGATGGCCGCCTCGATCCGCTGCATGACGTCGAACTGGGTGTCGACAAAACGGCCCAGCAATGTGCGCATCAAGCCGACATTGCCGCCGACCCGGCGCAGCGCCGGCGCCATCTGCAGGCCGGCGATGGCCGGCAGGCTGGCCTCCCGCCCCGGCAGCGCAGCGGCAGCGGGGACGGCTGGCGGCGGCGGATGCTTCGACCTGACCCAGCGCGCCAGCGTGGTAAACAATTGCGCCACGTCGATCGGCTTGGCGATGAAATCGTTCATGCCGGCGTCCAGGCATTTTTCCTTGTCGCCGACCATCGCGTTGGCGGTCATGGCGATCACCGGCAAGCTGGAAAAGCGCGTGTCCTGGCGCAGCTTGCGGGTCGCCTGGTAACCGTCCATGACCGGCATCTGGCAATCCATCAGCACGCCGTCGTAATCGTTTTCGGCGATCCTGGCCAGCGCCACCGCGCCATTGGCGGCGATATCGACATGCACCCCGGCGCCGCCGAGGATGTGCTGCGCCACTTCCTGGTTCACCTCATTATCCTCGACCAGCAGCAGGCGCGCGCCGCGCACCGCCTGCTCGGCCGCCTTGTAATCGGTGTGGCGGCGCGCCTTGCGGCCCTGCTTCAAGTCCTTGCCGAATACCGCGGCGATGCTGTCCAGCAGCGACGAGGCGCTGACCGGCTTGTTCAGGATCGCCGCCAGCGGCATGCCCTCGGCCGCTTCCAGCAGCGCCTCGCGGCTGTAGGCGCTGACCATGATGCAGGCCGGCGCGGCCGTTCCAGCTGCGCCAGCGGCGGCGCGGATCGCGGTAAGCGCCTGCAAGCCATCCATGCCGGGCATTTTCCAATCCATCAGCAGCAAGCCGTAAGGCCGGCCTTCGGCAAGCGCGCGCGCCACCGCGGCCACCGCCAGCGAACCGCTGTCGACCGCCTGCGCCGCGATGCCGTGCGCGGCCAGCATGTGCAGCAAGATGTCGCGCGCGCTGGGATTGTCGTCGGCCACCAGCACCCGCAAGCCGGCCATTTCAGGCGCCGCCAGCGCCAAGGTCGAGACCGAGACGTCGCGCGGCACCGCCGCCAGGCCGAAGCGGGCGGTGAAAAAGAAGGTGCTGCCGACGCCCGCTTCGCTTTCCAGGCCGATCTCGCCATCCATCATTTCCACCAGCCGCTTGCTGATCGTCAGTCCCAGCCCGGTGCCGCCATGGTGGCGGGTGGTCGACGTGTCGGCCTGGGTGAAGGCCTGGAACAGCTTGCCGCGCTGGACCGGCGTCAGGCCGATGCCGGTGTCGCGCACCTCGATCCGCAGCCACGCGGCGTTCTGTTCCGGCTGCTGATCCAGCAGCCGGATGCTGAGCACGATCTCGCCTTTTTCCGTGAACTTGATGGCGTTGTTGGTCAGGTTGATCATCACCTGGCCCAGGCGCAGCGGGTCGCCCTGCAAGACGTTCGGCACATCCGGCGCGATATCGAACAGCAGTTCCAGGCCCTTGTCCTGGGCCCGCATCACCGACAGGTCGGCGATTTGCGCCAGCACGTCTTCCAGGTAAAAATCGACCCGTTCGAAGGTCATCTTGCCGGCTTCGATTTTCGAGAAATCGAGGATGTCGTCGATGATGCCGAGCAGGCTTTTCGACGCCGACTCGACCTTTTCGAGGTAATTCCTCTGCTTCGGCGTCAACTCGGTCTGCAGCGCCAGATGGGTCATGCCGATGATGCCGTTCATCGGCGTGCGGATCTCGTGCGACATATTGGCCAGGAAGTCGGACTTCATCTTGGTCGCGTCTTCGGCCACCTCGACCGCGTGGCGCAAGTCCTGCTCCACCGACAGGCTGGTGCTCATGTTTTTCAGCGCCTGCATCAATTCCCCCGTTTCATCGCGCGAATTGACTTCGATTACCGAGCTGAGGTCGCCCTTGGCCACCCGCGTGGCGATCGCGATGGCCTGGTCGAGCGGACGGGTGATCGAGCGTGCCGAGACCGCGAACGCGATGCCGATCAGCACCGCGGCCACGCCGATGCAGCTCATCAGCACCAGCGATGCGCCGATGTCGGCGCGCGCGCCGGCCGAACTGGCCAGCATCTGGCGCTGCTGCGCGTCGTCGAGCCGCCAGATCCGTTCCAGCAGCAGGTCCAGCGCCGGCAAGGCCAGCGTGATCATTTTTTGTTCGGCGCTATCGCGCTGGCCGGCTTCGGCCAGTCCCGCCACCGCACCGATGGCGGCGTAATAATCGTCGCGCGCCTGCTCCAGTTGCTCGACCAGTGCCCGCGCCGGCGGCGCCACGTCGAGCACATGCAGTTTATTCAGCTCGCTATCGATGCCGCGCTTGATGATGTCGATGCGCGCCAGGCTGGCGGCGCGCTCGGCCGGCTGGTGCTGGATCAGCATCGCCAGCGCCCGCGTGGCCGCTTCGCGCGACTGGCTGCCGATGCTGTTGATCGCGGCGGACGCGCTCCAGTCGTGCCGCAGTATGTAATCGCTTTCGGCGCGGATCGCGTACATCCGGCTCACCGCCACCAGGATCACCGCCATCATCAGCATGATCAGGATGGCGTAACTGGCGTTGATACGCACGCTGATACGGATATCCCTAATGCGCATAATGATTCCTATCTGTAACTCAAGACAGGAGTCTTATCTAAAAAAGCAATATTGCCAAGAATTTTCTGGCATTAGCGGATGGTTGACGATAAAGCGTGCTGTTCAGCAATAGGGCTGCGCAGCAGGTTTTTCGAGCTGCCCAATAAGAGCCTGTCCCAGTAGTGAGCGTCTTGTTCTGGCCGCGCATCGGGAGCGCGGACCAGGCGTGAGGAGCAAGCGTGGCGAGCCACGCGACGACGATCAACGCAGTCCCCGTTCCTGAGGGGCGCCAGAAGAGGGCGTATTCATCTACTGGGATAGGCTCTAAATAGACGCAAACAGGCGGCACACCAGCAAGCGCCTCCGAGGGTAGCGGTTGACGCGGCCGGCGGCGCGGCCAGCCGCGGCAGCGCCATGCACCAGCATTCGGCGGGGCTGGCCACATCGGCCGGCTCGACGACGCCGCAACTGAACGGCGCCCCGCAGCGGCTGCACAGGCTCATCGCGGGTCAGTATCCTTGCCTGGTTCGTGCCGAGGCGGCGCCGGCTGATCCGTCGGGAAAGTATGCATCGCGCGGCGCAGCAGCCACATCTGGCCGTTAAAACGGGTGCAGGCGCCGCACACCACCAGGTGCAGGCGCATGCGAATTTGCTCGACCACCGACAAATCGCGGTCCATGCCTTCGGATACCAGCCGGTGCACTTCGCGGCAAGTCGGCTTCAATCCATCTTTGTGTTCCATATGACTCAACTCCCATCGATGACTATCCCGGCTGGCGGTTGCCAAACCAGTTCAAGTCGAGGCACTCGCGCAATCGTATGCGTGCACGATAAAGCAGCACCCAGGCATTAGACGTCGTAATTGCCAATTCCTTACAAATTTCTTCAGTGTCCAGTTCCAGCCACTCGCGCATCATGAAAATGCGCGCGGTCTTGGCCGGCAAATTTTCCAGGCACGTTTCCAGCACCCGGAAGAAATCGCGCTGCTCCAGCGTGCGGTCCGGGTCGCCCCATTGGCGCGGCATGTCGATAGTATGCCCGTCCGCCGCGAACAGCGCATCGATCGCATCGTCTTCCGACTGGTCGTCATGGGCGTCGATTTGCCGTTCCCGCGTGGAAGCGCGCAAATTGTCGATGATCTTGAACTTCAGGATGCCGGTGACATACGTGCGCAAGCTGGATTGGCCCTGGAAACTGTCCGGCTTTTCCAGCACCGCAATCAGGGCGTCTTGCACGGCGTCTTCAGCCAGGGATTGATTGCGTAATTGCAATAGCGCGAAACGCACAAGCAATGGCCGCATTTCTTCCAGCTGGCGGTGCAAGGAATTGGGTTGCATGGAGTGTTCCTGAGTTTCAGTAAAAATATACAGAGTATCCACCAAAGCACACTCAAAATCCTGACGCACAATTCAATTAAACGTGATACTTATTTATCAATATTAATTGCTTGGCAGCCTAGCCGGCGCGGCTCTGGCGGTCGCGGAAGTGTCTGACAACGTTCCCTGACCGGGCGCGGCAACGGCGCCATGGTGGTTTTGTGGCGGACTCTAAATGATGTCCACTGAAAATACAACAAGATGGCCCTATAATGCGCCCTAAGATTTATATCTTCCCTGTAAAATCGCAGAAATCTATTTTCCGGACTCGCCATGACTCAAATTCCTAACTTGAACCTGGACATGACTGACGACTTGACCGCGGTGGCGCCGCAGATCAAGGCGCAGATTCTGGCCGAGGCCCTGCCATACATTCGTAATTTTCATGGCAAAACCATCGTCATCAAATACGGCGGCAACGCGATGATCGACGAGCGCCTGAAGCACGGCTTCGCGCGCGACGTGATCTTGCTCAAGCTGGTGGGCATGAACCCGGTGGTGGTGCATGGCGGCGGACCGCAAATCGACAATGCGCTGAAAAAGATCGGCAAACAGGGCTCCTTCGTGCAGGGCATGCGCATCACCGATGAAGAAACCATGGAAGTGGTGGAGTGGGTGCTGGGCGGCGAGGTCCAGCAAGACATCGTCATGCTGATCAACCATTACGGCGGCCAGGCCGTCGGCCTGACCGGCAAGGATGGCGGCTTGATCCGCGCGCGCAAGATGCAGATGCCGGACCGCGAACATCCGGGCGAACTGCTCGACATCGGCTTCGTCGGCCAGATCGAGGCGATCAACCCGGCGGTGGTCAAGGCGCTGCAGGACGACGCCTTCATTCCGATCATTTCGCCGATCGGCTTTGGCCAGGACGGCCAGGCGTACAACATCAACGCCGACGTCGTCGCGGGCAAGATCGCGGAAATCCTGAAAGCCGAAAAGCTGATCATGATGACCAATATCGCCGGCGTGCAGGATAAGCAGGGCAACCTGGTGACCGACTTGTCGGCCCGCGAAATCGACGAGATGTTCGCCGACGGTACGATTTCGGGCGGCATGCTGCCGAAAATCTCGTCCGCGCTGGACGCCGCCAAGTCGGGCGTGAACACGGTTCACATCATCGATGGACGAATTGAGCACTCATTATTGCTTGAAGTGTTGACCGAACAAGCTTTTGGCACTATGATCCGTTCGCACTAAAACAAACGCGGCGTTATTCACCATGCGGCGCCGCATGCATGCCCTTGTAGCTCAGTGGTAGAGCACTCCCTTGGTAAGGGAGAGGCCACGTGTTCAATCCACGTCAAGGGCACCATCGATCTTCCCCGCTCTCCCCGTATCGCCAGCCTGCTTCAATACACCCGCTCGACTTTCAGCCCGCGCTTGCGCAGCAAATCCGGCACGCTGTTGGCGCCGATCAGGTGCAGCACGCCGATCGCGGCCAGGCTGTTGTTTTCGCGCCCCAGTAATTTGGCGATGCCATCGGCCAGGCCCGGATTGCGGCCTTCCAACAACACTTGCTGCATGAATTTTCCCGAGAAGGTCTTGTCGTCGGTCGCTTCCTGCGCCACCTTGTCCAGCGCGGCCGCGTCGGCGCTGCCCCATGCCTGCGCCATCTCGCGCGCCTGGCGCACCTGGTCCTGGTCTTCCAGCCCGTCCAGCCCCTCTTCCAGGAAGCGGCACTGGTCGGCCATCGACATATTACCGAACAATCCCATCTGGCTTTCCATCGATTCCAGTTCCAGCACCGGGATCTTGCGCGCGTGCGCCTGGCGCGACAGATAGGAGTCGACCGCCAGCTCGGACTTGTAACCCTGCGCGCTGAATTCGCCGATCGCCAGCACGCTGGCCAGCAGCCACGGCTTCATCGGCGCCGCCGATTCGGGCGCGATGGCAAATTTTTTCAACAACGGCGCCAGTCGCGGCAGCAGCGCCGGGCGGCAATCGTTTTCCAGCACCTGGCCGGGGCTATCCATGCCGTACTTCACCAGGCTGCTCACCACGTTTTTCTGGTCGCCGTTCGGGTCGACTTCCAGCGCCAGCACGCTGGCGCGCTTCAACGCTTGCGTGACACGCGGCTCGAGCGGGAAAAAACCCGGCTCGCCGACGTGGATGGTGCCGAACAAATACAGCGTATGGCCGCCCTGCTCGACCTTGAACAGCGCGCCCCGGTTCGGCGCCTTGGCCGGCGGCGCGGCCGGGGCCGCCCATGCCGCAGGCAGGGCCATGCAGAATAAACTACAAAACATCACTATAATCTGGCGTCGCATGTTTTCCTTGATGGTTACTCTAAAGACTTCCGTGCCAAATTCTACCCGCTCCGATCCGGTCTGGCTGTTCGACCTCGATAACACCCTGCATAACGCATCGCACGCGATCTTCCCGGCGATCACGGCCAATATGAATACCTACATCGCGCGCGTGCTGGGCGACGGCGCGACGCCGGCCGGCGCCGACATCGTCAATGCGGTGCGCAGCGAGTACTGGCGGCGCTATGGCGCGACGCTGCTCGGCATGATGCGCCACCACCAGGTGGAGCCGGCCGACTTCCTGCACCAGACCCATTTGCTGGGCGACCTGAAAGGCATGGTGCGCGCCGAACGCGGCCTGGGTCAGTTGCTGAAACGCCTGCCGGGCCGTAAAATCCTGCTGACCAACGCGCCGCGCCGTTATTCGCGCGACGTGCTGCGCCACCTGCGCCTGCAGCGCCACTTTTCGCATCACATCGCGATCGAGGCGATGCAGGTGCACCGCCAGTTGCGCCCCAAACCTTCCCGGCTGATGTTGCGAAAATTGATGCGCAAGCAAGGTCTGCGGCCGGGCCGTTGTATTTTGGTTGAAGATACGCTGGCCAATCTGAAAACCGCAAAAGAGCTTGGTTTACATACTGCGTGGGTCACGCAATACCTGGAAATGGCCGATCCGATCGGCGCGGCGGCCTTGCCAAAAGCGTTAAATCGCCCCGCTTACGTCGATGTCAAAGTAAAATCTGTCCGGCATTTAGTCCGCCGTCTTCACTGCCTCCGGCAGGCATCCTTTTTTTCTAACTAAACGAGATAACATGGCAAGCACACCGCCGGGCCAACGCAGGCTGCAGATTCTTCAGGCCCTCGCCGCAATTCTGGAACAACCGAAAGGCGAAAAAATCACCACCGCCGCGCTGGCGGGCAAACTGGCTGTTTCCGAAGCGGCGCTGTACCGCCACTTCGCCAGCAAGGCGCAAATGTTCGAAGGGCTGATCGAGTTCATCGAGACCAGCGTGTTCGGCCTGATCAACCAGATCTCCGACAAGCACGACGACGGTGTGGCGCAAACGCGCGACATCATCGGCATGCTGCTCAATTTCGCCAGCAGCAATCCGGGCATGACCCGGGTACTGATCGGCGACGCGCTGGTCAACGAGGACGAGCGCCTGCAACTGCGCATGAACCAGTTTTACGACCGCGTCGAACTGGCGCTGAAACAGGCGCTGCGGGTGGCCGCCGCCGAAGGCCGCGGCAATGAAACCGAAGTCGGCGTGCGCGCCGGCATGCTGGTCAGCTTCGTGGTCGGACGCTGGCACCGCTACGCCAAGAGCGGCTTCAAACTGAACCCGGCGCAAGACGCCGCGCAGCAAATCGCCATGCTGCTGGGCTGACCGGAAGCAGTATCAACGAGCGCAATCGCAGGCTGTCCAAAAAATGAGCACCGACGTATTTGCCTTGCTGGACGACGCCAGCGCGGATGGCGAGGGATTGGCCAATTCGCGCCTGTACACCGGCCATGCCGGCACGCTGGTGTGCCGCGACATCCAGGCCTGGCCGCAACTGCTGGACCAGATGCAGGCGGCGCTGGAGCGCGGCCAGTTCGCGGTGACCTTGTGCAGCTACGAATTGGGCGGCCATTTGCTGGGGCTGGGCCCCCGCCACCAAAGCGCGCCGCTGGCGCAAGTACTGCTGTTCGATGCGTGCCAGTCGCTGTCGCCCGGCCAGGTGCAGGCATGGCTGTCCGCGCGCGCCGACACGCAACGGCCGGCCGGCATCGCCCGCCTGCGCGACGATATCGGCGCGGACGATTTTGCCCACGCGCTGGGCCGCATCCACGACTACATCGAAGCCGGCGACACCTACCAGGTGAACTACACCTACCGGCTGCGCTTCGACGCCTTCGGTACGCCATCGGACCTGTATGCGCGGCTGCGCCGGCGCCAGCCGGTGCCATACGGCGCGCTGGTGGCCCTGCCCGATGGCGGCGCGCTGCTGTCGCTGTCGCCGGAACTGTTCGTGCGCCACGCGCAAGGCGAATTGACGGCGCGGCCGATGAAAGGCACGGCGCCGGCCGCCCCGGCTGACCAGGCCGACGAAAACGCCCGGCGCGCCAGCGCACTGTCGCTCGATGCCAAGAACCGCGCCGAAAACCTGATGATCGTCGACTTGCTGCGCAACGATATCGGCCGCATCGCCGTCACCGGCAGCGTCAAGGTGCCGGCGCTGTTCGAGGTGCGCCGCTACAGCGGCGTGCTGCAAATGACGTCGACCGTGCAAGCCGCTTTGCGGCCAAATGCCCGCTTGCACGACATCTTCCAGGCGCTGTACCCCTGCGGTTCGATCACCGGCGCACCGAAATTGCGGGCCATGGAAATCATCGATGAACTGGAAGCCAATCCGCGCGGCATCTACACCGGCGCGATCGGCTGGTTCGATCCGCCGGCCCATGGCCACCAGGTCGGCGACTTTTGCATGTCGGTGCCGATCCGCACGCTGACCCTGCAAGCGCCGCGCGATGGCGTTCGCAGCGGCGAAATGGGCGTCGGCGCCGGCATCGTCCACGACAGCGACACGCCGGAAGAATTTGCCGAATGCCGGCTCAAGGGACGCTTCCTGACCGGCCTGGGCAACGACTTCGAACTATTTGAAACCATGCGCGGCAGCCACGATGGCGTGCAGCACCTGGAACGCCATCTGCGGCGCCTGTCGGCATCGGCCGCGTATTTCGGTTTTCCATCGGATGAGGCGGCCGCGCGCGCCTGCCTGATGGAGGCCTGCGCCGCGTTCACGCCCGGCGTCGCGCATCGCTTGCGGCTGTCGCTGGACCAGTCCGGCGCGTACGCGGTGCGCAGCGGATTGCTGGCCCCATTGGCCGAGCCGGTGCGGGCAATGCTGGCCGAGGAGGCGACCAGCGCCAGCGACCTGTTCCTGCGCCACAAGACCAGCGTGCGCACGCGCTACGACGACGCCTGGCGCGCCGCCGAGGCGCAAGGCTGCTTCGACATGCTGTTCTTTAATGAACGGGGCGAACTGACCGAGGGCGGACGTTGCAATGTCTTCATCAAGCTGGATGGCCGCTGGCTGACGCCGCCGCTGTCATGCGGCCTGCTGCCGGGCATACAGCGCGCCGTGCTGCTCGACGATCCGGCCTGGCATGCGAGCGAACGCATCATCACCCGGGCGATGCTGGATCAGGCGCAGGAAATCGTGCTGTGCAATTCCCTGCGCGGCGTGCTGCGGGTGCAATTGCTTTAAATGGGATTAAACGTCCACCAGCATAATAAAACCGCCGTAGATCATGCGCTTGCCATCGAACGGCATCGCTTCCGGCTTCATCATGTCGGCCATGCGCGGGTCTTTCATGACCTTGTCGTTGATTTCATCGCGCTGCGCGCGCGATTCATAGACGATCCACGAAAACACCACCACTTCCTCATCTTCCAGGTTGACGCTTTGCGGGAATGACGTCAGCTTGCCCGGCTTGACGTCGTCGGCCACGCATTCGCGAAATTCCAGCGCACCCAGCTCGCGCCAGATCGCGCCGCACTTGCGCGACATTTGCTGGTAAACATCGAGATTTTTTTTCGGGACGGGAACAACAAAACCATCAACATACGCCATGAGAGTCTCCTTGATAAGTCTGTGAATGACAAATCAGGCAGCTTAGGCAGGGAATCACGTTGAAACAAGCTGAACAAAAGACAAACCGACGGTCAGTTTGACCAGGCTCAGACGACTTCAATAAAACGAGACGGGAGCGGCCAGCTGAGTCGGCCGCCCCGGATTTCAATGGCTTACATCGCCAACGCTTTTTCGACGGCGCCAACCAGTTTTTTGTCGTCCGGCGTGACCTTGCTCGGGAAGCTTTCGAGGACCTTGCCGTTGCGGTCGATCAGGTATTTATGGAAGTTCCAGGCCGGGGTCTTGCCGGTGATCTTGATCAAATCGGCATACAGCGGATTCGGATGCGGGCCCGATACCACCGACTTGGCAAACATCGGAAATTTCACGCCATAGGTGTTATAGCAAAAATCGGCGATTTCCTTGCTGGTGCCCGGTTCCTGCTTGCCAAAATCGTTGGAGGGGAAGCCCAGCACGACCAGGCCCTTGCTGCCGTATTTGGCGTACATCGCTTCCAGTCCTTCGTACTGGGTGGTGAAGCCGCAATAACTGGCGGTATTCACCACCAGCACGACCTTGCCGGCGTACTGGCACAGGTTTTGCGGCGCTTCGTCTTGCAGGCGGTTGAAGGTTTGCTTCAGGATCGCCGGGCAGGCGGTCGCTTCCGTTGCGGGCGCCGCGGCGGCCCCGGCAACGGCTGGGCCGGCGGCGAATGCCGGCGCCGTGCCCAGCACGGACAGCGAGGAAAGGATGAACAGCGTGGCAAGGGTCTTGGACATGATGGCGGCCATATGGGTAAAAGGGAAAAGAAAAATCATTCTATGCCAAACGCCGCCATCACGCAGGGATATCGCGGTTTGAGCAAGCTCAGCCACACTTTTGATCAATCTCAAGACTTGGGCAGTACACGGCCAGCGCCGGGATTTTTTGTTTAAGCTCGATTTTCGATCAAAAACCCCGCGCCGCAGGTGCCCTATTCCCCCAGGAGGCCCATACCATGCATACACTTCCGTTGAAAACCGCTTGTTTCATCGTGCTCGGCCAGATTGCGCTGGCCAGCCACGCCGCCAATCCGGCCGCGCTGCCCGCCTACCAGGCCGACATCAGCCAGACCTCGGTGTCCGGCCTGTCGTCGGGGGCCTTCATGGCGGCGCAATTCGCGGTGGCCTATTCCGGCACCGTGATCGGCGCCGGCATCGTCGCCGGCGGCCCGTTTTACTGCGCCGGCGCACCCAGCATCGGCTACTACACGCCCTACCTGATCAACGCCATGACCACTTGCATGGACCCGGCGTCGAAAAACTTGCCGCCGCCGGTGCCCAGCGTGTTGTGGAGCGCCGCGCAAAACTTCGAGCGCAGCGGCGACATCGATCCGACCAGCAATATCAAACAGCAAAAAGTGTATATCTTCAGCGGCAGCAAGGATGAAACCGTGATCACCCAGGTGGTCAACCAGACCAAGGCGTTTTACCAGCTGGCCGGCACGCCGGACAGCCAGATCCGCTACGTCACCAATGTCGCCGCCGGCCACGCCATCCTCACCGACAGCAGCCAGGACAAGGCGTGCGCGGTGACCAAGTCGCCCTACATCAACGATTGCGACTTCGTGCAGGCGCGCGACATCCTGCAGCAGATCTATGCGCCGCTCAATCCGCCGGCCACCAAGTTGAGCGGCAAGATCATCGCCTTCAACCAGAGCAGCTTCGTGCGCAGCACGCTGTCGAGCATGAGCCACACCGCCTACGCGTATATCCCGCAAGCGTGCAACAGCCAAAGCTGCAAGGTCCATGTGGCGTTCCACGGCTGCCAGCAAGGCGCGGAAACCATCGGCGACCATTTTTACGCCCGCACCGGTTATAACCAAGTGGCCGATACCAACAACATCATCGTGCTGTATCCGCAAGCAAACCCCAGCCCTTACGTTCCGTACAATCCGAATGGCTGCTGGGATTTCTGGGGCTACACCAGCGCCAATGCGCTGATGCCGAACTTTTACACCAAGACCAGCGTGCAAATGGCGGCGGTCAAGGCCATGCTCGACCGCCTGGCCGCGCCGCGCGGTTCGAAGCTGGCGGTGGCCAACTTGCCGCAGTGATTGAGGATGCTATAACATAACGAAGCGGCCTGACACAGGCCGCTTCTGACATATGATCATGCATCAAGGAAGCGTATAGACCTTGAACAATCAAAAAAATGGACTTTGTGGAAGGAACGTAAGATAGATGATGTGGACGTTTTCACGCCGAAGGTTTCTTATTTGTCCGCGAGAAAAACTACGTCTACTTGTCAGCTGCTCGTTACCTGAATGATAAAATCCACCTTCGGTTCAACAAGCGTACAGAACAGGTAAGGCACCGCGTGGAAGTTGCCTACCAGCAAGTGATGCTCTCATTTTCCGTTGCTGCGACTTAAAGAAAGACACCATGCAACTCAAGCAACTTAGCCTCTCTAACTTGGGCCGTTTTAAAACGCTAGACCTGTCACTGGCCCCAACCAATTCAGTTCCATCCAATGTAACGATCCTCATTGGACAGAATGGAGGTGGTAAAACCACCATCTTGAAGGCTTTGGCGACATCACTCAGTTGGCTGGGAGCTCGCATTCGTAGCGACAAAGGCAGCGGTAATCCTATTTCGGAAGAAGCCATCCTGAACGGAGCTTCATCGGCAGCGATCACACTTTCCTTATCCGACCAGGAAGAGTTCAATTGGGTAGTGGCCAAAAGTCGGTCGGGTAGGAAAGGAGAGCATGCATCACAACTTATTGACGTTTCCCGTCTTTCAGACAAGTATCGAAGCTTACTTTCTGTCAACGAAAAGACTAGCCTGCCCTTGATCGCTTTTTATCCCGTAGAGCGTTCTGTACTGGATATTCCGCTCAAAATTAAGGGAAAACACTCTTTTTCTCAGCTGGATGGCTACGAAAATTCATTGAACCAAGGAGTGGATTTCCGACGCTTCTTCGAGTGGTTCCGCGACAGAGAAGATATGGAAAACGAAGTTGGCAAGGAGAACGCCCTATCGGAATTGCTCATTAACGAACCTGAACGGATCACTGGAATTTTTGATCTCATAGACGGATCGCAGGAACGCTTGGACAAGCTCGAATTTTCCGATTGGAAAGGGCTAAAAAAAGAGTTTAAAATATTAAATGATGTTTTGAGAATTGTGAAAGAAGTTGAGGAATTATCCAAAGATCCTCAATTGACAGCGGTCCGTAATGCCATCACCAGTTTCATGCCGGACTTTAGCGATCTGAAGGTACGTCGCAAACCCAGACTGCATATGTCGATTGATAAATCTGGCGAAACACTCAATGTCGCACAATTATCTCAGGGTGAAAAATCGCTCATGGCTTTGGTGGGTGATATTGCACGTCGATTAGCAATGTTAAATCCGGAAATGGAAAACCCGCTGCACGGTGACGGAGTGGTGTTAATTGATGAAGTTGACATGCATTTGCATCCACAATGGGCGCGCACGATCATCGAGCGTCTGACGAGCACGTTCCCGAACTGCCAGTTTGTTCTCACCACGCATTCTCCCTTGGTAATCAGTGACTGCAAAGACATCCTTGTTTACGCACTGAACGATGGAGATTTAACACACGTTCCCTCGCAATACGGACAAGACGCGAATACCGTCCTCCTGGATGTCATGAATACCCATATCCGCAACGCAACCGTCACGAAACGGCTCAATGACTTGTTGGACCTCATTCAAGATGGAAAATTGGATGAAGCAAAAGCTTTGATGGCTCAGATGGAAACGGAATTACCGTCTCAAAATCTTGAACTGGCCAAAGCCAGATTATTACTGCGCAAGGAGGTCATACGACGTGCGGCGAATTGACAAGGGAAAAGAATGTATCGAGCTCACACACTGGAAAAGAAAAAATCCCAACGGCCGTTATATTCAAATTGATGATCCAACCAGACGCGCCATACGGCAATCCCTGCTGGATGAGCAACACGGATTATGTGCATTTTGTTGCCAACAGCTTCCGAGTATTGATGAATGTCACAACGAACATTTACAGGCACAGGCAACTCATAATACCAAGACTCTTGATCATGATAATCTGGTAGCCAGTTGCAATACCAAGAAGCAATGTGGTGATGCCCATGGCTCGCAATCATTACCGTTGACGCCACTGATGCACGAGTGTGAAACTGAATTACATTTCAAGTTAAGTGGCCGGGTGGAGGGTAGTACAGACCGTGCCAAGGAAGCTATTCGCGTATTAAATCTGGGAGACTCCGAGGATAAAAACAAAGCTCTGATTTCCAGACGAAAACAGCTATGTGATGCATTGATGTGGAATCATTATGGTAATAATTTTGAAAATTTACAGCCAGAAGACGACGAAGTTATCGAATTACTCATCAATGAAATATCACAACCTGAAAATGGATACCTTGAGCCATTTTCGCCTGTCTTAGTCAGCATGCTGCGTAAGCAGTTGAGAACATAAAACTTCCCGCCGACACGGTTATAATGTATTTAACCACCCCGACCTTTTTGGAACCTTTTTTTGCGGATTTTTCTAAAAACCTATCTCAGTAAGGAATGCGTCGTTTTCTGAGATAGGCACTGAAAGAACGTCAAGCAAGCCGTAACTGCAAGTATTCCCGTATTTAAATCCCGCCCATGCAGATGTACTTGATGACCAGATAATCGTCGATGCCGTACTTCGACCCTTCGCGCCCGAGGCCGGATTGCTTGACTCCGCCGAACGGCGCGATTTCATTGGAAATCAAGCCGGTATTGACGCCGACCATGCCGGTTTCCAGGCCTTCCGCGACGCGCCAGATGCGGCCGATATCGCGCGAATAAAAATACGAGGCCAGGCCGAATTCGGTGTCGTTGGCCAGCGCGACCACTTCCTCGTCGGTCTGGAAGCGGAACAGCGCCGCCAGCGGGCCGAAGATTTCTTCGGTCGCCACGCGCATGTCGTGCGTCATGTCGGCGATCACGGTCGGCTCGAAAAAGCTGTGGCCCAGCGCGTGGCGCTTGCCGCCGGCCAGCAGGCGGCCGCCCTTGGCCAGCGCGTCGGCCACATAGGACTCGACTTTTTGCACCGCCTTGTCGTCGATCAGCGGACCTTGGGTGGTGCCCGCCTCGGCGCCATTGCCAACCTTCAGCGTGGCGACCGCGGCCACCAGTTTTTCGGCGAACGCCTGGTACACGCCGTCTTGCACATAGATGCGGTTGGCGCAAATGCAGGTCTGGCCGACATTGCGGTATTTCGACGCCATCACGCCTTCGATGGCGGCGTCCAGGTCGGCGTCGTCGAACACGATGAAGGCCGCGTTGCCGCCCAGTTCCAGCGACAGTTTCTTGACGGTCGGCGCGGATTGCTGCATCAGCAAACGCCCGACCTGGGTCGAACCGGTGAAGCTTAATTTACGCACGATCGGATTGCCGGTCATTTCGGCGCCGATGTCCTTCGGCGCCCCCGTGACGATGCTGAATACGCCGGCCGGCACGCCGGCGCGCTCGGCCAGCACAGCCAGCGCCAGCGCCGAGAACGGCGTCGCTTCGGCCGGTTTCAACACCATCGGGCATCCCGCGGCCAGCGCCGGGCCGACCTTGCGGGTGATCATCGCGGACGGAAAATTCCACGGCGTGATCGCGGCGCACACACCGATCGGCTCCTTGGCGACGACGATGCGGCGGTCCGGCCACGGCGATTGCAGCGTGTCGCCGGCAATCCGCTTGGCTTCCTCGGCGAACCATTCGATGAAGGCGGAACCGAACTGGATTTCACCCTTGGCTTCGGCCAGCGGCTTGCCCTGTTCGGTGGTCATGATCAGCGCCAGGTCGTCGCTGTTTTCAACGATCAGCTCATACCAGCGGCGCAGCACGGCGCCGCGCTCCTTGGCGGTTTTCTTGCGCCAGGCCGGCCAGGCGGCGTTGGCCGCCTCGATCGCCCGGCGGGTTTCGGCGGCGCCCATCAGCGGCACGCTGCCGATGATGTCGCCGCTGGCGGGATTGCTCACGTCAAACGTCTGGCCACTGTCGGCGTCAACCCAGGCGCCGTTCAGGTAAGCCTGCTGGCGCAGCAAGGAAGCATCTTTCAATTGCAGCATGTATATCTCCGGTCTGTTTGCATATCGACGGGGGATACTATGCCACAGCCCGGCCTTTGCTGCAGTCTGCGTCAACTGACTTTAAAAGACGACAATTTCGGGTCCGGCGGCGGGTAATCGAGCTTCAGCGCCTGCAAGGTTTCAAGCAGTAGCGACGCGACCACCAGGTTGCGCTGGGTCTTCGAGTTGGACGGCACCACGTACCACGGCGCGTGGTCTGCATCGGTTTCGGCGATCGCCGCTTCATACGCGCGCTGGTAGCCGTCCCACAGCTTGCGCTGGGCGATGTCGTTCGGATCGAATTTCCACTGCCGATTCGGATCGTCGAGCCGCTCCTGCAAGCGGCCGCGCTGTTCATCCTTCGAGATATGCAGGAAGACCTTGACGATGATGGTGCCGGTTTCGCTCAGCATGCGCTCGAAATCGCGGATATGGCCATAGCGGCGCTGGCATTCCTTCCTGTCGATCAAGTTTTGCACCCGCGTGATCAGCACGTCTTCGTAATGGCTGCGGTTGAAGATCGCGATCTCGCCCTTGACCGGCACATGCTGGTGCACCCGCCACAGGTAATCGTGGGCCAGCTCGATATCGGTCGGTCCCTTGAACGCCACCGCGCGGATGCCCATCGGATTGATATGGCTGAACATCGCCTTCACCGTGCCATCCTTGCCGGACGTATCCATGCCCTGCAAGACCAGCAGCACTTTTTGGCGGCGCTGCGCGTACAGCATGTCCTGGCATGCGGCGATCTGCGCCGTCAGCGCGGCGATTTCCTCGCGGTCCAGCGCCTTGCACTGGGCCTTGGTCAATTTCTTGTTGGCGGCCTTGGTGGCGGCGCCCAGCAAGATCGCACCGGCCTGTTCGTCGCTCAGCCTGAGCTGCCTGGCGGCGCGGAATCTGTCGCGTACTTTCATGCTGCCTCCAGCCTGGCGTGCTCGATTTTAAGGCAATGGTCCATCACTACATCGAGCCCGGCGGCGGCCAGCGTGGCGTAACAGCGCTGGCCGAGAATATCCCGGCCGGCATACGAGGGATTGACGGGGAGGATACGGTAGCCGTGGGCCAGCAGGTAGGCGGCCACCTGGTGGCCGGCCACCGCGATGATGCGGCTTGCGGCGAGAAGATCGACGATAGTGCGATGGGCGATAGTGCTCATGATGACGACCATGGAAACGTGCGACGGTGCGCTTGCAGCGTAGCAGATTATGGCAGGCAGGCGGCGCCGCTTATCCAGGCGCCGGGTATTTTTACAGCGCCGCGCGCAAATCGGCCAGCAAATCGTCCTGGTCTTCGATGCCCGCGTGCAGCCGCAGCGGCTATTAACGGGCTTGAACAGCTTGAGGCGGCTGGCCAAGCGTTCTAAGAGCCTATCCCAGTAGATGAATACGTCCCCTGCTGGCGCCCCTCAGCAGCGGGGACTGCGTTGATCGTCGTCGCGTGGCCCGCCACGCTTCCTCCTCACGCCTGGTCCGCGCTGCTGATGCGCTGCCAGCAGAAGACGCTCACTACTGGGATAGGCTCTAAGAACCAGGTTTTTCAAGGCGCTAAGCATTTGATTTCATTGATTTTCATAGGAAACGCTGCTATTTTTCGCTGATTTTTAACGATCTGTTTCAGTAAAAAATCTCATCAATAAGCACTTCTCCAGAGGAGAACGGACGAAATGCAAAGACCTTGAAAAACCTGGCTCTTAGCGGCGCCAGGCAACGACGGAGCATTCCGCAACGCCGCCACAGAGACCACTGGAGCGCTGCATGCTTGTGCTTCGGCGCGCCCCTGGCCCACTGATGGAAGTTAATGGTGACGCGCCTTTCCTCTGCAAGGCGGCGCAACGCTTCACATCGCCTGGCAACCCCGCCTACGCCGGCTCCGGCCGCCACACCGCCGAACGCTCAACCATCTCGCCCATCGCCACCACGATCTGCCGCGGCGGAACATAGGGATCGCGCGCATGGGCCACCAGCATATTGTCCAGCATGATCACGTCGCCCTGCTGCCAGTTGAAACGCACTGCGGATTCTTCGTACAGGCGTCCGAGCAAGTCCATGACCTCGTCTTCGATCGGCGTACCGTCGCCGTAACAGACATTACGCGGCAAGCCGTCGATGCCAAACACGTCGATCAAATCGTCGCGCGCTTCGCTGCCCAGGCTATGGGGATGATGCAACTGCACTTGGTTGAAAAAGGCGCGTTCGCCAGTCAGCGGATGGCGTATCACCGCCGGACATATACTACGCGTCTGCAAAATATCGCCAGCCAGCCAGCGGTAGGCGATGCCCGCCGTCCGGCAGCGCTGCTCGACCTCACCGCGCTGATCGGTCTTGAAAAATTCCCGCCACGACAAATCAAGCCCTTGCTGGAAAGTCCGGACATAACTCAAGCCTTGCTGCTCGAACCTGTCGGCCAGGCCGGCCGGCAAGCGCGACAACATGTGCCGGATATCGACCAGCGGCGTCGCACCGCCTTCGCGGGACGCCTGCTCGCAATAAAATAATTGCTTGCGCGGCCATTTTTCCAGATGCGCGCTTTCATTGTGAAAGAGGATCATCTCTTGCTCGGGATAAGGAGTGGAACGATATACCCGCTCGCCGCCCTCTTTTTTCGGCAAGTCGCCGTATTCCCCGTACAGGCCTGGCGACAGCGCTTCAGCGAACGACTCGAATTGGCGCACGGAAGACAAGCCGAAATCGCGGAACAAAATCGCGCCATGCCGACACAGGGCCGCTTCAATGGCGGCGCGGCGCGGCGCCGGCCAGGCGAACGGATCGAGGCCGCCGTGTGCAGGCTGTATCAGCAGCGGCAGGTTCTGGCCGCCGCGCAGCAGCGAAAGCTTGACCGACGCGTCAAATCCGTAAGCGTCGGGATCGGTAAAAAAGTCTGAGGAATGCATAAAAGTACCTTGTCCTTGGTTAAATGTCATCGCTGGCCGACAATCCGGAAAGACCGGCGATGGCGGCATTGAGCGCGCGCGCCAGGCCGTCGATATGCGGCATTTGTATCATTGAGTGATGGTCGCCCGCCACTTGCACGATGGTCAGCGCTCCCGGCGCCAGCAGCCGGCGCCAGCCATCGGCCAGATCGTTCATCCTGTGCCGCGCATCGGGCTTGTCGCCGGCCGCGAACAGATGCGGCCGCAACGCCGCCGGCCGAGCGGCATGGTCTATCCCTGCATGGCCGGTCGCGGCGGCGCCGGGCGGCGCCATGCCAGCCGGCGCTGCATACCCGCTGATCGCCGCGCTGGCGTCCAGCAAGCCGAGAAATTCGACCGCCTGCCCCGCCGCCAGCAACTGGACGCCCATTTCATACGCCAGCAAGCCGCCGAACGACCAGCCGGCGATGCGGTACGGCCCTTCAGGCTGCACCGCGCGCAGCATGCCGATCATATTGCGCGCCGCCGCCGCGAAGAAACCGTCCGGCGCGGCGTCGACCGGCAGCGCCGGCAAGCCATATACCGGTAGTCCGGCATCCAGCAACGGCGCCAGCATGTGCGCATACAACAGCAAGCCCATGCCGTCGTGCAACAGGAACAGCGGCCGCTGCGCATGTCCAGCGGCGGCCGGCCGCAGCAGCAGCGCCGACCGTTCCGGCCCGGCGCCGGCATCGCTCCGCAAGGCGATCCGCGCAGCCAGGCCGGCGATGGTCGGCGCCTCGAACAGGTCGGCCAGCGCCAGCGGCACGCCAAGTCTTGCGGCGCGGTCGACCAGGCGTATGGCCAGCAGCGAATGGCCGCCCAGCGCAAAGAAATTATCGTCGCGGCCGACCTGGCCGACGCCGATCAGTTCTTGCCACAGGCTGGCCAGCGCGCCCTCGACAGCGCCTTCGGGCGCAGCGTGATGCTGGCGCTGGTACGCTTGCTGCTGCGGCGCCGGCAGCGCCGCGCGGTCCAGCTTGCCGTTGACCGTCAGCGGCAGGGCCGGCAACGCCACATAGGCGGCCGGCACCATGTATTGCGGCAGCACCGCCTGCAAATGCAGGCGCAGTTGCGCCACCTCGGGCGCTGGATCGTGCGCCACCTCCGCCACGTAATACGCCACCAGTCGCTTGTCGCCCGGCGTATCTTCGCGCGCCACCACGGCGGCCTCGCGCACGCCGGGATACGAGGCCAGCCGGCTTTCTATTTCGCCCGCTTCGATACGGAAACCGCGCAGCTTGAGCTGGCCATCGGCGCGTCCGGCAAAATCGATGTCGCCCTGCGCCGTCCAGCGCCCCAGGTCGCCGCTGCGGTACATCCTGGCGGCGGGATCGGCGACAAATGGATCGCGCATGAAGCGTTCGGCCGTCAATTCGGGACGGTTCAGGTAGCCGCGCGCGATGCCGACGCCGCCGATATAAATCTCGCCGGTCGCGCCGATCGGCGCCGGTTCGCCGCCAGCATCCAGGATGTAGATGCGTTTATTGGCGACCGGCTTGCCGATCGGCGGTTCGCCCTGCCCGCCGGGGTCGATATCGTGCAGCGTCGCGCACACGGTGGCCTCGGTCGGTCCGTAACCGTTGATCAGGCGGCGCCCCTGGCTCCAGCGGCGCGCGATTTCGGGCGGCAGCCGGTCGCCCGACAGGATCAGCACGCGGATGGTTTCCAGCCGCGCTTGCGGCGCCAGCGCCGCCACCACCGTCGGCGGCAGGACCGCATGCGTGATGCGGTGCTGCGCGACAAATTGGACCAGCGCGTCGCCGGCCAGGATCTCGCGCTGTCCATGCAGGTACAGCGCGGCCCCGTTGCACAGCGCCATCACCACTTCGAAAATGCAGCCGTCGAAGCTGAACGACGCAAACTGCAGGATACGGCTGGCCGCATCGACTTCCAGCTGCGCCGCCTGCATCGCGCCCAGGTTGGCCAGGCCGCCATGCTCGACGGCGACGCCTTTCGGCGCGCCGCTGGAGCCCGACGTATAGATCACGTAGGCCAGGCTGGCGGGGCCGGCGCCGCATGCGCCGCGCCCCAGGTCATCTGGCGGCGCTGCCGCCCACAGCGGCGCATCGGCGTCGAGCGCCAGCAGCGGCAGCGCCGGCGCGGCGTCGCCGGCCAGGCTGGCCAGCCGGCCGCGCAGCGCATCGTGCGTCAGCAGCAGTACCGGCGCGCTGTCGCCGAGCATATAGGCCAGCCGCTGGTCGGGATAGGCCGGGTCCAGCGGCACATAGGCCGCGCCCGCCTTCAGGATGGCGAGCAGGGCGATGATCATGTCCGGGCCACGCTCGATACAGAGTGCGACGCGCTGGTCGGCCGCCAGTCCCAGCCGGCGCAAATAATGCGCCAGCCGGTTGGCCTGCGCATTCAGCGCGCGGTAACTGAGGCTGCCGTCTTGATGCACCAGCGCCGACGCGTCGGGCGCGCGCGCGGCTTGTTGCTCGAACAATTCATGCATGCAGAACTGGGCCGGGAACGGCGCCGCCGTCGCATTCCAGGCCTGCAGCAGCGCGCGTTCCTCCTCTCCCAGCATCGGCAAGCGCAGCACCGGCGTGGACGGCGCAAGCTCGCCGGCCATCGCTTCCAGCAGGCGCCGCAGATAGCCGGCGTGCCGTTCGATGGTCGTCGCGTCGAACAGCGCGCTCGCGTATTCCAGTTCGCCGACAATTTGTCCATCCGATTCCTGTAGCGCCAGCGTCAGGTCGAACTTGGCCATGCGCGTCGCCGGCGCCACCGGCTCGGCATGCAGGCCGGCCAGCGCCAGCGTTTCCTGGGCCCCGTTTTGCCACGCGAACATAACCTGGAACAAGGGACTATATCCGAGGCTGCGTTCGGGCCGCATCAATTCCACCACTTGCTCGAAGGGTAAATCCTGGTGCGCCTGACCGGCCAGCACGCTGGTTTTGGTACGCTGCAGCACATCCTCCAACGCAACCTCGCCGGATAGATCGATGCGCAGCGCCAGCGTGTTGACGAAGAATCCGATCAAGTCTTGCACCTCGGCGCGCGGGCGATTCGCCACCGGCGTGCCGATCACCACCTCGGACTGGCCCGACAAACGGGCCAGCACAACAGCCCAGCCAGCCAGCAGCGTCATATGCAGCGTGGTGCCGTGGCGTCGGCTCAACGCTTTTAATGCCGCCGTCAGGCGCGCATCGAATGCCAGCGCCAGCGTGGCGCCGGCATAATCCTGGCGCGCCGGACGCGGCCGGTTCAGCGGCAGCTCCAGCAGCACCGGCGCGCCGGCCAGCGTTTGCCGCCAATAGGCGGCCTGGCGCTGCAGCACGGGACCGGCCAGCCACTGGTGCTGCCACAGCGCATAATCGGCGTATTGGACCGGCAAGGCCGGCAAGGGGTCGTCCGCGCCGCGCGCAAAGGCGTGGTACAAGCTGGCCAGTTCATGCGCCAGCAGGCCGGCCGACCAGCCATCCGACACGATGTGGTGCATGGTGATCAGCAGCGTATGGTCTTGTTCCGACACGCGCAGCAGGCGCGCACGCAACAGCGGCCCGCGCGCCAGGTCGAACGGCAGCGCCGCTTCCTGTTCGACCTGGCGGCGCACTTCATGCTGCGCATCGGCCGCTCCGGCCAGGTCCATCTGCGGCAGATCGAAGTCATTCGCCAGCACGCGCTGCTGCGGCTTGCCATCGACCGCGGCAAACACCGTGCGCAGCGCCTCGTGGCGCGCCACGATCTGGCGCAGCGCGCGGGCCAGCGCTGGCTTATCGAGCGCGCCCACCAAGCGCCAGCCGGAAGGAACATGATACGCGTGGCCGGCGCCGTCGAGCTGGGCCAGGAACCACAGGCGCTGCTGGGCGAACGACAGCGGCAGCGCTTGCGTGGCCTCGCGCGGCAGCGCGACGACAGGCGGGGCCTGGTCCGTGCCGGCGCCCGCCAGCGCGGCGGCGAACGCCGACAATACCGGCTGGGCAAACAGGTCGGCCACCGTGACCTCCACCTGGCACGCCTTGCGCACGCGGGCCACCGCCTGGATCGCCAGCAACGAATGGCCGCCGAGCGCGAAAAAGTGGTCGTTGCGGCCGACTTGCGGGCGCTTGAGCAGCTTGGCCCAGATCTGCGCCACCGCCTGCTCCAGTTCCCCTTGTGGCGCGGCATACGTCTCCACCGCATATGCCGCGGCGGCGTCCGGCGCCGGCAGCGCCTTGCGGTCCAGCTTGCCGTTCGGTGTCAGCGGCAGGCGTTCCAGCCTGACATAGGCAGCCGGCACCATATAGTCCGGCAACAGTGCCTGCAGGTGAGCGCGCAACAGGTGCGCATCGGCCGCCGGCGCGCCGGCGCGCGGCGTGAAATACGCCTCCAGCCGCATGTCGCCGGATACTTCCTCGCGCGCCAGCACTGCGGCTTCGCGCACACCGGGATGTAGCAGTAGCTGCGCTTCGATCTCGCCCGGTTCGATACGGTAGCCACGCAGCTTGACCTGAGCATCGTTGCGTCCCAGAAATTCAATATTCCCGTCCGGCAGGTAACGCGCCAGGTCGCCGCTGCGGTACATGCGCGATCCGGCGGCGCCGAACGGATTGTCCAGGAAACGCTGGGCGTTCAATTCCGGACGGTTCAGATAACCCCGCGCCACGCTGTCGCCGGCGATGTACAGTTCGCCTGCAACGCCGGGCGGCACCGGTTCGCCATACGCATCCAGCAGATAGATTTGCGTATTGGCGATCGGCTTGCCGATCGGGATGGCCAGGTTCGGCATCAGCGCCGGCACGCGATAGGTGCACACGCCCACCGTGGTTTCGGTCGGGCCATAGTGATTGATCAATACCGCTTGCGGGAACAATTGCCGCCACGCGTGGACAAGGTCGCGCGTCAGCGGCTCGCCGCCGGTGACGGTCACCAGGCGTCCCGCGGCGCTGCCTTTGCCCATGCCGATCAATGCCTTCAAATGGCTGGGGGTGAGTTTGACCAGGCGCCCGGGGTGCTGCTCCAGCTCTTGTCCAAGGCGCTCGATTTCGCGCTCCCGCGCATCGAGCAAGGTCACGCAGCGCCCCGACAGCAGCGGCGGATAAAAGCTCGTATTGGTCAAATCGAAGCTGACCGCCGCGTGTACCGTGGCATCCAGTTCGGCATCGGGCAAAAAGCCGCGCGCGCCGCACAGATAATTCATCAGGTTGCGGTGCTCCACCATGACGCCCTTCGGCTGCCCGGTCGATCCCGAGGTATAGATGATGTAGACCAGGTGCGCCGGCGTCACGCCGCTGACCGGCGGGCTGGCCGGATAATCGAGCAGCGCCGCGTCGTTCGGCTCCAGCTTCTGCAGCACGGCGACCCGCAAGCCTTGCGGCGGCTGCCGCCCGGCCAGCAGGATCGCGGCGCCGCTGTCATCGAGCATGAATTGCAGGCGCTCGACCGGATAAGTCGGCTCCAGCGGCAGATAGGCGCTGCCGGACTTGAGCACGGCCAGCAAGCCGACCACCGTGTCCATGCTACGCTCGGCCAGCAGCGCCACCGGCCGGTCCGGAGCGGCGCCGAGTTCGCGCAGGCGGTGCGCCAGCCGGTTGGTCCGCGTTTCCAGCTCGAGATAACTGAGGCGCTGATCACCTTGCGCCAAGGCCACCGCGTGCGGCGTGCGGGCGACCTGCTGTTCGAACAATTGGTGTACGCACAAGTGGCGCGGATAGTCCTGGTGCGTGGCGTTCCAGTCGTACAGCAGACGCTGCCGCTCGGCCGCATCGAGCAGCGCCAGGCTCGCCACCGGCCGGTCGGCGGCGTCGGCCGCCGTCATCGCTTCCAGCAAGCGCCGCAGGTAGCCCGCGTAGCGCTGCACGGTTGGCCGGTCGAACAGCGCGGTCGCATATTCCAGCTCGCCGGTGATGCGCCCGTCCGACTCTTGCAGCACCAGCGTCAAGTCGAACTTGACACGCCGCGCGCCGTCCTGCTTGCGCGGCCGCACTTCCAGGCCGGGCAGCGCCAGCGCCTGCTGCGGCGTATTCTGCCACACCAGCATCACCTGGAACAGCGCACTGTGGGCCAGGCTGCGCTCGGGCTTGAGTAATTCCACCACGTGTTCAAACGGAATATCCTGATGCCGCTGCGCCGCCAGCGTCTGGAGTTTGATGCGCTCCAGCCATTCACCGAGCCGGGGCGCGCCGGACAAGTCCAGCCGCAACGCCAGCGTATTGGCGAAAAATCCGATCAAGCCCTCGGTTTCCAGCTGTCCGCGGTTGGCCACCGAAGTGCCGGTGACGATGTCGTCCCGCCCCGACAGGCGCGCCAGCAGCGCGGCCCAGCCGGCCAGCAGCGTCATGTACAGCGTGGCGCCGTGACGCCGGCTCAACGCCTTCAGCGCCGCTGTCAACGGCGCGTCCAATTCCAGCGCCAGCGACGCACCCTGATGATCCTGGCGTGCCGGCCTGGCCCGGTCGGCCGGCAGATCCAGCAGCGCCGGCGCCCCCGCCAGCGTTTGCCGCCAGTAATTACCCAGCCGCTCCAGCAATGCGCCGTCGAGCCACTGGCGCTGCCATACCGCATAGTCGGCATATTGCAGCGGCAACGGCGGCAGCGGGTCCGCTTCGCCGCGCGCGAACGTGGCATATAAACGTCCCAGTTCATCGGCCAGCACCGCCGCCGACCAGCCATCGGAAGCGATGTGGTGCATCGTGATCAGCAGCGTGTGAACCTGCTCGGCTTCGCGTATCAACTTGGCGCGTATCAGCGGTCCGCGCTCCAGGTCGAATGGCAAGGCCGCCTCTGCGCCGGCCAGGCGCAGCGCTTCAGCCTGTATTTCACCCGGTATGTCAGCTTGAATAGCGCCGTCGCCGCACAAATCGACGACCTCCAGCGCAAAACCGCTGCCGCCGGCCGGCAGCACGCGCTGTTCGACTTCGCCGTCGCGCGCGACGAATACCGTGCGCAAGGTTTCATGCCGCTCGACGATGCGCGCCAGGGCCCGCGCCAGGGCCTGCCGGTCCAGCGCGCCCGACAATTCCAGATTGAACGGCAAGTGATATGCCTCGCTCGCGCCTTCGAGCTGCGCGACGAACCATAACCGCTGCTGCGCGAACGACAGCGGCAATGGCCGGTCGCGCGACGCCGCGACCATCGGCGGCAACTGCGCCGACGCCGCATAATGCTGCAAGCGCCCGGCGATCGCGGCGACCGACGGGGCTTCGAACAGGTCGCCGATCGACAGCTCGACGCCCAGCGCCTTGCGGATGCGCGCCACCAGCCGCGCCGCCAGCAGCGAGTGGCCGCCCAGCTCAAAGAAATGGTCATCGAGCGACACCTGCTGCAAGCCCAGCACCTCGGCGAACAGTGCCGTCAACAATTGTTCTTGCGGGGTGCGCGCCGCACGCCCCTTGCCGGCAACGAATTGCGGCGCCGGCAACGCCTTGCGGTCGAGTTTGCCATTCTGCATCAGCGGCAAGCGCTCCAGCAGCACGATGGCTGACGGCACCATATATTCGGGCAAGTCGGCGGCCAGCGCCTGGCGCAGCGCGGCCGAGTTGATGCGCAGCGGCGTATTGCCGAGCGCCGCCGGCCGCTGCAGCGGTTGCGTTGGCGGCTGGCGGAATACGCCCGACGGCACGCCGTCGCCGCCGGCCGCCGGCCACAGCACCACTTCCAGCGTGCCGTCACCACCCCAGGTCACCGCGCAGCGGTAAGAAACGTCCTGTGCCAGTGCATGAAAATCGTCGACCAATGGAATGCCGCCCAAGTCCGCCTGGTGCAAGCCTGCTTGCAAGGCGCCGATATCGGCATCATCGGCGGACATCGCGCGCCAGGCCCGCAATTCCGGCTCCAGGACGGCATGCGGCACGCCGGCCAGCCGCAGCGGGCCGGCCGGCATGCGGCCCAGATGCGCGCGCAACTGCGCCAGGTCCGCGATTTGCGTACCCCATTGCAGCACCGGCGCAGCGTCCAGCGCCACCGTCGCCAGCGGTCCCTTGCGCAATACCACGTCATAGCGGTAGCGGCTCAATTCATTGGCGTAGCCGCCCCGCTTGAGTTCGATCTCGGCCGTGGCCAGACCAGCAAGCCGCGCCAGCAGGCCGGCAAAAAATTCCGGCGCCAGTAACAATTCCTGCTCCGTTTCCAGCGCCCGCTCGATCTGCCATCGCACAGCGTCGCGTCCCGCGCCGCTCTCCGCCTTGTGCAACTGCACCGCATTGGCGAAACACGGCAGCAAATGCAGGTTGCGCACGTCGCCGATGAACAGCGCGCCGCCCGGCGCCAGCCGCTCGAACGCCTGTCCGATGACGTGCAGCAGGTAAGCCACGCTGGGGAAATACTGGATCACCGAATTGATCACGATGGTGTCGAAGAACCCCATCGGCACATCGTCCCACACGTGGGCCGGCAGCGCCATCAACTTGACCCGGCTGCGCCACTCACCCTGCTCGCGCAACTGGCGGTCCAGCGTGTCGATGGTGGCGCTGGAAAAATCGGTGGCCCAATACGCGTCGCAGTCGGGCGCCAGCGGCGCCAGCAGCAAGCCGCTGCCGACGCCGATTTCCAGCACCCGGCGCGGCTGTAATTGGCGAATCCGTTGCACCGTCGCCTCGCGCCACGCGCGCATCTGCGCCAGCGCAATCGGCGCGCCGTCGTAACTGCTGGTCCAGCCGTCGAAATTCTGACCAAACACGGTGCCGTGCGTTTCGCGATAAAACGATTCATACACCTGCTGCCATTGCTCGACGTGTCCGATATCCCGGGCAATATCGTCATCCTGTCCGCCCGCCGCCGGCACCACATAGGCCACCAGCCGCTGCTCGCCAGGCTGGTCTTCGCGCACCAGCACCACCGCCTGCGCCACGCCGGACTGGCGTGCCAGCGCCGCCTCGATCTCGCCCGGCTCGATGCGAAAACCGCGGATCTTGACCTGCTGGTCGGCGCGGCCGAGAAACTCCGGCACGCCGTCCGCCCTCCAGCGCGCCAGGTCGCCGGTACGGTACATGCGCCCGCCCGGCGGACCGTACGGGCAAGCGGGAAAACGTTCAGCCGTCAATTCCGGCCGATTCAAGTAGCCGCGCGCCAGGCCGGCGCCGGCGATATACAATTCGCCGGCGACGCCGGCGGCAACCGGCTGCAGCGCCGCATCGAGCACATACATGCGGATATTCCGGATCGGCCGCCCCATCGGCATAAAAGGCGCGTCCGAGACAAGGTTGTCGGTACACGTCCACGCCGTCACCTCGACCGCCGCTTCGGTCGGCCCGTACAGATTATGCAAGGCGATGCCGTAGATAGCGTGGAAACGCCGCACCAATTCCGTGCTCAGCGCCTCGCCGCTGCAAAATACCCGCCGTAGACGGCTATCGGCTGCCGACAGCATATTGTCCTGCAAAAAGCTTTGCAGCATCGATGGCACAAAATGCACGCTGGTGATGCGCTCGCGCACAATCACCTCGGCCAGATAGGCCGAATCCCGGTGTCCGCCCGGCCTGGCCAGCACCAGCGTGGCGCCGCTGATCAGCGGCGCGAAAAATTCCGGCACCGACACGTCGAAACCGATCGGCGTTTTTTGTAAAAAGCGTTCGCTGGCGTCGATGCCGTATTCATCCACCATCCACAGCAGCCGGTTGATGATGGCGCTGCCCTCGACCACCACGCCTTTTGGCCGGCCGGTCGAGCCGGACGTGTACAGCACATAGGCCGGATGTTTGCCGGTCAGCGCAGTACTGCGCTGATGATCGAGCGGATTGCCGTCGGGCTGGCGCTCCAGCAGCGCGGCCATCTCCTCGCCGTCGAGCATGATCAGCGCGACGCTGCCGGCCAGCCTGTGCCGCACCGCCAGTTCCGGGCCGGTGATAATCGCGCGTGGCGTGGCGTCCTCCAGCATAAAATGCAGGCGGCCGGTCGGATAATCAGGATCGAGCGGTAGATAAGCGGCGCCGGCTTTCAAAATCGCCAGCAGCGTCACCATCATGCCGATGGAACGCTCCAGGCACAGGGCGACGCACTGTTCCGGGCCGATGCCCAGGCCAATCAAATGATGGGCCAGCCGGTTGGCGCGCACATTGAGCTGGGCGTAACTGAGGCTGCTATCCTCGAACACCAGCGCAATCGCGTCCGGCGTGGCCGCCGCCTGCGCCTCGAACAGGGCCGCCAGCGTGGTATCCGGCACCGGGTGGGCGCTATCGTTCCATTCGACCAGGATGCGCTGCCGCTCTGCCGGCGTCAGTATCTCGATGGCGGCGATCTGTTCCTGCGGCGCCGCCGTCATCGCGGCCAGCACGGACAGCAGGCGCGCCCACAGCAGCTCGACGTCGGAACGGTCGAACAGGTCGCAGGCATACTCGATGACGCCATCGATGCCGTCGGCGTTTTCAGTCAGGTTCAGCAGCAAGTCGAATTTGGCGGTATCGGTCTCCATCCACTGTGCACGGCCGCCAAGGCCGGCCAGCGTCGCATCGGCCTGGGCATTGTTTTGCAGCGCCAGCGCGACCTGGAACAGCGGATGGTGGTTTTGCGCGCGCGTCGGATTGAGCATATCGACCAGGCGGTCGAACGGCAAATCCTGATGCGCATACGCAGCCAGGCAACGCTCGCGCACCCGGACGATCAGCTCGCTGACCCGCGGATTGCCGGACAGGTCGGTGCGCAACACCAGCATGTTGACAAAAAATCCGACCAGGTCCTCCAGCGCGCTATCGCCGCGGCCGGCGATCGGACTGCCGATGGCGACATCGTCGCCGCCGCCCAGCTTGCCCAGCAACAGCGCAAAAGCCGCCTGCAACACCATGAACAGCGTCGCGTCATTGCTGCGTGCCAGGATATTCAGCTTGTCACGCAATGGGGCAGGAATATGGACCGGCAAATTGTCGCCACGATAAGAAGAAACCGCCGGACGCGGACGCGAAGCCGGCATCGTGATGCATTCAGGCATGCCGGCCAGCGCCTGGCGCCAGTAATGGCCTTGGCGGCCGAACAAACTATGCGCATCGTCCTCATCGCCCAGCAACGTGCGCTGCCATTGCGCATAGTCGGCATATTGCACCGGCAGCGGCATGAATGCCGGCGCCTGTCCGGCCAGGCGCGCCGCATACGCCTGCGCCAGGTCGCGCATCAGCGGCTTCAGCGACCAGCCATCCGAGGCGATGTGATGCGTCAGGATCAGCAGCACATGGCGTTCCGGCGCCAGCCGGAACAAGGTGGCGCGGATCGGAATCTGGCTGTCCGGCAACATAGGCGCAGCTATGCTTTGCCGCAATTTTCGCTGCAACGTTGCTTCGCTTGCATCATGCACTTCGAGCGCCAGCCGCGCCCTGCTGTCATCGGCGGCTAAAATCAATTGATAGGGCATGTCGCCGTTATCGGGAAAGATTGTGCGCAGGCTTTCATGCCGGGCAATGATGTCGTTCAAGGCCAGCTCCAGCGCAACCATATTCAATGCGCCTTCGAGGCGCAGCGAAAAAGGCACGTGATAGGTGGCGCTCGGCCCTTCCAGGCGGTACAAAAACCACAGCCGCTGCTGCGCGAACGACAGCGGCAGCGGCCGGTCGCGCGGCGCCGCCGTCATCGCCGGCAACTGCGCGCCTGCGCCATAGTGCTGCAAGCGCGCGGCCACCGCGGCCACCGACGGCGCCTCGAACAAATCGCCGATCGACAGCGCGACGCCCAGCGCCTTGCGGATGCGCGCCACCAGCCGCGCCGCCAGCAGCGAATGGCCGCCCAGCTCGAAAAAATGGTCGTCGATCGATACCTGCGGCAAGCCCAGCACCTCGGCGAACAGCGTCGCCAGCAGCAGCTCCTGCGGATTGCGCGCCACACGCCCCTTGCCCGAAACAAATTGCGGCGCCGGTAAGGCCTTGCGGTCGAGCTTGCCATTCGGCATCAGCGGCAAACGCTCCAGCAATACAATCGACGAGGGCACCATATATTCCGGTAAATCGCCCGCCAGCGCCTGGCGCAGCCCGGCCGCGTTGACGCGCAGCGGCGTATTGCTGTGCGCCGCTGCGCGCCGCGTCCCTTGTCCCTGGCGGAACAATCCCGACGGCGCCGCATCGCCATCGCCGGCCACAGGCCACAGCAGCACTTCCAGCCGGCCGTCGCCGGCACCGCTCCACGTCACCGCGCAGCGGTAGCCGAGCGCCTGCGCCAACGCATCGAAGTCGTCGGCCAGCACACCATCGGCGGCAGCGCCCAAGCTCGCCTGCAAGGCGCCCATATCGGCATCGTCCGCCTGCAGCGCGCGCCAGGCCAGCCATTCCCGCTCCAGCGCCACATGCGGCACATCGCTCAGCCGCAGCGCAGCGCCCGGCGTGCCGCATAGATGCGCGCGCAATTGCGCCAGATCGGCAACCTGCGTCCCCCATTGCAGCACCGGCGCATCGCCCAGCGCCACCGTGCGCACCGGCCCCTTGCGCAATACCACGTCATAGCGGTAGCGGCTCAATTCATTGGCGTAGCCGCCGCGCTTGACTTCGATCTCCGCCGTCGCCACGCCGGCCAGCCGCGCCGGCAAGCCGGCAAAAAACTCCGGCGCCAGCAGCAACTCATTTTCCGTCTCCAGCGTACGCCCGATCTGCCACTGCACATCCTCGCGGCTGGCGCCGACTGGCGCCTTGTGCAATTGCACCGCGCTGGCGAAACACGGCAGCAGGTGCAGGTTGCGCACGTCGCCGATGAACAGCGCACCGCCCGGCGCCAGCCGCTCGAACGCCTGTTCTATAACGTGCAGCAGGTAAGCGGCGCTGGGGAAATACTGGATCACCGAATTGATGACGATGGTGTCGAAGAAGCCTGCCGGTATGTCGTCCCACACGTGGGCCGGCCGCGCCATCAGCTTGACCCGCCCGGCCCAATCGCCCTGCTCGCGCAGCTGGCGGCCCAGCGTGTCGATGGTGGCGCTGGAAAAATCGCAGGCCCAATATGCGTCGCAATCGGGCGCCAGCGGCGCCAGCAGCAAGCCGCTGCCGACCCCGATTTCCAGCACTCGGCGCGGCTGCAATTGGCGAATCCGTTGCACCGTCGCCTCGCGCCACGCGCGCATCTGCGCCAGCGCAATCGGCGCGCCGTCGTAACTGCTGGTCCAGCCGTCGAAATTCTCGCCGAATGCGCCGGCGCCGGCCGCGCCATAAAACGATTCATACACTTGCTGCCATTGCTCGACGTGCGCAATGTCGCGGCCGATATCGTCATCCTGGCCGCCCGCCTGCGCCACCACATAGGCGACCAGCCGCTGCTCGCCAGGCTGGTCTTCGCGCACCAGCACCACCGCCTGCGCCACGCCGGACTGGCGCGCCAGCGCCGCCTCGATCTCGCCCGGCTCGATGCGAAAACCGCGGATCTTGACTTGCTGGTCGGCCCGGCCGCGATGTTGCAGCACGCCGTCGGCGCGCCAGCTGGCCAGGTCGCCGCTGCGGTACATGCGGCTGCCCGGCGCCTCGAATGGGCAAGCGATAAACCGCTCTTGCGTCAACTCCGGCCGGTTCCAATACCCGCTCGCCAGGCCGGCGCCGGCGATATACAGCTCGCCAGTGACACCGGCCGGCACCGGCTGCAAATGGGCGTCGAGCACATACATCCGGGTATTCCAGATCGGCTTGCCGATCGGTACGTGCGCACTGGCGCCGCCCTCTTCCTCTGCCCGGAACAGCTGCGACGCCGATTGTATCGTCGCCTCGGTCGGGCCATACAGATTCACCACCGTCGCCCGGCACAAGTTTTCAACCCGCGCCGCCAGCGCAGCCGGCAATGCTTCGCCGCCGCTGAACAATGCGCGCAGCCGGCACGCCGGCAAACGCGCGGGATCGCGCAAGTGTTCTTGCAAGGCGTCCAGCACCGCATCGAGCATCGACGGCACGAACTGGGCCACCGTGATGCCGGCGTCCAGCATCGCGGCAGCCAACAAGCCCATGTCTTGCAGCGTCGCCGACGCCAGCACCTGCAGGCGGGCGCCGCAAATCAGCGGCAGCCAGATTTCCCACACGGCGGCGTCGAAACTGACCGAGGTGCGGCCCAGCATGCGGTCTTCGGCAGTGAACGGATATTGCGCCTTCATCCACAGCATATGGTTGACCAGCGCGCCGTGCGGCACCAGCACGCCCTTCGGCTGGCCCGTGGAACCGGAGGTGTAGATGACATACGCAGGATGCGCGCCTTGCGGCGCCTGCGCCAGGTCCGCGGCAAGCGGATTGCGCTGCGCCGCTGCGGCCAGCGCGGTATTGAGCTTCTCGCTGCCGAGCGCGATCAGGCGGTCGCCATCGTTGAACAGGCCGCCTGCGGCCAGGTCTGCGCCGCTGATCACCGCGCAAGCCTGGACATCGTCCAGCATCCAGCGCAAGCGCGCGGCCGGATAGGCGGGATCGAGCGGCACATAGGCCGCACCGGTCTTGACGATCGCCAGCAGCGTCACCACCATGTCCAGCGAACGCGGCAGGCACAGCGCCACACGCTGTTCAGGGCCGACGCCCAGGCCGATCAAATAATGGGCCAGCCGGTTGGCGCGCACGTTGAGCTGGGCGTAACTGAGGCTGCTATCCTCGAACACCAGCGCAATCGCGTCCGGCGTGGCCGCCGCCTGCGCCTCGAACAGGGCCGCCAGCGTGGTATCCGGCAGCGCATGGCCGCTGTCGTTCCAGTCAGACAGGAGTTGCTGGCGCTCGTACGGCGCCAGGATATCGATGGCGCCGATGCGCGCCTGCGGCGCCGCCGTCATTGCTTGCAACACGCGCAGCAGACGCGCCCACAACAGCTCGGCGTCGGCCTGATCGAACAGCTCGCTGGCATATTCGATGATGCCGCCGATACCGTCGGCGTGTTCGGCCAGGTTCAGCACCAGGTCGCAACGGGCGGCGCCGTCGTGCGCAAAGGATTGCGGATGCTGTGGCGTATTCCATGCCAGCGCCACCTGAAACAGCGGATGGCAGGGATACGCGTGCACAGGAGCAAGCAATTGCAGCAGCTGCTCGAACGATGGCTGCGGATGCGCGTCAGCGGCCAGCCAATATTTGCGCACGCGCCCGATCAGCGCGCTGGCTGACGGATCGTCCGACAGGTCGGCACGCAGCACCTGCGGATGGTGCGTCGCGCCAGAGGGTACGCCGGCAACCGCACTACCGATGGCGATATCGTCGCCGGCGCCCAGTTTGCCGAGCAATACGACAAAACCGGCTTGCAATACCATTAACAGCGTAGCCTCGCTGGCGCGCGCCAGCGCATGCAACTCCTGCTGTAAGGGCGCTGCTATCCGCACCGTCACCTGCTGATAACGATAGGAAGAAACAGCCAGACGCGGCCGCGCAGTCGGCAGCGTGATGCAAGCAGGCAGGCCGGCCAGTGTCTGTTGCCAAAAAATTTGCTGCTCTGACAAGGATGCCTCGGACGGAGAATCAGCGCCATGCTGTCGCCTCGTGAGGGATGTCTGCTGCTGTATCTGGCCAGAACTCCCCGCAACACCTTCTTTGTTCGCTGCATTGCCTGTCATGACTTTTCCTTTCGTCTACAAAAAATAGACTGGTTCAATTGAAGTCAAAAGACTATACATAAAATACAAAGTTTCATATGTAACTTATTGTTTCAAAGAAACATTAATAAATCAAATTCAAAATAAATCATGAATGTCATATACATCAAATAAATAATGCAATACAGCTAAAAAATAAAAGTAAACACGGCTCAGCACCTATCTCCGGAAATTATTGTGAATTGATGAAGGACAGGAGCGGATGCGCTGCCAGGGAAGGCCGCCGAGGGAAGGCCGCCGAGGGGGGGCCGCCGAAGACGCTCGTGGCGACGCAGTGCGAGCACAGCGGGCAACACCGCAGAGCGCCGCTTATGGCAGTCCGAAATCACAATAATTTATGCGGGGTTAGCGCGCTGTTAGGTAAGTCGGCAGTGGCGTGACGGTTTCGGCATGCAGGCATCAGCAGAAACCCAGCTTTCCCGATGAACGTGTACAGACAGGCATGAAGACGGGCGCCGCTCGGTTACACTATGGGCTGAATCCTTTTTGCCCGTCCCAGCCCATGCCGCGTTACTCTGCCCTCGCTTTGCTATTGCCACTATCGTTGATGCTGTCCGCCTGCGGCGAACAATACACCGCATCCGAGCTGTACCTGGCGGCCACGCCCGAATGCAAGAGCTGGGTCGAGGGGTCGCGTTTTGAATTACCACGCGGCATCAGCGTGCAAGCGACGCCGCCGCTGGCATTAAAGGATGGCGGGGTCGAGATCGTGCTGATTTACACGCTGCCGCGCGGCACCCGGGCCGACTTCACGGCGCTGGGTTTCCAGCTGACGCAGCCGCACGGCGCGCCTATCGTCAACGGCAAGATCGTCACCATTTACCAGCGCGGCAGCGAAAGCCGGCCGGAAATCGTCGACGTGGTCGACCAGTTGCCGATCCGCCTGGCGGCGGTCGGCAACAGCGCCGACACCCAGACCCGCATCCGCCTGCAATTCCCCGGCCAGTTGCCGCCGCGCTTCGACTTGCAGCCGCCGGACCTGGTCATCGCCGAAAAACGCTACCCGGTGCGCACCTACACTTACCGCTATTTCGGCGAACGCAACAGCTACGGCATGTGCCGTTGAGCGCTTCAAGCCAATCGCAAACCGGCACGAATGGCGGCCGGACAAAGCGCCGCTGTTTCGCCAGAGACAAGCATAAAAAACAGACATAAAAAAAGGCAGCCCGAAGGCTGCCTCTTGCATGCTGCATGCAACGTCAAGCTTAATGCTTGCCGCGCAGTTTCTGGATCGCCGCCAATTGCGCGATGGCGCTGGCCAGTTCGGCTTGCGCCTGGGCGTAGTCGATACCGGTGCCTTTATCGTGCAGGGTTTCTTCCGCTTGTTTCTTGGCTGCCAACGCTTTGGCTTCATCCAGGTCGTGACCGCGGATCGCGGTATCGGCCAGGACGGTCACGGCGTTCGGCTGCACTTCCAGCAAGCCGCCGGCGACGAAGACGAACTCTTCTTCAGCCTGGCCGACTACCTTGATGCGGACCGCGCCCGGACGGATGCGGGTGATCAGCGGCGTATGCTTCGGGTAGATACCCAGCTCGCCCTGTTCGCCCGGCAACGCGACGAATTCCGCCTCGCCTGAAAAAATCAGTTCTTCAGCGGAAACCACGTCAACGTGAATTGTGTGTGCCATGTGTGTCCTATCGGGTTGAAGAACCCCGCCCTAAGTAAGAGCGGGGTTAGGCCCAAACTTAATGTCAGTTAAGTTTCTTGGCTTTTTCGATTGCTTCTTCGATCGTGCCGACCATGTAGAACGCTTGTTCCGGCAGGTGATCGAGTTCGCCCGACGCGATCATCTTGAAGCCTTTGATCGTGTCTTTCAGCGAAACGTATTTACCCGGCGCGCCGGTAAATACTTCAGCGACGTGGAATGGCTGCGACAGGAAACGCTGCATCTTACGTGCGCGCGCGACCAGCAGTTTGTCTTCCGGCGCCAGCTCGTCCATGCCCAGAATCGCGATAATGTCGCGCAATTCCTTGTAGCGTTGCAGCGTGCCTTGCACGGCGCGGGCGGTGTCGTAGTGCTCTTGACCGACCACCAGCGGGTCCAATTGACGCGAAGTCGAATCGAGTGGATCGACCGCAGGGTAGATACCCAGCGAAGCGATGTCACGCGACAGGGCAACGGTCGAATCCAAGTGGGCGAAGGTGGTGGCCGGCGATGGATCGGTGTAATCATCCGCTGGAACGTAGACGGCCTGGATCGAGGTGATCGAACCGGTCTTGGTCGACGTGATACGCTCTTGCAGGCGGCCCATTTCTTCAGCCAGCGTCGGCTGGTAACCCACTGCCGACGGCATACGACCCAGCAGCGCGGAGACTTCGGTACCGGCCAGCGTGAAGCGGTAGATGTTGTCCACGAAGAACAACACGTCCTTGCCTTCGTCACGGAACGATTCAGCGATCGTCAGGCCGGTCAGCGCCACGCGCAGACGGTTGCCCGGCGGTTCATTCATCTGGCCGTAGACCATCGCCACTTTGGAATTCTCCGGGTTTTCCAGGTCAACCACTTTCGCGTCAGCCATCTCGTGGTAGAAGTCGTTACCTTCACGCGTACGCTCGCCGACACCGGCGAATACCGACACGCCGCTGTGCGCTTTCGCGATGTTGTTGATCAATTCCATCATGTTGACGGTCTTGCCCACACCCGCGCCGCCGAACAGGCCGACTTTACCGCCTTTGGCGAACGGGCACACCAGGTCGATCACCTTGATGCCGGTTTCCAGCAACTCTTGCGATGGCGACAGTTCGTCGTATGCAGGAGCGGTGCGGTGGATCGACGCGATCTGTTCGTGCGATACCGGACCGCATTCGTCGATCGGGTTACCCAGCACGTCCATGATGCGGCCGAGGGTTGCTTTACCAACTGGCACCATGATAGGTTTGCCGGTGTTTTGAATCATCATGCCACGGCGCAGACCGTCGGACGAGCCCAGCGCAATGGTACGGACTATGCCGTCGCCCAACTGCTGTTGCACTTCCAGGGTCAATTCCGAGCCTGCCATTTTCAAGGCATCAAATACCTTAGGCATCGCGTTGCGGGGAAACTCAACGTCCACCACAGCGCCGATACACTGAACGATTTTGCCATCAGCCATGTTCGTTCCTTCAAATATAGTTAAATTCGTTTAAACCGCAGCCGCACCGGCGACGATTTCGGAGAGTTCTTTGGTAATCGCAGCTTGACGGGTTTTGTTGTAGACCAGCTTCAATTCGCCGATCACACTACCCGCGTTGTCGCTTGCAGCCTTCATCGCCACCATCCGCGCCGATTGCTCGGAAGCCAGATTTTCAGCGACTGCCTGGTACACCAGCGCTTCTACATAGCGCTCCAGCAATTCATCGATGACCGTTTGTGCATCCGGCTCATAAATGTAATCCCACGCGTGGGCACCTTTATCCGCCTGCATCTTGTCGGCCGTCAGCGGCAGCAATTGCTCCACTACCGGCTCTTGCTTCATCGTGTTGATGAACTTGGTGTAACACAGGTAAACTGCGTCAAGCTTGCCTGCCTGAAACTCTTCGAGCATGACCTTGACCGGTCCGATCAGTTTGTCCAGGTGCGGCGTATCGCCGATCTGAATCGCATGCGCGATGACCTTGGCGCCGATCCGGTTCAAAAAGCCCAAACCCTTGTTACCGATGGCGACTGTCTCGATCCGGTTGCCGGCGGTTTCCAGCTCGCGCGTCTTGCTCGTCACCTGACGCAAGATGTTGGTGTTCAAGCCACCGCACAAACCCTTGTCGGTCGTGACGATGATGAAACCCGCTGCCTTGGCCTCCGTGCCCTGCGCTGCTGCCAGGAACGGGTGCGTGTATTCCGGATTGGCGGTCGCCAGATTGGCGGCGATGTTCCGAATCTTGTCACTGTAGGGGCGCGCGGCCCGCATCCGGTCTTGCGCCTTGCGCATTTTGGATGCGGCGACCATTTCCATCGCCTTGGTGATCTTCTTCGTATTCTCTACGCTCTTGATCTTGCCACGTATCTCTTTGCTTGATGCCATGAGTCCTTACTCCTTGTACGCGTCCAGCCCGCACCCTGCAAGCAGGGAACGGGCCGGGCCGCTTAATATGCGCCCGATTTTTTGAAATCAGCAACCGCGGCCGACAAGGCAGCTTCGCCGTCTTTGTCGAGTTGCTTGGTTTCTTCGATCTTGGCCAGCAAGGCAGCTTGCTTGGTCTTCATGTAAGCATGGACACCGGCTTCGAACGACAGCACTTGCTTGACAGGCACGTCGTCCATGAAACCTTTGTTGACCGAGAACAGCGACACAGCCATCAGCGAGATCGGCAGTGGAGCGTACTGGGCTTGCTTCAGCAATTCCGTCACGCGCGCGCCGCGGTCCAGCTGTTTGCGGGTCGAGGCGTCCAGGTCGGAAGCGAACTGCGCGAACGCAGCCAGTTCACGGTACTGCGCCAAGTCGGTACGGATACCGCCGGACAGGTTTTTGATGACCTTGGTCTGGGCGGCGCCACCGACGCGCGATACCGAAATACCGGCGTTAATCGCAGGACGGATACCGGCGTTGAACAACGAAGTTTCCAGGAAGATTTGGCCGTCGGTGATCGAAATCACGTTGGTCGGCACGAATGCGGACACGTCGCCTGCCTGGGTTTCGATGATCGGCAAGGCGGTCAGCGAACCGGTCTTGCCTTTGACGGCGCCATCGGTGAACTTCTCGACGTAGTCGGCGTTCACGCGGGCTGCGCGTTCCAGCAAGCGGCTGTGCAGGTAGAACACGTCGCCTGGGTACGCTTCACGGCCTGGTGGGCGGCGCAGCAGCAAGGAGATTTGACGGTAAGCAACAGCTTGTTTCGACAGGTCGTCGTACACGATCAGTGCGTCTTCGCCGCGGTCGCGGAAGAATTCGCCCATCGCGCAGCCGGAGTAAGCCGAGATGTATTGCATGGCGGCCGATTCGGAAGCCGAAGCGGCGACGACGATGGTGTATTCCATCGCGCCATGTTTTTCCAGCGAGCGCACGATGTTCTTGATCGACGAGGCTTTTTGGCCAATCGCGACGTAGATACACTTCATGCCCTGGCCTTTTTGATTGATGATCGTGTCGATCGCCACAGCCGATTTACCGGTCTGGCGGTCGCCGATGATCAATTCGCGTTGGCCGCGGCCGATCGGCACCATCGCATCGATCGACTTCAGACCGGTTTGCATCGGTTGCGATACGGATTCACGGGCGATCACGCCCGGTGCGATTTTTTCGATCGGTGCGGTCAGTTTCGCGTCGATCGCGCCTTTGCCGTCGATCGGCTGGCCCAGCGCGTTGACCACGCGGCCCAGCAGTTCAGGACCGACCGGGACTTCCAGGATGCGGCCGGTGCACTTGACCGTGTCGCCTTCCGAGATGTGCTCGTAAGCACCCAGGATCACGGAACCGACCGAGTCGCGTTCCAGGTTCATTGCCAGGCCAAAGGTGTTGCCAGGAAATTCCAGCATCTCGCCTTGCATCACGTCCGACAAACCGTGGATGCGGCAGATACCGTCGGCGACGGAAATAACCGTGCCTTGATTACGCACTTCAGCGCCGCCGTCAAGACCTTGGATCCGGCTCTTGATCAACTCGCTGATTTCAGATGGGTTGAGTTGCATACTAACTCCTAAAAGTGTTTCTCTCAGCTTGCGCGAGGGGGTAAGGTTCTGCCTAAGCCAGTCGGATTACGACACCAGCGCATCGCGCATCTGTTGCAACTTGGCGCGCACCGAGGTGTCGAGCACTTCATCGCCAACGACCACGCGCACGCCACCGATCAGTGAGGGATCCACTGTGACGGCAGGGTTGAGCTTACGGCTGAATTTCTTTTCCAGCGTTGCGACCAGTTCTGCCACTTGCGTGCCGCTCAGTTCGAATGCGCTGGTAATTTCGGCGTCAGCCGCACCTTCCAGGCTGTTTTTCAACAGGTGGAATTGCGCGCCGATTTCAGGCAACAAACTGACACGGCCATTTTCAACCAGCATCGCGACGAAGTGCTTCACTTCCTCGTTGAGCGGCGATTTCAGCAGTGACAACAGGGTGGCGGCCACGTCGCTTTCCGAAGCTTTCGGATTGCGTGCAAACGCCTGCACCTCGGGGTGGCTGCCGACTTGTGCCAATTCGGACACGATATCGGACCACGCCGCGAGGTTATACGATTCCTTACCAGCTTGGGCTACGCGGAACAAAGCTTCCGCGTAGGGACGGGCGACGGTTGCGAGTTCTGCCATGATTACAGCTCGACAGCCAGGCGTTGCAACAGATCGGCGTGGGCCGATGCGGTTACTTCGCGCTTCAGAATTTGCTCGGCGCCCTTGACAGCCAGGTCAGCCACCTGAGCGCGCAGTTCTTCGCGTGCTTTCGCCAGTTGCTGTTCGGCGTCCGCTTTAGCTTGCGCAATGATGCGCGCTGCTTCGGCTTGTGCATTTTGCTTGATCTCGTCAGCCACCAGTTGGGCGCGCTTTTCAGCGTCCGCAACACGTTGCGACGCTTCTTCGCGTGCACCGGTCAATGCTTCTTGAGCGCGCTTTTCAGCGATTGCCATCGAAGCCTGACCCTGATCGGCCGCAGCCAATCCATCCGCGATTCTCTTGGCACGCTCATCCAGCGCTGTGTTCAGCGCTGGAAATACGAACTTCATCGAAAACCAGACCAACACCGCGAAGGTGATCATCTGGCCGATGAGCGACATATTGATGTCCATACCTTGCTCCTAACTAAAAGTTTCTCCTAGGGTTGGAGCGAATTAATGAGCAGCCAGAACAGCGGTCAGGAACGGGTTAGCAAACGTGTACAGCAGAGCAACACCAACGCCAATCATCGAAATCGCATCCAGCAGACCGGCAATAACGAACAGTTTCGTTTGCAGTTGTGGCATCAGTTCAGGTTGACGGGCCGACGCTTCCAGGAATTTGCCGCCCAAAATGGCGAAACCCAGTGCGGTACCGATAGCGGCCAGGCCGATGATGATTGCTGCTGCCAGAACGGTCATGCTTTGTACTTGTGCGATCAGAGCTTGCATAAAAAATTCTCCTAAGATTAAAAACGAAAGATACTAAAAAAACAAAATATAAAGTCGATGATTAATGCTTCTCAACCGCGAGGCTCAGATACACCACCGTCAACGCCATAAACACAAAAGCTTGCAAAGTTACAATCAAGATATGGAAAATTGCCCATGGACCACCCAACGCCCACTGTGCCCACCAAGGCAACAACGCGATCAAGATGAAAATCAGTTCGCCGGCATACATATTGCCGAACAGTCGCAACGACAGCGAAATCAGTTTTGCAAGCAATTCAACCATTTGCAGCAAGAAATTGACTGGCGCCAAGGCGATCGTGCCGACCAGGCCGCTGGCGTGGAAGGGCGCGGTAAACAATTCTTTGATCCAGCCGCCCAGGCCCTTGGCCTTGATCGAGAAGGCGATCACGCACAGCACCACCGAGAACGACATCGCAAAGGTGTGGTTGACGTCGGCGGTCGGCACCACGCGCAGCTTGTGCACGCCGAACCAGCTCAATACTTTTGGCAAAAGGTCAACCGGCAGGAAGTCCATCGCGTTGAGCAGCCAGACCCAGACGAAAATGGTGATGGCCAGCGGAGCAATGATCTTGCTTTTCGCGTGGAAGGCCCCATTAATAGTATCGTTGACCATTTCCATGATCATTTCGACGAAGTTTTGCAGTTTGCCCGGCACGCCGGCGGTCGCGCGACGCGACGCGATGTAGAAAACCAACAGGAAAACCAGGCCCAGCAACGCAGAAACCCAGAACGTATCCAGATTCAGGGTGCCGGCGTCGTTACGCAGGTGGGCCAGATGGTGCGCGATGTATTCGGTGGAATTTGCCGGGGCAGCATGGCCCGCTTCAACAGCGTGTTCTATGGTCATAATGAATTTAGATTTGTCGTCCCAAGGCATACGCCCTGAAACCAATGATTAAACAGCGAGCAATGAAAACCAATATGCTAAGGTTGACACGGCGAAACCCAAGATCAGCCATAACCAGGCGGCCGACTGAAACAGCACCAGTGCCACAATAAACAGCACTACTGTGATAAATATTTTTACCATTTCGGCGCGCAAATGCGCCCGAAACGCTTTATTGGCGTCGGAAGATCCCCTGGCGACGAGCATCGCATACACCAGGCTGCCGGTGACCGCGATGGCGCCGCCGCAAGCGGCAGACCAACCCTGCGTGGCGCCGCCGGCCAAGCTCGCGATAATGGCGAAAATGACAGCGATTCCTAGCTGTAGGGCAACTACTTGATAGACTGGCTTGGCAATACTTTGCTTTGAATCACTCACTTACCAAGTTCCCAGAAAAATCCAACCACGCAAAGACACGGGATTATAGTTGGCTTTGATGTTATGAGTCAAACATGGTGCACCGCAGCAGGGCAAATGCTGTAGGAAACAGACGCTTTAGCGGCTATTCACAGGCATTTGCACCAACAGCGTGCATAAGAAATAACGCTTTATATTATTAAAAACGCGGGTAGGTGCGCGCTGTCATTTATTGGCCGCGCAGACGTGCCAATAAACCATCGAGCACATCCAGGTCGGCAAAATCGATCACCATCTGGCCGCGTCCCTTGCTGCCCATCTTGAATACCACCGGGGTCGCCAGCGCATCGGACAGTTCTTCTTCCAGGCGGCTAATGTCGCCGGATTTTTCCTTGACCCGTGCTTCGACTGGATTAGACTGCTCTTCCAGCGTCCGGTTCACCAGTTTTTCAGTCTCGCGTACCGAAAGACGTTTTGCCACCACCAGGTTGGCCAGCGTGATCTGGGTCGCGCCATCGACCGCCAGCAACGCGCGGGCATGGCCCATGTCGATATCGCCGGCCATCAGCATGGTTTGCAGCGGACTGGCCAAATTCATCAGGCGCAACAAATTCGACACCGCGCTGCGCGAACGGCCGACCGCGTTGGCCGCCTGTTCATGGGTAAAGCCGAAATCGGTGATCAGGCGGTGGATGCCTTGCGCCTCTTCCAGCGGATTCAAGTCTTCGCGCTGGATGTTTTCAATCAGCGCCATCGCGGCGGCGGTCTGGTCGTCGACATCGCGCACCAATACCGGCACGTGGTCCAGGCCCGCCAGTTGCGACGCGCGGAAACGTCGCTCCCCGGCGATGATTTCGTATTTAATAACACCGGTCAAGGTGTCCTGGCCGATGGCGCGCACCAGGATCGGCTGCATCAAGCCTTGCGCCTTGATCGACGCCGCCAGTTCATTCAGCGCGCCCTCGTCCATCCGGGTGCGCGGCTGATATTTACCGGCTTGCAATTGTGACACCGGCAATTCGCTGGGCGCCCCCTGTGCCGGGGTGTCCATGTCGCCGCCGCCGCCGAGCAGTGCGTCGAGGCCGCGTCCCAGCCCTTTAAGTTTTTTAGTGGCCATGCTGTCCTAATAATTCTGTCAATATTTCTTAAATAGTATTCCGACGTCCGGATATCACATCTTCTTGATGCGCTCGACCATTTCGGCGCCAAAGGCGATATACGCCTGGGCGCCCTTGGAACCCGGATCGAAGGTCACGCCCGGCACGCCATACGATGGCGCTTCGGCCAGGCGCACGTTGCGCGGGATAATGGTATTGAATACCTTGTCACCGAAATGCTGTTCCAGCTGCGCCGATACCTGTTGCGATAATGTCATGCGCGGATCGAACATCACGCGCAGCAAGCCGATGATCTTCAAGTCCGGGTTCAAATTGGCGTGCACTTTTTTAATCGTGTTGACCAGGTCGGACAATCCTTCCAGCGCGTAATACTCGCACTGCATCGGGATGATCACGCCATGCGCGGCGCACAAGCCGTTCAGGGTCAGCATCGATAATGCCGGCGGGCAATCCACCAAAATGAAATCGTACTCGGCGTCGACTTCGGCCAGCGCATCCTTCAGGCGGCGCTCGCGGTTATCCAGCTGCACCATCTCGACTTCGGCGCCGGCCAGTTCGCGGTTCGACGGCAGCACGTCGAAGCGGCCCGCCTCGGAACGCTGGCGCGCGGTCTTGACGTCGGATTCGCCCAGCATCACTTCATAGGTCGACGCGGTCAGGCCGGCCTTGTTGATGCCGGCGCCCATCGTGGCGTTACCTTGTGGATCGAGGTCGACCAGCAGCACGCGCTGGTTCAGCTTGGCCAGTCCGGCGGAGAGATTGACGCTGGTGGTGGTTTTACCCACGCCGCCCTTTTGGTTTGCAACGCAAAAAATTTTGGCCATGTATCTTCTTGTTTAAATCAAAGTAGGCCGCCCCGGCTTTTCGCCAAAACGGTTTATATTATTTATTTTATTTATATTGTATATATGATTTATATCGTTTATTCTATTTATACGATATAAATCGTTTATACCATATATACTGTTTATATGATTTATTTACGATCTTGTCATAAATACCAGATGACGCTCTGCATTCAGTCCCGGCACCTGGATCGCCCTCAATTCGCTCACTTTCCACTCCGCCGGCAGTCGCTCGCGCTCGTCCGGGGGGGCCACGCCCTTCAAGGCGATAAATTGCCCGCCCTCAGCCAGCACATGGCCCGACCAGTTGACGAAGTCGGACAGGTCGGCAAACGCGCGCGAAGTGATCACGTCGAATTTCCGCTGCACTTCCAGCTGCTCGACCCGCTTGGTATACACCGTCACGTTGGCCAGTTCCAGTTCCGCCTTCACTTGCGTCAAAAACGCGGTCTTCTTGTGCACCGTGTCGATCATCGACACCTTCATGTCGGGCCGCGCAATGGCCAGCACCACGCCCGGCAAGCCGCCGCCGGCGCCGACGTCCAGCACATTGGCGGCGCCGGCAAACGCCGGCACCGCGGCCAGCGAATCGAGCACATGCTGGGTCACCATCAGCATCGGATCGCGCACCGACGTCAGGTTGTACACGGCGTTCCACTTGAACAGCAGCGCCAGGTAATCCAGCAGTTTTTCAGTCTGCGCAGGCGTCAAACCAAGCTCCAGCTCGGCCACGCCCTGATTTAAAACTTGCGCCAGTGCGGCACGGTCAAACAACTTCATTGAACAACCTCATCCTTCGTTTCGTCCTTGTTATCGAGTAATGGGGCGCCCGCAGCGCCGCCAAAACCACGCTTTTTCAGGTGCACCAGCAGCAGTGAAATCGCGGCCGGGGTGACCCCGGAAATACGCGACGCCTGGCCCAGCGTTTCCGGACGCTGCTTGTCGAGCTTCTGGCGTACTTCGACCGACAGCGCGCTGATGTCCAGGTAGTTGAAACCCTGCGGCAAGGCCAGGTTTTCATAGTGCTCGTGACGCTCGATTTCCTTGCTCTGGCGCTCGATGTAGCCGGCGTATTTGAGCTGGATTTCGACCTGCTCGCGCACCGCCGCATCGTCGACGCCGGGCCCGGCCAGCGGCTGGCCTTCGATGCCGGTCATGCTCATCAAGGTGTCGTAGGCGACGTTCGGACGGCGCAGCAAGTCCGCCAGCGAGTATTCGCGTTCGATCGCCTGGCCGACGATGCGCTCCGATTCGGCCGCCGCCAGGATGCGCGGATTGACCCACGTGGAACGCAAACGCTCCAGTTCAAGCGCCACGGCTTCGCGTTTTTTCTCGAAACTTTGCCATTGCGCATCGCCGACGCAGCCCAGCGCGCGGCCGATTTCGGTCAGGCGCATGTCGGCGTTGTCTTCGCGCAGGCTGAGGCGGTATTCGGCGCGGCTGGTGAACATGCGGTACGGTTCCTGCACACCCTGGGTGATCAGATCGTCGACCAGCACGCCCAGATAGGCCTCGGAGCGGCCTGGCACCCAGGCATCCTTGTCCTGCGTCAGCAAGGCGGCATTCAAGCCCGCCAGCATGCCTTGCGCGGCCGCTTCTTCGTAACCGGTGGTGCCGTTGATCTGGCCGGCGAAGAACAGGCCGGCCACGGCCTTGGTTTCCAGCGACGCCTTCAAGCCGCGCGGGTCGAAATAATCGTATTCGATGGCGTAGCCGGGACGCAGGATATGGGCGTTTTCCAGGCCCTTCATCGAGTGCACCAGGTCGATTTGCACGTCGAACGGCAAGCTGGTCGAGATGCCGTTCGGGTAGAATTCGTGGGTCGTCAAGCCTTCCGGTTCGAGGAAAATCTGGTGCGATTCCTTGCCGGCGAAGCGGTGGATCTTGTCTTCGATCGACGGGCAATAACGCGGGCCGACGCCTTCGATGACGCCGGTGTACATCGGGCTGCGGTCGAGGCCGGCGCGGATGATGTCATGCGTCTGGCTGTTGGTATGCGTGACCCAGCACGGCACCTGTCGCGGGTGCATCGCGGTGTTGCCCATCACGGAAAAAACCGGCACCGGATCAAGATCGCCCGGCTGTTCCTGCATCACTGAGAAATCGATGCTGCGGCCGTCGATGCGCGGCGGCGTGCCGGTCTTCAGGCGGCCTTGCGGCAGCTTCAATTCCTTCAGGCGGGCCGACAAGGAAATCGCCGGCGGATCGCCGGCGCGGCCGGCCGAGTAGTGATTCAGACCGACGTGAATTTTTCCGTCGAGGAAAGTTCCTGCGGTCAACACTACCGCGCGCGCCAGGAATTTGATGCCGATCTGGGTGACGGCGCCGACCACGCGGTCGCCCTCCACCATCAAATCGTCGACCGCCTGCTGGAACAGCCACAGATTGGGCTGGTTTTCCAGGCGGGTACGGATCGCGGCCTTGTACAGGATACGGTCGGCCTGGGCGCGGGTGGCGCGCACGGCAGGGCCTTTGGACGAGTTCAAGATACGGAACTGGATTCCGGACTCATCGGTGGCGATGGCCATCGCGCCGCCCATGGCGTCGACCTCTTTGACCAGATGGCCTTTGCCGATGCCGCCGATGGAGGGATTGCACGACATCTGGCCCAGCGTCTCGATATTATGCGTCAACAAGAGCGTCTTCTGCCCCATACGGGCTGAAGCAAGGGCCGCCTCGGTGCCGGCGTGACCGCCACCGACAACGATGACGTCGAATTCTGTAGGAAATAACATGGTAATGTGGGTAAAAAGCGAGGATATGAAGCCAGATTATAGAGTCTTTTAGCGCTGCGGACTCTTTACTGCTCAATTTTTGTTCACATGATGTTCCACGTGGAACACACGTCGTGCAGGACGACTGATGCTGAGGCTGTTCCACGTGGAACATTCCTGCCTGTTGCTGCTCTAATATTCCGCACGTTTCACATCAAATCGCAACAGCCGAGCTAGCCGCGATGCAGCAAACAGGTTTGCTGGATACCAATCGTTCATGATAATTACACCACTACATTATTGTGCCCACGCAACTAAGACAATAACGCCCTCTGCTAAGCTGAATTGACTTACTGCCAAACGGGGATACCCAGATGATTCCAATCTCACCTGAACAGTTGTCGGTTTCACAGAAAAATCCCGGCATGATCGTCTGCGCCGAATGCCGCAACAGCACGCCCCCGGATTTTGACTTTGAATACGCCTACCAGCCCATCGTCAGCATGCGCACCCGTTCGATCTACGCCCACGAAGCGCTGGTGCGCGGGCCCCGGGGAGAGACGGCCGGCTCGATCCTGGCCAAGGTCAACGACGATAACCGCTACCGCTTCGACCAGGCTTGCCGGGTCAAGGCGGTGGCGGGCGCAGCCAGGCTGGGCATGCAGGAATTTCTCTCAATTAACTTCCTGCCGAATGCAGTGATTCGCCCGGAGGTTTGCATCCGCAGCACCTTCGAAGCGGCAAGGATCTACAACTTTCCGACCAACCGCATCATCTTCGAAGTGACCGAAGGCGAGCAGGTAAAAGACCGTGCGCACCTCGTCAATATTTTCCGTCAGTACAACGGCCTCGGTTTCCAGACCGCGATCGACGATTTTGGCGCCGGTTATGCGGGACTGAATTTGCTGGCCGAGTACCAGCCCAGCATCGTCAAGATCGACATGGACCTGGTGCGCGATATCGATAGCAAGCCGGCGCGCCAGATCATCGTCAGGGCCATCACCAGCATGTGCCGTGAACTCGGTATCAGGGTGCTGGCGGAAGGCATCGAAACGCGCGGCGAACGCGACTTCCTGCATGCGTCCGGCGTGGAGCTGATGCAGGGCTACTGGTTTTGCAAACCGATCTTCCAGGGCCTGGGCAAGATACGCAGCGAAGCGTGGAGTTAAACAAGCTCGCAACTTCGACGACAATAAAAAAGCGGGCCACGTGAAACACGTGGCCCGCTCTGTTTTACAGCTCGCTCATTAGTTCGGCACATCGACCACCGTTCCGGTCACCACGATCGCATTACCGGCCGCTACCGCCGTGGCGATCGGCGGCACGTTGGCGATGGTGATGGGAGTCGACGCATCGGCCCGCGTCACGGTGCGCACCACTTGCGACGGCGGCAGCGGCTGGCTGTTTTTCAGGTGCGCGTACATGGCGTCCAGCGCATGGTTGAAATACACGTGCAGCGGCACGATCACGGTCGGCAAGGAGCTGGTGAAGGAATCGAAGTGATTGGCGTTGGTCACTTCGATATACCGCAGCTGGCTGGCACTGCCCTCGGCGGCCGCGTTCAGGCCCAGGTAGGCGCGCGACGCGTCGTTGACCGGGATCAGCGTATCGGCCCGGCCATGCACGATGATGGCCGGCTTGCCGCGCAAATTGGCGCTCGCCTGCGCGTCCCGGATGCCATCGCGCACGCGCCGGCTTTGTTCGGCCTGCAGCGGCGCCAGCGCCCCGCCGCTGACCGCATCGATACCGGTCGCCAGGCCGCGCAGGCACAGGAAACCGTCGAGCGACTGGTCGGCCAGCGCCGTCGAAGGCGAGATGCCGAAGGTGTAGGCCCTGGCGCCGCCGACCGAGTTTTCATACACCACGCTGCCGATGATGCCGCTCTGCGCCGCGAAGCTGGACGCTTTTTGTTCCTGCGTAAAAGGAATCGGCACGCCGCTGCCGGTATCGGTCTGGGCAAAGCTGAAGCCGCACACCTTGTCGGTCACCGGGAATTTGCCGTAGGCGTTGGCATAGGTGGCCGCGATCAAGATATTGGTGCCGGCATGCGCGGCTTGCAAGGGATCGGAATCGGCCAGCCAGCCATAGGCTTTCAACTTGATAGCCGCGTTGGCTTGCTGCGCCGCCAAGTCGGCGCCCGACAACAAGCCCTTGCCGACCAGCGCACTGCAACGGCCGGCACTGCCGGCGATGCACGGTTGATACAGCGCGGCATAGGTCGCATAGTCGAACAGCGGTTTGCCCGGAAGATTGACCACCGCCCCGCCCTGCCGCACCGTGTAAGCGGTCTGGCTGTCCGGCTGCACTTGCGGTTCGCTGACGGCGATACCGCTGATCAAGCCCCGGCTATCTTGCTCGGCGGCGCGCAAGGCCGAGCCGCCGCCATTCGAAATGCTGGAGGCGATGGTGATGGTATTGCTGGCCGTGAAACGCCGCAGATGGTGGCTGCCGTCGCGCGCCAGCGCGCCGTAGCGTTCGTTGAGCACATAGAAGCCGAACTCGATCGATTGCAAGGTGAACCTGCCCCAATCCTTTTCCGGGTTCTGTTGCGAGTGTGCATGCTTGAAAGCGATGCGGTAGGGCGCCGACGCGCTGAAGGCGGCCCGCTCGGCATCGCCGAGCTGCGGCGCAAAATTGGCATTCTTGCCAGCCGCGACGCGGTCGCGGCGCACGCCGTCTTGCAGGTTGACGCTGTCGTCCTCGAAGACATACAAGCCGATGCCGCTGCCCTTGTCGGCGTACACCACCGCGCAATGGTTTTTCAAGCCCCATTCGCCGGAACTGCCGATCGCGCCATAGATGCCGCGCGAACCGCTCGACGTGCCGGTGACGATGCACGGGCTGGCCGGATCGAAGCTGTTTGGCACCTGCACCATCAGCGTCACGTTGCGCTGTCCGGTGCCATCGTCGCTATAGGCCAGGTATTCGCTGCCGGCAATCTTGCCCTCCCCGCTGCCGACATTCCCCTTGGCATCGACGTTAGGGCCGTACAAGGTGCCGTAACCGCTGTTGGCGGCGATATCGAGCACCGCCCGGTAGTTGGAGTAGATCGCGTTGCGGCGCAGCTCAGAAGCCGTAGGATTCGCCGGATCGGCATAGACCGGGGTGGCGCCGGCCAGCCCGGTCTTGCCGAGGCCGGCGGTCAGTAAATCATTCGTCGTGCCGTCGTAATCGGTGCGCGTGATCGGCCCCAGGTAATCGGGCACCTGATTGATGTGTTCCGGCCCGTGCGTGCTGCCGCAGCCGGCCAGCAGCGAGCACAGCAAACCCGCACCCGCGATGCGCTTTCCATGTTTCATGTGATCTCCTCGTGGTTGATGTACCTGATACTAGAACTCTTGCCACGAGTAATTATTGGCGTAGGCCAAACATCGGTGTCGCCACCATGAAAAACGCCGGACAGTGTCCGGCGCCAGGGTGAGATCAGGGTAGTCAGTGCTCAGGCTGGTTTTCTGGCGCCGCCGTAGCGGGCGACGATTTCGCCGACGATGCCGCGCCGGAACAATAGCACGCAGGCAACGAAGATCAGGCCGGTCACCATGCTGACCGATTCGCCGAGCGTATGGAACCACTCGATGCCGGTCTGCGTCGCGACAAAGGTGCCGAAGTCGCCCAGCTTGTTTTCCAGCGTGATGATGATCAGCGCGCCGAGGATGGGCCCGGCCAGCGTGCCCATGCCGCCGACCAGGGTCATCAGCACCACCAGGCCGGACATGGTCCAGTGCACGTCGGTCAGCGTTTCGAAACCCAGTACCAGCGTCTTGGTGGCGCCGGCCAGCGCGGCCAGCGACGCCGACAGCACGATCACCGCCAGCTTGTATTTATCGACGTCGTAACCGAGCGAAATGGCGCGCGGTTCGTTTTCCTTGATGGCTTTCAAGATCTGGCCGAACGGCGAATGCACGGTGCGCACGATCAGCGCGAAGCCGCCGACCGCGATGGCCAGCACCACGTAATACATGGTCATGTCATTCGACAAGTCGACGGAGCCCAATAATGTTCCACGTGGAACGCCCTGCAAGCCATCTTCGCCGCCGGTGAACGGCAAGCGCAACGCCAAAAAGTACACCATCTGCGCCAGCGCCAGCGTGATCATCGTGAAGTAGATGCCCTGGCGGCGAATCGCGATGCCGCCCATCAGCAAGCCCAGCACGGCGCCGACCAGGACACCGGCCAGCAAGCCCAGCTCGGTCGGCCAGCCCAGCGTCCTCAGCGCATAACCGGACACGTAGCCGGCCGCACCGAAAAACGCCGCGTGGCCGAACGATAGCAAGCCGGTGTAGCCGATCAACAAATTGAAGGCGCATGCAAACAGCGAAAAGCACAGCAACTTCATCATCAGCACCGGATAACCGAAAAATGGCGCGGCCAGCGCAATCGCCAGTGCCACACCATAGCCTATGTTTTTATTCATCTTGAAACTCCCATACTGTGTGCGGCTGACGGTAGCGTCCATTATTTCTCCTTGCCGAACAGGCCGGCCGGACGCAACAGCAGCACGATCACCATCACGACGAATACCACGGTGGCCGACCCTTCCGGATAAAATACGCGGGTCAAGCCCTCGATGACGCCCAGCCCGAGCCCGGTCAGGATCGAGCCCATGATGGAACCCATGCCGCCGATCACCACCACGGCGAACACGACGATGATCAGGTTCGAGCCCATCAGCGGCGATACCTGGATGATCGGCGCCGCCAGCACGCCGGCAAAGCCCGCCAGCGCCACGCCGAAGCCGTAGGTCAGCGTGACCATCAGCGGCACGTTGATGCCGAACGCTTCGACCAGTTTCGGATTTTCGGTGCCGGCCCGCAGGTAGGAGCCGAGCTTGGTTTTTTCGATGACGAACCAGGTCGCCAGGCAAATGCCGAGCGACGCGACCACCACCCAGGCACGGTAATTCGGCAAGATCATGAAGCCGAGGTCGGTTGCGCCGGCCAGCGATTCCGGCACCGCGTAAGGCTGGCCGGACACGCCGTAAAAGGAGCGGAACACGCCTTCGGCGATCAGCGTGATGCCGAAGGTCAGCAGCAAGCCATATAAATGATCGAGCTTGTACAGCCAGCGCAGCATGGTTTTTTCAATCACGATGCCGAGCAGGCCGATCAGCAGCGGCGCGACGATCAGCATCACCCAATAATTGATGCCGAAATAAGTCAGTCCCATCCATGCAAAAAAAGCGCCGATCATGTACATCGCGCCGTGGGAGAAATTGATCACATTGAGCAAGCCGAAGATGACCGCCAGACCGAGCGACAACATGGCATAAAACGAGCCGTTGACGAGACCGAGCAATAGCTGGCTCATCATCGCTTGTAATGGAACGCCGAAAATTTCCATGGCATCACAGTATAAAAGTCACCGGACCAGCCGGCGAGGGATCGAGGGACAGGCGCAGCCAGCGCCAGCGACGTGGCGCGGCTGCGCAAGGTGAGGAAGCTAAATTATTTCCACAACGAACACTTGGATTCGGCCTTGGTCAGATAAGCCTGGGCGCCGGGCACGGTGGCGACGACTTTGTAATAGTCCCAGGGCGCTTTCGATTCGGAGGGCTTTTTGACTTCCATCAAATACATATCGTGTACCATGCGGCCATCCGGGCGGATCTCGCCATCCTTGGTGAACATGTCGTTGATCCTGGTCTTTTTGAGGTAGGCCATGACCTTGTCGGTATCGTCGGTGCCGAGCGCCTTGACGGCTTTCAGGTAATTCGCCGCCGCCGAATAATCGGCCGCCTGCAGCATCGACGGCTCTTTTTTCATCTTGTCGAAATAACGTTTCGACCAGGCCCGGGTTTCCGGATTCAAGTCCCAATACCAGCCATCGGTCAGATACATACCCTGGGTCAGGTTCAAGCCCAGCGAATGGATGTCGTTGATAAAGATCAGCAAACCGGCCAGCCGCATATTCTTGGTCAGGCCGAATTCATTGGCCGCCTTGATGCTGTTGATGGCGTCGCCGCCGGCATTGGCCAGGCCGAGGATTTGCGCTTTCGATGCCTGCGCCTGCAGCAGGAAGGAGGAAAAATCGGACGCCGACAGTGGATGCTTGACGCTGCCCAGCACCTTGCCGCCCGCCTTTTGCACCACTTCCGCCGTATCTTTTTCAAGCGAGTGGCCGAAGGCGTAATCGGCGGTCATGAAGTACCAGTTCCTGCCGCCCTGCTTGACGATGGTGCCGCCGGTGCCGCGCGCCAGCGCCACCGTGTCGTAGGCGTAATGCACGGTGTACGGCGTGCATTCCTCATTGGTCAGGCGCGACGAACCGGCGCCGATCGCGATGAAGATTTTTTTCTTTTCCGCGGCCACTTTGGCCATCGCCAGGCTGGCGCCGGAATTGGTGCCGCCGATCAGCAAATCGACGCCTTGCTGGTCGAACCATTCACGCGCCTTGGAGGCGGCGATGTCGGCCTTGTTTTGATGGTCGGCCGAAATGAATTCCACTTTCTTGCCCGCCAGAACCACCCCGGCGTCGGCGATCGCCATCTTGATCGCCTCCGCTCCGCCCTGCCCGTCGACATCCGAATACACGCCGGACATGTCGGTGATGAAACCGATTTTAATCGTGTCGCCCGATACCTGGGCTTGCGCCGCGGCGCCCCATCCCAGCATGCACAGGGCCGATGCCGCGATGGCGATAGCGTTACATTTCATATTGTCTCCGTTGATGATGGTGGGTCTGTACGGTAGGGAAATACGATGCTTCAAACCAATCGAACCACTGTCGCTACACGCCCAGCAATTCGGTCAGCACGGGCATCTTGGCGTCGAGTTCGGACGCCGCAAACGTCTCGACGATCTGGCCATGCTCCATCACATAAAACCGGTCCGCCAACGGCGCGGCAAACCGGAAATTCTGCTCCACCATGACGATGGTGTAGCCCTTCGCTTTCAAGGTCGTGATCATGCGCGCCAGGCCCTGCACGATGACCGGCGCCAGCCCTTCCGAGATTTCATCGAGCAGCAGCAGCCGCGCGCCGGTGCGCAAGATCCGCGCCACCGCCAGCATCTGCTGTTCGCCGCCGGACAAACGCGTGCCCTGGCTATGCCTGCGCTCTTGCAGGTTGGGGAACATGGCGTAGATTTCATCGACCGCCATGCCCTTGCCGACGCCGTCCAGCACTGGCGGCAACATCAGGTTTTCCTCGGTCGACAACGATGAAAAAATGCCGCGCTCTTCAGGACAATAGCCGATGCCGAGATGGGCGATTTTGTGCGTCGCCAAACCTATCGCTTCGGCGCCGTTGACTTTGATCGACCCCTTGCGCGCGCCGGTCAGGCCCATGATGGCGCGCAAGGTCGTGGTGCGGCCGGCGCCATTGCGGCCCAGCAAAGTGACGACTTCGCCCTGCTCCACCTTGAAGTTCACGTCATGCAAGATATGCGATTCGCCGTACCAGGTATGCAGCCTGGAGATTTCCAGTGCGGCCGTCATCAATGCGCTCCTTCCAGCTCGGTCTGGGTGGTCCCCATATACGCTTCCATCACTTGCGGGTTGCGCGACACGTCGGCGTAATTGCCTTCGGCCAGCATCGCGCCGCGCTGCAAGACGGAAATCTTGTCGCAGATGCCGGACACCACATTCATATTGTGTTCGACCATCAAGATCGTGCGTCCGGCCGACACTTTCTTGATCAGCTCGGTAACCCGGTGCACGTCTTCGTGGCCCATGCCCTGGGTCGGTTCATCGAGCAGCATCAGTTCCGGTTCCATCGCCAGCGTGGTGGCGATTTCCAGCGCGCGCTTGCGGCCGTAAGGCATGTCGACCGTGATGGTATCGGCGAACTCGCTCAGGTCGACCTCGGCCAGCAAGGCCATTGCGCGGTCGTTGAGCTGGTTCAAGGAGCGTTCGCTTTGCCAGAAATGGAACGACGTGCCGAGCTGGCGCTGCAAGCCGATGCGCACATTTTGCAGCACCGATAAATGGGGAAAGACGGCGGAAATCTGGAATGAACGGATCACGCCCATGCGCGCGATGTGTGCCGGTCTGGCGGCGGTGATGTCACGTCCATTGAACAGGATATGACCGGAGCTGGGTACCAAAAACTTGGTCAGCAAATTAAAACAGGTGGTCTTACCGGCGCCATTCGGGCCGATCAGCGCATGGATATGGCCCCGCTCTACTTGCAAATTCACGTCATTAACGGCGGTAAACCCCTTGAATTCCTTGGTCAAATTCTTTGTTTCTAAGATTACGTTTGACATCGTGTCTCCTAGTCGTGCCTGGATAGCACTTGGTTTTTTTATATTACATAGTTTGCTTTTTAATCACAATACCGTACAACTACCACCCGCCGCGGCCGCTACATCCTTGCTACTTCCACGCGGCATGGATCATCAGCGCCGCTTTTTCGGCAATCATCACGGTCGGCGAGTTGGTGTTGCCGGATGTAATAAACGGCATCACCGATGCATCGACGACACGCAAGCCAGCAACGCCGATCACCCGCAGCTGGCTGTCGACAACTGCCGACTTATCCCCAGCCTGGCCCATCCTGCAGGTGCCGACCGGATGAAAAATCGTCGTGCCGATAGCGGACGCGGCTTGGGCCAACTCCCCTTCAGTACGGTACTGCAAACCGGGCTTGAATTCTTCCGGTTCGAATTGATGCAGCGCAGGTGCGGCGACAATAGTGCGCGTCAATGTCAGCGCGGCGGCGGCAACCTTGCGGTCTTCGGGCGTGTTCAGATAGTTCGGCGTGATCCTGGGCGGCGCATACGCATCGCCGCTGCCGATGCGCACATGGCCGCGCGAGGTCGGCCGCAGATTGCATACGCTGGCGGTGAATGCCGGGAATGCATGCAGCGGATCGCCGAATTTTTCCAGCGATAAGGGTTGTACATGATATTGCAGGTTCGGCGTGGCCTGGCCCGCATCGGACCTGGCGAACGCGCCCAGCTGCGACGGCGCCATCGACATCGGGCCGCTCTGGAACAGCGCATATTCGAGGCCGATTTTCATCTTGCCGTACCAATTGCCCGCCATCGCATTCAAGGTCTTGACCCCCTTCACCTTGAACACCATGCGCAGTTGCAAATGGTCTTGCAAATTGTCGCCGACACCCGCCGCATCGAGCAGCGGCGCGATGCCATATTGCCGCAACAAGCCGGCCGGGCCGATGCCCGACAATTGCAAGATCTGCGGCGAGCCGACCGCGCCGGCGGTCAGCAAGGTTTCACGTGTCGCCAGCGCGCGCCAGGTCGAACCGCCGCCGGTAAAGACCACGCCGCCGCAACGCGGCCCGTGTTCGGTCTGCTCGATGAGCAAACGTTCCACGTGGCAGCCGGTCATGATGGTCAGGTTCGGCCGGCGCGACGCCGGTTTCAAGAATGCCTTGGCGGTATTCCAGCGGATGCCGCGCCGTTGATTGACCTCGAAATAGCCGCAGCCGGCATTGTCGCCGCGATTAAAATCACTGCTGTTGGGAATCCCGCTTTGCGCCGCCGCGTCACGGAACGCATCCAGGATTTGCCACGACAAGCGCTGTTTTTCGACCCGCCATTCGCCGCCGCCGCCGTGAAATTCGGACGCGCCGGCGTAATGGTCCTCACTCTTTTTAAACAAGGGCAAGACCTGCTGCCAGGACCACGACGGATCGCCGGTCAGCTCGGCCCAGCGGTCGTAATCGCCAGCCTGGCCGCGCATGTAAATCATGCCGTTGATCGAGGAACTGCCGCCCAGTACCTTACCGCGCGGATAGATCAAACTGCGCCCGCCAAGGCCGTTATCCACTTCGGTCCGGTACAGCCAGTCGGTGCGCGGATTGCCGATGCAATGCAAATAGCCGACCGGGATGTGTATCCACACATAATCATCCTTGCCGCCGGCCTCGACCAGCAGCACCGTGGCGTTCTTGTCGCGGGTCAGCCGGTTGGCCAGCACGCAACCGGCCGTGCCGCCGCCAACAATAATGTAGTCGAATGTTCCTGCCGATTCCAATGACTGCTCCTTTCGGTAAACGATGAGCGGTCATGGCGCGGATGTCTCTACCCCGCGCTCTGCATTTCCGCCACCAGAGTCTGTATCAATTGCGCGGCTGGCATGCCACGAGCAAGATTAACACCTGTTCCGGCCCATAGTGACATTAATTCAATATCGGCTTCCTTGGCGGCAAGCGCGCGTATGCTGCCGGTCAACGCGTTTTGCACGGGATAAGCGGGCACTTGCGACTCCACCGGCAACATCACACGCATGAAACGGTTTTCCACGCCGCGTGCATAACGGCCTGAAAAACCGCGCGTCAGCCGTGTCACATGGCTTACTGGCGACAATAAATGCCGTTTATAAGCGGGATGGATGCCGGATTCGTCGGTGACCAGGAAGGCCGTGCCCATTTGTACCGCGGCGGCGCCGATGGCCAGCATGCGGGCGATATCGGCACCGTCCATGATGGCGCCGGCGGCGATCACCGGGATCGTCAATGCCGCCACCACTTGCGGTAATAATTGCTCGATGGTCAGCGTCGCCTCGGTTTGCGGCCCGAGAAACGTACCGCGATGGCCACCGGATTGCACGCCGGACGCCACCACCGCATCGGCGCCTATCGCTTGCCAGGCCAGCGCCTCGTCGACGGTGGTGATGGTGCCGATGACAAAAATACCGGCCGCATGCAAACGTTTCACGTGGTCGGCGCTCAAGATATCGAAGGTAAAACTGGCGGCGGCCGGATGCGCGTCCAGCAACGCGTCGAATTGCGACTCGAAATCTTCGCACCACGTCGATGGCAGCGGCAATGCCGGCCAGCCGAGCGCCGACCAGACCGGTTGCAGCAATTGCGCGGCGTGTTCAATCTGCGCCGCCGATGGCTGCGGTGTGTGCTGCACGAATAAATTCACCAGGAAAGGCCGCTGCGTCAGCGACCGTATCCGCGCAATCTGCTCGCGGATCGCTTGCGCCGGCAACAGCGATGCGGCGAAAGAACCAAGTCCGCCGGCGTTCGATACGGCGGCGACCAGCTCCGGCGTGGAAGCGCCGCCAGCCATCGGCCCCTGGATGATCGGATACTCGAAAAGTGCTTGCAAGTCCATTGTGTGGCTCTCCTCTGTGAACTGCAAGATTACCAGAACACTCAAAAAGAAACCGGATACGCAGCTGAAAGGGGTATTTCTGCTGTGGATAAACCTATGGATATCCACAGGTGCGGTTTGTGAGTAAACGAAAAATTTTTTTGGGCAACTTTTTTTGTCCAGAAACAGTTCCCAGCTCATACAAGCGTTACCCAGCGTTTGTACGGGCGCCAAGTCCTTGATGTTGTGGAAAAATAAGTACTTATCCACAGCAAAGTACCACTGTTAACCATTACTACTATTCTTATATTCAACTTCTTAGAATAAAACGGGACCGGCTCAAAAAAAATCGCGGCCGCGCACCAGTCCCTGACGACTGTCGGCAAAAAATCGTCAACCTGCAAAACCAAGGAAGAACACCTGAGCCACGCCGCATAGTATTTTTTGAAGACTCACTTTTGCGGACGCCACTTGGCCAGCCAGTCGCTATTGCCCAGCCAAGGATGGTCTGCAGCATGGTTTAGGGAAGATAAAACGGACTGGCAGCCCAAAAAGTGGATATTTTGGCTGCTTTTTGGGGCCGGCTGTGGACAAGTCACTTGATATCCACAAGATGAGTTGTGCGTAAACCGGCAGTTATCCCCGGAGCCGGATTTTATACAGATTTGCTCCTGCACTGATACAGCGATTATTCACGCTTTTTTTTGACGCTAAACGCATGATTCTTATGATAAATAGGGGCTTATCCACAGAAATTTCCGCGTTTACTACTACTACTATTTTTTTATATAGATCTATTGTAAACGACGACAAAACGCGCAAGACCGGCGATTTCTCGAAAAAAGTCAAAAACCATCCCCAACGGCGTTTTGCAATATGACGTCAACAAAACGCCGACGCCAACAACCAGGCTTGGCTGATCAAAAAAAATCGACCATGCCAAGCTCTGCTTTGCTGAACATCGGCCGAACAGCTGTCCACGGCACCGTGAAAATCGCCGCAACAGCATGAAAAAACGATTTTTTGAAGACCGTCTGTGGATAAGCTATTGCATATCCACAGGATGAGATGTGAGGAAACCGCCTGTTTGTGCACAAGTTCTTTTTTATCCCAAACTCATCCTGTCTGGATACAATGTTTATGCAAGCGGTTTTGTGGAGGCCAAGTGGATGATTTTTTTGAAGTTAACCGACTTATCCACAGAAAAATGCGGGTTTACTATCACTACTATTTTTTTATATACATCTTTATTTAAAACAGCTATACAGCGCAAAACGGTGGATAGCTCGCCCAGTACGGCTAAAAACGTGTCTATAACAGCAAAAAACAGGCGATCAGATCGATGAATTCGAGTAAAACTATCCGTTTAGGCATCATTAGTGCGCTGAATGAAGAACAACAAGGGCTGGTAGAGGCCATGGAAAGCCCCCACAAGCTGTCGCACGGCATGCGCGACTACACCCAGGGCACGTTGTGGGGAATCGACGCTGTGTGCGTTCTATCGCGTATAGGCAAGGTTGCAGCGGCAATGACCGCAAGCATTCTTGTGGAAAAGTTCGGAGTTACCCACATTGTTTTTACCGGCGTTGCCGGCAGCGCCGATAGCGGCGTGCGAGTGGGCGATATCGTGGTCGGCGAATCGCTGGTCCAGCACGATATGGACGCCACGCCGCTGTTTCCCCGTTTCGAAGTGCCGCTGACGGGCTTGTCGCGGTTCTTGTCCGATAGCACGATGAGCGAACAATTGTCCGTTTCATGCCGGGATTTCCTGGAATCGGACTTTCACGACGCCATCAGTGTTACCGAAGCGAAAGAATTTGGCATTACCCGGCCCCAGTCGCACCGTGGCCAGATCGGCAGCGGCGATCAATTCATCAGCAGCCGCATCCATCTGGGCCAGTTGAAGGAGGCGTTGCCCGATTTGCTGGCGGTGGAAATGGAAGGCGCCGCGGTGGCGCAAGTGTGTTTTGAGCTGGGCATCCCGTTTACCGTGATGCGGACGATTTCGGATAACGCGAATGAAGCGGCGGCGCTCGACTTCATGCGGTTTGTGCAGGCGGTGGCGTCGCGTTATGCGTTTTTCGTTGTAAAACGCCTGTGCGCACGCTTGACAGCGCAATGTTGATGAGCGCATAAAAAAAGGCGCCGAAGCGCCTGTGGATGATTGCCGCCTTATCCACAGGCGCCAGCGGAGTTGTCCGCCGGCGCCTGGTTTGGCAGCGCTGTTGAAGCGATCGGCCCTACACGCTCAGCGTCATCAGGCTGGCGTTGCCGCCGGCTGCAGTCGTATTCACGCACAGAGCCCGCTCAGCGACCAAACGCCACAAAGGTATGACACCCTCCTCGGTGGTCTCGATCGTGGTCACCAAGGCCCCATTGCGGGCCGCCAGCAGCGGTTTGACCTGCTTGGACAGTACCGGCTCGACCAATGCCACCTGGAATGGGTAATCGCTGGCTTCCAGCGAGTTGATCACCTGTATACGTTCCGACAATACCGCCGGCAAGTCGGCCGGGATCAGTGTCGGCAATTGGGCCAGCACGATGGCGCTGTTGCCGGTCGCAACAATCGCCGCCAATTGGTTCAGCAGCACGTCGGCGCTGGCCGCCACGCACAGCACTGGACCGCGCGCGGCAAAACTGAGCGTGTTGCGCTCGCCGGTCGGGCCTGGCAAGGCGATGCTGCTGCCCAGCAAGGTGGTGCGCGCATAGTCATCGGCCAGCGTGGCCAGCTTGTGCTTGCCCTGCGTATTGGCCCAGGCCGTCAACGCGTCCAGCGCCGGCGACGCCTGGCGCTGGTGTTGCGCAGCGGTGAACGGGTTGCGCTGCAAGCGTTTCAGGTACAGCGGACCGCCCGCTTTCGGACCGGTGCCCGATTTGCCTTCGCCGCCGAACGGCTGCACCCCGACCACCGCGCCGACGATGTTGCGGTTGACGTAGATATTGCCGACGTGGGCGCGCGCCGTGATGAAATCGATGGTTTCATCGATGCGTGAATGGATGCCCAGCGTCAAGCCGTAACCGCTGGCATTGATCGAATCGATCAATTGCGGCAAGTCGGCGCGCTGGTAGCGGATCACGTGCAATACCGGGCCGAATACTTCCTGCGTCAATTCGGACAGCGATGTGATTTCCAGCACGGTCGGCGCGACAAAGGTGCCGCTGACTGGCGGCAAGTCGAGCGAAAAATGGCTGATCGCGGTGGTCTTCAATTTGTTGATGTGGGCCAGCAAGTTGCGCTGCGCTTCGCTGTCGATGACCGGACCGATATCGGTCACCAGGCGGTCAGGATTACCGACGCGCAATTCCTGCATCGCGCCCTTCAGCATCTTGATGGTTTTATCGGCGATATCCTGTTGCAGGAACAAGACGCGCAGCGCCGAGCAACGCTGGCCGGCACTGTCGAACGCCGACGAGATCGCGTCCTGCACCACTTGTTCCGGCAATGCCGACGAATCGACGATCAAGGCGTTCTGGCCGCCGGTTTCGGCGATCAGCGCAATATCGCACGCTTCATCGACCGAGCGCCTGGCCAGCGTGCGGTTGATCAATTGCGCCACTTCGGTCGAGCCGGTGAAAATCACGCCCTTGACGCGCTGGTCGTTGCACAGGCCGGCGCCGACGGTTTCGCCACGGCCCGGCAAGAATTGCAGCGCGCCGCTCGGCACGCCCGCCTGATGCAGCAATTCCACGGCGCGATGGGCGATCAATGGCGTTTGCTCGGCCGGCTTGGCCAGCACCACGTTGCCGGCGGCCAAGGCGGCGGCAATCTGGCCGGTGAAAATCGCCAGCGGGAAATTCCACGGGCTGATGCAGGTAATCGGACCCAGCGCCAGCGTGTTGGGCGTGTGTTCGACTTGCGCCGCGTAATAGCGCAGGAAGTCGACCGCTTCACGGACTTCGGCGATCGCGTTCGGTAAAGACTTGCCCGCTTCGCGGATCGCCAGCGCGATCAACTCGATGCGGTGCGTTTCATACAGGTCGGCCGCGCGTTTCAGGGCCGCCGCGCGCAGCGATGGTTCGGTGGTTTGCCAGTCCATCGCATACGCGCTGGCGCTGGCCAGCGCCGCTTCGACGTCGGCGATGCCCGCTTCCGCGACCTTGCCGACCATGTCGTCGTGGCGCGCCGGATTGCTGATGATTTGCTGGTGCGGATCGAGGCTGACCGGACCGTCGATCAACGGTCCGGCGTGCCACGTGCGTGCTTCGACCAGCGTCGCGGATATGTCGCGCAGCACATCTTCATTGGCCAGGTCGAGGCCGGCGGAATTCTTGCGTTCGGCGCCAAACATGTCGAGCGGCAAAGCAATCCCCGGATGCGGCTGACCGCCTTGTTCGCGGGCCAGTTCCAGCGGGTCCTTGATCAGCGTTTCGATGGCAATGTTTTCATCGACGATCTGGTTGACGAACGAGGAGTTGGCGCCGTTTTCGAGCAGGCGGCGCACCAGGTAGGCGAGCAGGGTTTCATGCGAACCGACCGGCGCGTAAATGCGGCAAGGCTTGTCCAGGTTGGCCGGGCCGACCACCTGGTCGTACAAGGTTTCGCCCATGCCGTGCAGGCATTGGAATTCGTAATCGTCGATGCCGTCGCGCTTGGCCCAGGTGTAAATGGTCGACAGGGTGTGCGCGTTGTGGGTGGCGAATTGCGGATAAATCACCGCGCTGGCAGCCAGCAATTTTTGCGCGCACAGCAGGTAGGACACGTCGGTGTACACCTTGCGGGTGTACACCGGATAAGCGCTCAAGCCGTCGACCTGGGCGCGTTTGATTTCCGAATCCCAATAGGCGCCCTTGACCAGCCGCACCATGAATTTGCGGCCGCTGCGCCTGGCCAGGTCGATCAGGTAATCGATGGCGAACGGGCAGCGTTTTTGGTAAGCCTGCACCACGTAGCCGATGCCGTCGAAACCTGCCAGTTCCGGATCGAAGGCCAGCGCTTCCATCAAGTCGAGCGACAATTCCAGGCGGTCGCTTTCCTCGGCGTCGATGTTCAGGCCGATATTGTATTTTTTCGCCAGCAGCAGCAGCGATTTCAGGCGCGGCAGCAATTCCGCCATCACGCGGGCCCGCTGGGCACGGCTGTAGCGCGCATGCAGCGCCGACAATTTGACCGAGATCCCCGGTCCCTGCTGGATGCCGCGGCCATTCGACGCGCGGCCGATGGCGTGGATCGCCATTTCGTACGACACATAATAATTCGACGCATCCGCTTCGGTCAGCGCCGCTTCACCCAGCATGTCGTAGGAATAGCGGTAGCCGCGGGTTTCATTGTCGCGGCTGTTTTTCAGCGCTTCCTCGATCGTCTGGCCGGTGACGAACTGGTTGCCGAGCATGCGCATGGCCAGGTCGACGCCTTTGCGTATCAGCGGTTCGCCGCCCTTGGCGATCAGTTTCGACAGCGCCGAGCCGAGGCCGCGTTCGCTGCTGGTGCTGACAAGCTTGCCGGTAATCAACAAACCCCAGGTCGCCGCGTTGACGAACAGCGACGGCGATTCGCCCAGGTGCTTGCGCCAGTCGCCCTTGCTGATCTTGTCGGCGATCAGGCGGTCGGCGGTTTGACTGTCGGGAATACGCAACAAGGCTTCAGCCAGGCACATCAGCGCCACGCCCTCTTCCGACGACAGCGAGAATTCGTGCATCAATGCATCGACGCCAGAGGCGCGGGTACGTTTTGCGCGTACCGCGGACACCAGCCGGTGCGCCAGCGCCTGGGCTTCGGCCTTGCTGGCGGCGCTGCCTTGCCTGATCTGTTCCAGCAGCCATTGGACGGCGCTGGCTTCGTCGCGGCGGTAGGCGGCCGTGACGGCGGCGCGCTGGGGACTGGGGTCGCGCAGGATTTCGGCTTGCAGGGTGGCGAAGGGCGTCGAGGAGGTTGCCGGTGGGGCCGCAGGATGCATGAAAGACTCTTTACAAGGAAAAATTTAAAACCGGATTTTGTGCAAAACACTGTCAAAAACGCAGGGTCGCCAGCATAAAAAACGGATAGTCGGATGATTCGATTGTAAAGTGGTTTCTTAAGGATTAATTCTGGTAATACGCAGTACTAGCCATAGATAGTTTTTAATGCGACAATTTAACCAAATATAATTAATTAGGGGTGGCCTGGTATGCTCGACAAGATCAGCAAGAAAATCTTAATGGAATTGCAGAGCGATGGACGCATCAGCAATGTGGAACTGGCGGCGCGCGTCAACCTGTCGCCTGCGGCTTGCCTGGAACGCGTGCGCAAGCTGCATGAATCCGGCTATATCATGGGCTACACCGCCCAGCTGAATCCGCAACTGCTGGACGTTTCGCTGCTGGTATTCATCGAAGTGGTATTGGATCGCACCACGCCGGAAGTATTCGACGCCTTCAAGCATAGCGTACAAATCATTCCGGAGGTACTGGAATGTCATATGGTGGCCGGCGGTTTCGATTATCTGGTCAAGGCGCGCGTCAAGGATATGGCCGCTTACCGCGAATTCCTCGGTAAAACCCTGTTGCAAAAAGGCGTGCGCGAAACCCACACCTATGCGGTGATGGAAGAAGTGAAGAACACGACGAAACTTCCCATCAAGTAGGCACAGGCTGTCCCGCACGAAACCTCAATGACGCTGGACTTCGATCAGTTCGATCTCGAACAGCTTGGGCCACAGTTTGCCCGTCACAAACAAACGCTTGCCGCGGCTGTCCCAGGCAATGCCGTTGAGCACGGCGTCAGGATTGTCGGTGCCGCGCTGCCCGGGCGGCAGCAAGCCCGTCAGGTCGATCCAGCCGACCACCGCGCCGCTGGCAGGATCGATGCGGGCGATCACGTCGGCGCCCCATATGTTGGCAAACAGCTGGCCGTCGACCATTTCCAGCTCATTCAGGCTGGCGATCGGCTTGCCCTCGGCCTTGACTTCGACGCGGCGCACCTCGGCCAGGGTGTGCGGATCCAGCACCCGGATGAAGGCGCTGCCGTCGCTCATGTAAACGGAGTCACGGTCGCTGGCCAGGCCCCAGCCTTCTCCCGGGTAGTGGAACTTGCGCTTGAGCTTGAATGTCTTCTGGTCGAACACATAACCGACTTGCGAGGTCCAGGTCAGGCCGATGATGTCATTGCCCACATCGGTGATGCCTTCGCCAAAGACATCCTTGTCCAGCATCGTTCGCTGCACCACCCTGCCGCTGCTCAAGTCCACCTTGCGCAGCGACGATTGCCCATTCTGGCCCGTGCTTTCATACAAGTGGCCATCCTTGAACAGCAAGCCCTGCGTGAACGCCTGGGGATCGTGCGGATAGGTGTTCTTGACGAAGTAGCGATACACGGGGATGGCCGCCTGGGCGTAAGCCATCTCGCTGATCAGGCCGACGCTGCACAACAGGCCCAGCAGCAAAGATGCTGCATGGCGCTTCCAATTGACTTTCCCGGTGTTGTTCATCTATCTGTGGTGGTTGAAAGTGGAGAGGCGCTTATTTATTGTAAGCAGAGAAGCAGGCGGCGCGCATGCATCGTTATTCGACGTGGCCCTTGGGCGCAATCCCGCCGCCGGCCGCCGTCGCCTGGCGCAGGGTCACCGTATTCATGCCTTCCAGGTGCGCGCGCAGCCATTTGTGGGCCGGGCTGCGGGCGTCGCGTTCATGCCACAGCATGTCCAGGTGAACCGCGGGCAAGGTGAACGGCAATTCCTTGTACAGCAGCGCATCGGTCATGCCGGTCGACGCGATCAAATGGCGCGGCAGCACGGTGATCAAGTCCGAGTTCGCCACCACCCTGCCGGCCGTAAAGAATTGGTTCACGGTCAGCAAGATGCGCCGTTCGCGGTGGATTTGCGCCAGCGCTTCATCGACCAGGCCGTGGGCGCGTCCGGAAAAGCTGACCAGCAAGTGGTTGGCCGCGCAATAGTTATCCAGCGTCAACGTCACCTTGGCCAGCGGATGCTGCTTGCGCATCACGCACACGTATTTGCCGGAGTACAAGCGTTCATGGCGGATCGGCGAACCGGTTTCACTCGACAATTGCGCCGCCACGCCAGGGAAGAAACCGACCGCCAGGTCTATGTCGCCGCGCAACAGCATCGGCCGCGGTTCGCGGGTGGTCAGCGGCACCATGCGCACATTGACGCCGGGCGCTTCGCTCTCGATCGAGCGCATCAGCGACGGCAGCCAAAAGGCGGCGGTCGCGTCGGCCATTGCCATGCGGAAGGTCGCATGGGCTTTCGACACATCGAATGTTTCCGGCGTGACGGCCGCTTCCAGGCTGGCCAGCGCCGAGCGCACCGATGGCCACAGGGCTTCGGCGCGCGGGGTCGGCTTGACGCCGTAGGCGGTGCGGATCAGCAATTCATCGCCCAGGCTTTCGCGCAGGCGCTTGATGGCGTTCGACACGGCGGGCTGGGTCATCGCCAGGTGGCCGGCGGCGCGGGTCAGGTTTTGCTCGGTCATCACGGCGTCGAATACACGCAGCAAGTTCAAGTCCAGCGTCAAAAAACTCATGGTCGGCCCAGGATAGAGTGATTACAAAAGATGGTTAAGTAATATGGCCGTGTTATTCACGGTCTGCTTCATTTTAGTAAATATTACGCTATTACATTCATGTTTCATATAAACGGTATCAGCAACTGAAATTAGATTTATATGTTGCACTGCACTATAGTACCGTCAACGATTCTATAATGCACTGGAAATTCATGTCTACCTTCATCTCCGCCTTCCATGCCAGCGCCTTGCCGCTGCAGGCAGTCTCGCCGGCCGGCGTCATCGAAGTCGTGCTGGGCAGCGCTGCCCTGCTGGCCTTCGTTTTGCTGTTCAGGCCGCTGTTGGTGGGCATTGCGCGGGCGTTGGTGCTGGTGGTAAAACCAAAATTGAGCAGGGAACAACGGCTGGCCAAGATGCAGATGCGCGATGCGTAAATGCTCAGCCGCATGTTGAACAAGATGGATGCGTCGGCCCCGAGGCTATCCGCTGAATTGCGCGCGCTGGCGGCGCGCGCGTAAAGGACAGGCACCAATTTGCTGCGCTTGCAGCATACGTAAAAACCCGTAAAAGCCGCTGACTCAGCGGCTTTTTTTATGTCTCCGGATCGCCGAGCAGCTTTTGCCGCAGCGCGCTATCGGCCGGATGCTTGCCCAGCCATATCTTCAGCACCACGTTGTAGAAGGCGAGGTCCGGGATCACATGGCCGACCAGTTTCCCGTTCAGCTCGCATAACGTGCCGCTGCCGGGTATCCAGTCCAGCGCGATCGTATCGCCTTTTTTCAGGCCCGGAAACATGGCGAACAATTCGCCGAATTGCATGGTCTGGCTCAGTACGCTGGTTTGCTCGGCCTTGTCGGCATTGTTGCTCAAGCCTTGCATGAACGCGTCGCCAAAGTCTTCCGAGCTGACGTCGCGCAGCATGACGATGGCCAGCCGGCGCGGACCCGGCAGCGGCAGGATCTCGGCCAGCGTGGTTTTCTTTTCCGGCAGATACAAGCCGACCGCATACACCTTGAAAATCGCCTTGTAGCGGATGCCGGCGCCGTTCAGCTTCAATTCCTTGCCGGCCAGCTGCAGTGTTTCATCGAACTTGACACCCGAGGCTTCCAGCGCGATGGCGGGGGCGCTGCACACCAGGCAGGCGGCCGCCAGCCATCCCAATATCTTTCTGCGATGCGTCATAGGTCAGTGCTCCGTAGGGAAATCAGGCCGCGGCCGTGAGCTGCCGCGATTGCAGTGTAGAACAATTCGGGAAGTCGTGCGGGGAGCATGCGCCAGCCGTGCCGGCGCGGTAGCGCAGGGAAATCAGGCGGGGCGTTCGGCTTGCAGGCGTTCGTACTTGGCTTGCAGTTCGGCCGGGGTTTCGCGCCAGGCCGGATTGAACGGGATGCAGCTGACCGGGCACACCTGCTGGCATTGCGGCTCACTGAAGTGGCCGACGCATTCGGTGCATTTGTTCGGATCGATTTCGTAAATTTCAGGACCCATATAGATCGCGTCGTTCGGGCACTCGGGCTCGCACACGTCGCAATTGATACAGTCGTCGGTAATCAGTAATGCCATGGTCGGACTCGCAACTTATTCGGCCTGGTCCGCCAGCGATGCAAGTTTCTTTTGCAGCCAACGGTCCACCGAGGGGAACACAAATTTGGAAACATCGCCGCCCAGCGCCGAGATTTCGCGCACGATGGTGCCCGAAATAAACTGGTACTGGTCGGACGGCGTCAAGAACATGGTTTCCACGTCCGGCAGCAAATAACGGTTCATGCCGGCCATCTGGAATTCATATTCGAAATCGGACACCGCGCGCAAACCGCGCACGATGACGCGCGCATCGTGGTTGCGCACAAAATCCTTCAACAGGCCGGAAAAACTTTCCACCTGCACGTTCGGGTAATGCCCCAACACTTCATTGGCGATTTCCAGGCGCTCATCCAGCGAAAAAAACGGTTTTTTGTTCTTGCTGTCGGCAACACCGACGATCAGCTTGTCAAACAGACCGGATGCGCGGCGCACCAAATCTTCATGACCACGCGTCAGCGGATCGAATGTTCCTGGATAAACTGCTACAACCATTGCGGCTCCCTAGAGATGCACCAATATAGAACGCGCATTATGCCTCAAAATCGGCTTTTGCCCCGCGATGGGGCTTGCTTTTGCTCAATAAACAGGCATCTTCAGGGGCAATTTCAACGATTCACGCGGTTTTGTTGTAAGTGAGCAAATGGTAGAACACCGTCCCCGCTTTGTCGGCGCGGATCACTTCCCATGGGATCATCCAATCCGGTTTTTGTTCCCCGGCGGCTTCATCGAACACCATCGTCAAGCCGGATTCGGCGTAGATCAAGCCGCCTTCTTTCAGCAGCGATGCGCAGACCGGCAAGATGCGCGACAAAAAGTCTTGCTGGTAAGGCGGATCGAGGAAGATGACATCGAAACGCTGGCCGCGCGCGGCCATGCCTTGCGCCACGGCCAAGGCGTCGCCGCGCACCAGCTGCACCTGGTCGGCGCGCAGCCTGGTCTTGATCTCATCGAGCTGGCGTATCACCGGCGTGTGGGTGTCGACCATGGTGACCGATGCCGCGCCGCGGCTGGCCGCTTCGAAACCGAGCGCGCCGCTGCCGGCGAACAAGTCCAGGCATTGCGCATCGGCCCACTCGCCGTCGCGCAAATGGTTGATCCAGTTAAACACGGTTTCGCGCACGCGGTCCGGCGTCGGACGCAAGCCGAGCGCGTCGAGCACCGGCAAGATGCTGCGTTTCCAGACGCCGCCGATGATGCGCACCTGATTGGCTGGAGGTGGACGATGGACCGGGACCTTGGCGGGTTTTTTATTCGATTTTTGCATGGAAAACTCAGGGATATATTGGCGGCCACTATAGCATATGGCCTCCCCGCCCCTGCCGGTGCCGGCGCTGCTTACTTCATGTCCGCCGCCAGCGCATTAAAGTCGTCGATCCAGCCCTGCATGCGCTTGATCGCGTGGGCTTTCTGGGCCGGCGTGGCGATCTTGATGACGGTCAGCACCAGATTCGCCGTCGCTTCATTGGTGGTATCGAAAAAGGCCTTGCGCTCGGAATGGTCGAGGCGATTAAAACTGTCCTGTATCAAGTTGTGGATCAAGGCGATGGTGGCGTCCTTGTTCAACTTTTCGCGCTGCACCTTTTGCACCAGGTTGACGATATTGCGCTGCCGCCTGATGCGTTCGTCGAGCCAGATCTCATTGTCCAGCGGACGCGCGTCGGACGCCTTGCGGATACTGTCTTGCTGTTCCCTGCTGAAATTGCCGAACCATAATTCGAATTGCTCCATCGCTTTATCGAAACGGTATTGCTGGCGCTTGTCCTGGTCGCCGCGCAGGTATTTTTTGCGGTAATCGTCGTTATTCGACGCGAACTTTTTTTCCATCTGTGCAATCTGTTCCGGACGCAGCGCCATCGCCAGGTCGGCCAGTTCCGGTTGCGCCTTGAGCAGCAGCGCCTCGGTGCGTTGCTTGATGTCGCTGTAATCGGCCAGCAAATCGGCTTGCGTGACATTGCCCTGCAACTGGCGCTGGGCATGGCTCAGCACTTGCACATAATCCTTCAACTGGGTCTTGCGGTGCCACGCGAAGAAATTGTCGATATCTTTCTTGACCCAGCCTTTTTGATCCGAATCGATATCCACGTAAGCGTTCAGCCACCAGTACAGTATCGTGTCACCATGGTTGTAGGTCAGGCGCAAGGAACTGCAAGCGGCGAGCAGCGCCAGCAATGAGACCAGTAACAACAGGCGTATCCGGGGGAGGCAGAGGGCATGCGTGTTAAACTTTTCCATATTCTCAACTTATAAAATCACGGTCTATGAATGTTGTCATCCTCGCCGCCGGCATGGGAAAGCGCATGCAATCGGCGCTGCCCAAAGTGTTACATCCCCTGGCAGGCAAGCCGCTGCTGTCGCACGTGATCGATACGGCGCGTGGTCTGGCGCCGTCTAAATTATGCGTTATTTACGGACATGGGGGCGCAGCGGTGCTGAAGTTGCTTGAAAAGCAGAATACCGCGCAAGCCGTCCAGATCGACGCGGCGCTGCAAGAACAGCAGCTGGGTACCGGTCATGCCGTGATGCAAGCCCTGCCCTTGCTGGATGAATCCGTGCCGACGCTGATCCTGTACGGCGACGTGCCGCTGACCAGCGCCGCCGCATTGCACCGGCTGGTGGTCGCGGCCGGCAGCGACAAGCTGGGCATCCTGACCGTGGAACAAGACAACCCTTTCGGCCTGGGCCGCATGGTGCGTGAAAACGGCCAGATCGTGCGTATCGTCGAAGAAAAAGACGCCAGCGACGCGGAACGGGCGATCAAGGAAATCAATAGCGGCATCATGTCGGTGCCGACCTCGCAGTTGAAAAAATGGCTGGCGGCCTTGTCGAACAACAATGCCCAAGGCGAGTATTACCTGACCGATATCGTGGCCCAGGCGGTGGCCGATGGCGTGCCGGTGGTCTCGGCGCAACCGGCGGCGCAGTGGGAAGTGGCGGGCGTCAACAGCAAGGTGCAGCTGGCCGAACTGGAACGCATCCATCAAAACAATATCGCGCAAGGCTTGCTGGAACGCGGCGTCACCCTGCTCGACCCGGCGCGCATCGACGTGCGCGGCGAATTGATTTGCGGACGCGACGTCACCATCGATGTCGGTTGCGTATTCGAGGGACTGGTCGAACTGGCCGACGGCGTCAGCGTCGGCGCGCACAGCGTCATCGTCAACGCCAGCATCGCGGCCGGCGCCGTGATCAAGCCGTTTTGCCATATCGAAGACGCAGTGGTCGGCCCCGCTTCGATCATCGGACCGTACGCCCGTTTGCGTCCCGGCACCGTACTGGCCGAAGACGTTCACGTCGGCAACTTCGTTGAAATCAAGAATAGCCAGGTGGCCGCGCACAGCAAGGCCAACCACCTGGCCTACATCGGCGACGCGACCATCGGCTCGCGCGTCAACGTCGGCGCCGGCACCATCACCTGCAACTACGATGGCGTCAACAAATTCCGCACCGTGATCGAAGACGACGCCTTCATCGGCAGCGACAGCCAGCTGGTGGCGCCGGTCACGGTCGGCAAAGGGGCCACCCTGGGCGCCGGCACCACGCTGACCAAGGATGCGCCAGCCGGCAAGCTGACCATTTCGCGCGCCAAGCAAATTACCATCGACAGCTGGAAGCGTCCGGAAAAGATCAAGAAGTAAGCTTTTCAATTTCCGCAGCGCATTCCTTACTGCCGCCGCGCCCGTTTGGGCCGGCGGCTTTTTTTATGCGAGTCTGTGGATAAAATTGTGGATAAGCCGGAACAACTTTTCCGGGGGGCGTGTATCCATGCGCCGATCTTAAGTAATTGTCACTAGATGGGCTGTGAATAAATCTGTGCAGAAGTATGCTGATAAGCATGGGGCAAGTACTGTAAAACCGGTGCAAAAGTCGGGATAAGTTTTGTCGCTATCGATTTTTTTGCGCATATTTTCAGCACTAAAGGTCGATAGTGATTCAAGCATTGCAGGGTCTTGACGCAGCCTGTGAATAAGCTTGTGGGTAAGCTGTTTATTGCTTGGTGATAATTTCTAAGGCATTGTTTTTGATGGTTATTTTTTGTAATTTCCTGCTTTGTTGGTAGGGTGGTGTGTGGATAAACTTGTTGGTAACAGTGGTGATAAGCGCTGAACAAGTGATGGATAAGACTGTATAACTTGGCATGCGAAGGCATGTCTTACTTGAGTTCTCATGATTTGTAACTACAATAAGGTAGTAACAAAAGGAGCTGCGATTGTTTTCATGGGATGATGCGAAGAATGAAAGTAATCTGCGCAAGCATGGAGTCAGCTTTGACGTTGCCAAACTTGTGTTTGAGGATCCCTTGCACCGCACTCGACAAGATCGCATTGAAAACGGTGAGCAACGATGGCAGACGATAGGGGTGGTACATGGCGTTGTCATGCTGTTGGTGGCGCATACATGGTATGTCGGTGAAAGTTGCATAGAGCATATACGGATCATTTCTGCGCGACGCGCTACCAAGTTGGAAAGGAAAATATATGAGCAAAGTAGCTGATCCCTTGCTGCGAGAGTTGGCGTTACTGGCGAATAAAGCGGAAAGCGATATTGATTTCTCAGACATCCCGGCTACCACGGAGCAAGACTGGGAAGGCTCTGTGCGCGGAAAGTTCTATCGTCCGCTCAAGCAGCAACTGACGGTACGAATCGATGCGGATGTGCTTGAGTGGCTAAAAAGCCAGGGCAAGGGATATCAAAGCCGTTTGAACGATATCTTACGCGCTGCGATGCTCGACAAGCTGCGTCTCAAATAAAGCCTCACGCCCGCTTGTGGATAAGCGTGTGAATAAGCCTGTATAAGTTGCCGCATCGCTTGCCGCTCCACTTGCTACACCGCGATGCGGGTCTCGAACTTGCTGCGGAAAGTCGAAAAATAACTCTTCACATTGCGCACATTGACATGTGCGGCGAACAGGCGGTGCGCCAGCGCGTGGTAGGCCGGCATGTCCGTCACTTGCACGATCAACACAAAATCCGGCCCCGGCGCCACCCGGTAGCATTGCAGCACCGCCGCATCGGCGGCGACATGGCGCTCGAACTCTTCCATCCGCTCGGCCGCCTGCACATCCAGCGTGATCTCGACGATGGCCGTCAGGCGCGGCCCGACCTTCTCCGGCGCAACGATGGCCACCTGGCGCTCGATGACGCCAGTTTCGGTCAGATGCTTGACGCGGCGCAAACATGTTGGCGGCGACACATGAACTTCTTGCGCCAGTTCACTGTTGGTTTGTGATGCATCAACTTGCAGCGCATTCAAGATGCGACGATCAACTTCATCCAGTGCAACAACAGTGTTTGTCATGATTTAATGATTTAAGAAAGAAAATCAGTTTAAGTGAAATAATATTTCATGTGAAAATACGTATGAAATATTATTTCAAATAATCGTAGATTTAGAAAGCTTATTTCACAAACTCTGCATTAGCATGGCGTTCATACTTTTTTTCTAACTAGAGGCTCCCATGTGCGGCATCGTCGGCGCAGTAGCGCAACGTAACATCACTCCCATCCTGGTCGAAGGCTTAAAACGCCTGGAATACCGCGGCTACGATTCGTGCGGCGTGGCGCTGCATACGGATGGCCGCCTGCAGCGTTCGCGCAGCACCTCGCGCGTGGCCGACTTGGAAAAGCAGATCGACGGCGCCGCGCTGAGCGGCTTTACCGGCATCGCCCACACCCGCTGGGCGACCCACGGCGCGCCGCTGTCGCACAATGCCCATCCGCACTTTTCGCCGAACGACGACAGCGCCCGCATCGCCCTGGTGCACAACGGCATCATCGAAAACCACGACGAATTGCGCGCCGAACTGAGCGCCCTCGGTTATGTCTTCCTGAGCCAGACCGACACCGAAGTGATCGCCCACCTGGTCGACCACATGTACAACGGCGACTTGTTCGACACCGTGCAGCACGCCGTCAAACGCCTGACCGGCGCCTACGCCATCGCCGTCTTCTGCCGCGACGAACCGCACCGAGTGGTAGCCGCGCGCCAAGGCTCGCCACTGATCGTCGGCCTCGGCAAAGGCGAAAACTTCGTCGCCTCCGACGCGATGGCGCTGGCCGGCACCACCGACCAGATCATCTACCTGGAAGAAGGCGACGTGGTCGACCTGCAACTGTCGCGCTGCTGGATCGTCGACGTCGACGGCAAGTCCGTCGAGCGCGAAGTCAAGACCGTGCACGCGCACACCGGCGCGGCCGAACTGGGCCCGTACCGCCACTACATGCAAAAAGAAATCTTCGAACAGCCGCGCGTCATCGGCGACACGCTCGAAGGCGTCACCGGCATCATGCCGGAACTGTTTGGCGACGGCGCCTACAAAGTCTTCAAACAGATCGACCGCGTGCTGATCCTGGCGTGCGGCACCAGTTCCTACGCCGGCATGACCGCCAAATACTGGATCGAATCGGTCGCCAAGATTCCGTGCAGCGTCGAAGTGGCCAGCGAATACCGCTACCGCGACAGCGTGCCGCACCCGAACACCCTGGTCGTGACGATTTCGCAAAGCGGCGAAACCGCCGACACCTTAGCCGCGCTGAAACATGCGCGCAGCCTCGGCATGCAGCACACGCTGACCATCTGCAACGTCGCCACCAGCGCCATGGTGCGCGAGTGTTCGCTGGCTTACATCACCCGCGCCGGCGTGGAAGTCGGCGTGGCGTCGACCAAGGCCTTCACCACCCAGCTGGCCGCCCTGTTCCTGCTGACGCTGACGCTGGCGCAAGTGAACGGCTTGCTGAGCGACGAAGAAGAAGCGGCGCACCTGAAAGCGATGCGCCACTTGCCGGTGGCGATCGCCTCGGTGCTGGCGCTGGAACCGCAAATCATGGCTTGGTCGGAAGATTTCGCGCGCAAGGAAAACGCCCTCTTCCTGGGCCGCGGCATGCATTATCCGATCGCGCTGGAAGGCGCGCTGAAGCTGAAAGAAATTTCCTACATCCACGCCGAAGCGTATCCGGCCGGCGAATTGAAACACGGCCCGCTGGCGCTGGTCACCGAAGAAATGCCGGTCGTCACCATCGCACCGAACGACACGCTGATTGAAAAGCTGAAATCGAACATGCAGGAAGTGCGCGCCCGCGGCGGCCAGCTGTTCGTCTTCGCCGACGTCGATTCGCGCATCACCTCCGGCGAAGGCTTGCACGTGATCCGCCTGCCGGAACACTACGGCCTGCTGTCACCGATTCTGCACGTGGTGGCGCTGCAATTGCTGGCGTATCACACGGCGCTGGCGCGGGGGACGGATGTGGATAAACCGAGGAATTTGGCGAAGTCGGTGACGGTGGAGTGATTTAAATTCTCGCATCAATCGAATTGATGCGAAAGTTAACTTGAAAATTTAAAACATATCAGATATATTTGCATCATGAAAATTGATGCAAATATTTCTCCTATTATTGATCTGCTTCACCTGCAAGGTGGCTATTCTTTCCGCGGTTCCATTGAAGGAGCTGTGGATGGGAATGCGCTAGCTGTGCAGATGAAGGATGTCAATCCCGAGCGTGGTGTGAATTGGTCCGGCGTGCTCCGCACCAATTTGAACACGCATAGATTGCCAGCCTGGTTGAAAGAAGACGATATTCTTCTTGTTTCCAAAGGCGCGCGTTTTTACGCGGTCTGTCTGGATCGCCCGCCCCATCCTGCTGTTTGCAGCCCGCATTTTTTTCATCTGCAGGTGAAGTCAACAGCGACGCTTATGCCAGCATTTGTTGCCTGGCAAATCAATCAACCTCCATTTCAGCGACAACTGTTACAGGCTGCCGAGGGTAGCAGTCAACTCAGCATACGTCGTCCACTGCTGGAGGCACTCACGCTGAGCATTCCATCGTTGCATGTCCAACAAAGCATCGTCGCGCTGGCTGAACTTGCGCGCCAGGAACGCCAGATACTTAAACAGCTTATTCGCAACCGCGAACAACAAATCAATGCACTTGCTGACGGTCTGATTCCGGCGGCAACCTAATATTTGCAGGAAAATCCATGAACGATCTGAATATGAAAATGACCTCCGTTAGCCAGGACGAAATTAATGCTGCAGTCTGGAGCGCGTGTGACACATTCCGTGGCACGGTGGATCCTAGTATCTATAAAGACTTTGTTTTGACCATGCTATTTCTTAAGTATGTGTCTGATGTTTGGCAAGATCACTACGACAACTACAAAAAGCAATATGGTGATCATCCTGAACTGATCGAAGAAATGCTCAAGAACGAGCGTTTTGTCTTGCCAGCCAGTGCCAGTTTCTACTCGCTGCACAGCTTGCGTCACAGTGCCGGTAACGGCGAACGTATCGATAAGGCATTACACGCTATTGAAGATGCGAATTTGACCAAGCTGCGCGATGTTTTTCAAGACATCAGCTTCAATTCCAACAAGCTGGGCGAAGAGCAGCAAAAAAATGACATCCTGCGTCATCTGCTGGAAGATTTTGCAAAGCCCGCATTGGATTTACGGCCTAGCCGAGTCGGCACTCTTGATGTTATTGGTAACGCTTATGAATTCCTGATCAAGAATTTTGCTTCGACCAGTGGCAAAAAGGCTGGCGAGTTCTATACCCCACCGGAAGTATCTTCATTGATGGCGCGTCTGATGGCGCCGCAGGAGGGCGATGAAATCTGCGACCCTACTTGTGGTTCAGGTTCCTTGCTGATGAAGTGCGGCCGATTGATCCGCGAGAACACGGGTTCACGCAAATATGCGCTATATGGACAAGAGGCGATAGGCAGTACATGGGCTTTGGCCAAGATGAATATGTTACTCCATGGTGAAGATAATCATCGCATCGAATGGGGCGATACCATACGCAACCCGAAGCTGCTCGACAGCGCAGCCAACCTCAAACACTTTGACATTGTTGTCGCCAATCCTCCTTTTAGTCTGGAGAAGTGGGGCCATGAAGGCGCCGATACCGACAAATTCAGCCGCTTCCGCCGTGGCGTGCCGCCGCGTACCAAGGGCGACTATGCATTCATTTTGCATATGGTGGAAACCATGAAGCCTGGTAGTGGACGCATGGCTGTGGTAGTGCCGCATGGCGTATTGTTCCGTGGTGCGGCGGAGGGCCGTATCCGCCAGAGACTGATTGAAGAGAATCTGCTCGACGTGGTCATTGGTCTGCCCGAAAAACTGTTCTACGGCACGGGCATTCCTGCTGCGGTGTTGGTGCTGCGTAAAAACAAGAGCGACGACAAGGTGTTGTTCATTGATGCCAGCCGTGATTTTGAGGCCGGCAAGAATCAGAATTTCTTGCGTGAGAGCGACTTGCAACGCATCTTGAACACTGCATTCACACGGCAGGGGGCAGATAAGTACGCGTACTTGGCGACCCCTGCCGAGATCGCCGAAAACGATTTCAACCTGAATATTCCGCGCTATGTCGATACTTTCGAGGAAGAGGTGGAGATCGATCTGATGGCTGTGCGCAAGGAGCGCGAGCAACTCAAGGCAGAACTTCAAGTGTTGGAAGCACAGATGGCGGTGTACTTGAAGGAGTTGGGTTATGAGTGATACCGGTAAGTCAGCTATCGACCAAGGTGAGCTGGTTCTGTACACGTCCGAGGATGGCAGCGCGACGTTCTTCTTGCGGGCGCAGGGCGGTACAGTATGGCTGACGCAAGTGGAGTTGGCGGAACTATTCCAAAGTTCTGTGCCAAACGTCAACATTCATATCAAGAACATCCTTGAAGAAGGCGAGCTGCAAGCTGAGGGAACTATTAAGGAAGACTTAATAGTTCGAATCGAGGGTGCGCGACAGGTGAAGCGCCCGGTCAAACTGTACAACCTGGACATGATTCTGGCCATCGGTTACCGGGTCAAGTCTCCACGAGGAACTCAGTTCCGCCAGTGGGCAACGACGCATTTGCGCGAATACCTGGTCAAAGGTTTCGTCATGGACGACGCCCGGATGAAAGATCCGGTGGGCTGGGATTATTTTGACGAACTGCTCGAACGTATCCGTGAGATACGGACGTCCGAGAAGCGTTTTTACCAAAAAGTACGCGACCTGTTTGCATTGTCGGTGGACTACAACGTTGACGGCGGCGCAGTAGGGCATTTTTTTGCCGAAGTACAAAACAAAATGCTGTACGCCGTTACCCAACAGACAGCCGCCGAACTGATTGTCACTCGCGCCGATCCTGGCCAGCCGAATATGGCGTTGACCGCATGGAAGGCGGAGCGTATTCGTAAAACGGATGTCATCGTCGCCAAGAATTACCTCAAAGCAGAAGAAATCGATCACCTGAATCGCATGGTCACAGCCTTCCTGGAGTTTGCCGAACTGCGCATCCGGCAGCGCAAGCAGTTGACAATGGCCGACTGGCGCCAATACGTGGATAACTTTATTCAGTTTAACGAAAGCCCCTTGCTGAAAGGAGCTGGACGTATAAGCCATGAGGCAATGCTCAAGATCGCCTATGAGCGCTATGGGGAGTTTGATGGACAGCGGCGCAAGGCTGAGGCCATTGACGCTGACAGTGTGGATATGAAAGAGTTGGAACAGGTGGAAAAGCAGTTGAATAAGAAAGGGGGGGCGTGATGCTTCCTAACGATTGGAAACTAGCCCCCCTAAGCTCACTAGCCAGCGTCGAGCGTGGAAAATTTTCCGTGCGCCCACGTAATGATCCGAGATACTTCGGTGGCGACGTACCATTCGTCCAAACAGGAGATGTTACAAATGCAGGAATGTTTCTTAGGTCGTACAGCCAGACACTAAATGGGAAAGGTGTTTTAGTTAGCAGAGTCTTTGAGCGGGACACGATCTTGCTAACTATCGCTGCGAATATCGGTGCAACGGCAATTACAGTCTTTCCCGTTGCGTGTCCAGACAGTGTTGTTGGAATCAAGCCATATTCGGATAAGGCCGATGTACTGTGGCTCAAATATGCCCTAGTTTGTCGGCAAAAAGATCTTGATGCCCAAGCCAGTCAAAATGCTCAGAAGAACATCAACTTAGAAGTTCTCAGGCCTTTGAAGCTCGATGTGCCACCCTTAGCCGAGCAGCGGCGAATAGGCAATATTCTTGCCTGCTGGGATAAAGCCATCGCTACATCCGAGCAGTTGCTTACCAACAGTCGAAAAAAAATGCAATCCCTGCGTCACCATTTGTTGCTCAAGCCCGTATTGCAAGCTCGTTGGCCAATGTTACCCATCAGCGAAATTTCTAACCGAGTACAGCAACGAATTGATTCTGACGAGGTGCTGCCTGTTTTGATGATCTCTTCAGCTTGTGGTTTTGTTAGGCAAGACGAGAAATATAGCCGTTTCATGGCGGGTAAGAGTTTGGATAACTACGTACTACTTCGAGAGGGCGAGTTTGCCTACAACAAGGGAAATTCGAAACGCTATGAATTCGGCTGTGTCTATCCTCTCAAGTCTGAAGAACGGGGTTTGGTTCCCCATGTTTACGTTTGCTTTCGTTTGAATCCGCCTTGCGTTCTAGGCTTTTTTGAACAACTCTTTGCCGCCGACTTCTTGCATGACCAACTCGGTGCCTTAGTGAATACCGGTGTGAGGAACAATGGTTTACTCAATATAAGGCCACACGACTTTTTAGCGTGCGAAGTGCCAGTCCCCTCAATAGAAGAGCAGATGCGTATCGCTGAGACCTTGGCAACTGCAACTAAATGGATTGAAACGCAAGAAATTGCTCTTGACCTTCTGAAGCAGGAAAAAACTGCCCTCATGACACAACTCTTAACAGGGAAACGACGCGTTGCTTTGCCTGATTCCGAAACAGCGGGGCAGCCATGAACACGACCCCTAACGCCAAAGAGCAATACAGCGCCCACATTCCCGCCTTGCATCTACTGTGTAACCTTGGTTGGAACTTCATCAAGACAGCGCAAGCTTTGGCAATGCGCGGCAGCACGCGGGAAGTGTTGCTCAAGGGACGGCTGATTGAGGTATTGCAAACGCGCCGTTATGAGTACAAGGGCGAGTGGTATCCGCTTTCCGCTCTTGGCATCGATCAAGTTGTGCGGGAGTTGTCGGCGTTGAGCCTTGCCGACGGACTGATGCCTGCGAATGAACGCTTGTATGGCAAGCTGGCCTTGGGCATTACGGTCACGGAATTTATGCCTGACGGTAAAAAGCATCAGCCCACGATACATGTGGTGGACTGGAGCGATTTCACGCTCAATCGCTGGGATGTGACAGAAGAGCTGGAAGTGCTGTCTGCCCAAGGTACGCATACCCGGATACCGGATCTGGTGTGCTATGTGAATGGTATTCCTCTGGTGGTGATCGAAGCGAAGCGTGCCGAGTCCGCAGGTAGTCATCCGGCCAAGTCGATGGTGCAGGAAGGTATCAGCCAGCATTTGCGCAACCAGCGGCAAGATGAAATTCCCAAACTGTTCTCTTACGCGCAATTGCTGCTTTCCATCAGCCAAACGGAAGGGCGTTACGGCACCACGCACACGGCGGCAAAGTTTTGGGCCAAATGGCGTGAAGAAGAATTCGATGAGACATATATTTGCTCCTTGAAAAATATCGCCTTGTCCCCGGATACCCGCTCAGCCATGTTTGAAGGTAAACCAGTCGCTTTGGCAGACTACTTTGATGCATTATGGTCACATACCATGCAAGCTAGCGAGCAGGATCGATTGCTGGTTAGTCTCTTGACGCCGCAACGCTTGCTGGATTTTTTGCGTGGTTTTGTATTGTTCGACCGTAAGGTCGGCAAGATTGTCGCGCGCTATCAGCAGTTTTTCGGTATTCGCGCATTGTTGGCGCGTATCAGCCAGCGACGTCCTGATGGTGGGCGTGAGGGGGGCGTGGTATGGCACACCACAGGTTCAGGCAAGAGCTTTACCATGGTGTTCTTGACCAAGTCCCTGCTATTGGTGAAGTCGTTGCAAGAGTGCCGCGTGGTGGTGGTGACGGACCGGATTGATCTGGAAAGCCAGCTGTCTCGCAACTTTATGTCGGGTGGTGCATTTGGCTCATCGATGGCCACGCAAAAAGATGGTGAAAAAAGCCGCAGCTTGTCCGGCCGTGACCTTGCCAAGCGTATTGGTAGTGGCACCGAACGTATTACCTTTACTTTGATCCACAAGTTCAATACCGCTTCCAAGCTGGCCGAGTGCCGCAATGATACGCCCGACTTGATTGTGCTGGTTGACGAGGGGCATCGTAGCCATGGTGGTGAAACGCATGAGCGCATGAAGCAGGCTTTGCCCAGGGCTTCCTACATTGCTTTTACGGGTACGCCTTTGTTGAAAGACGAAAAGACCGCCAATAAGTTTGGCCCTATCGTTCATGCCTACACCATGCAGCGCGCGGTAGAAGATGAAACTGTGGCGCCCTTGTTATATGAGGAACGCAAGCCTGGATTGGATATCAATGAAGAGGCGGTTAGCCGTTGGTTTGAAAAAATAACCGTAAATCTTAGTGATGCTCAGCGCACGGACCTGAAGCGTAAATTTGCCAAAAAGAAAGCTATTTATGGTGCGCTCAATCGCATTGAACTGATTGCATGGGACATTGCCAGCCATTTCAGTGAAAACATCAAGAGTCTGGGCATGGGGTTGAAAGGGCAAGTCGCCACGGACAGCAAACTGAATGCGATTCGCTACAAAAAGGCACTCGATGAAACGGGCCTGGTCACCAGTGCGATCGTCATCTCGCCGCCCGATACGCGCGAGGGCAATTCCGACGTGGATGAAGACACCTTGCCGGAAGTCCAAAAGTGGTGGAAGCAAAACATCGCCGAGTATGGCGCGGACCCAGAGGTTTATGAAAAGCAGATCATCAGCGACTTCGCTACCGATGGTGCGCCGGATTTGCTGATCGTGGTAGACAAATTGTTGACCGGATTTGACGAGCCGCGCAACGCGGTGCTTTACATCGACAAGCCGCTCAAGGGACACAATCTGATCCAAGCCGTGGCGCGCGTGAATCGCCTGCATGATGCCAAGCGCTATGGAGTGTTAGTCGATTACCGGGGCATACTGGAAGAACTGGACACCGCCATCCGTCACTATCAAGATTTGGAAATTACCACCCAAGGCGGCTTTGATATCGCGGACATCGAAGGTCTTTATCATCAATTCAGCACCGAGTACAAACGCTTGCCTGGCCTGTACGACAAGTTGTTCTCTTTTTTTAAGGGCGTCGCAAACCGGCTCGACAAAGAGCAGTACCGGCAGGTGTTGACGCCAAAGTTTGTTGTGGGGCCCGATGGCGATGAGTATGACGAGCGGCAAAAGTTGCGTGACGACTTTTATGCGGCAGTGACCGCGTTCGGTCTTTGTTTGCAGTTGGCTTTATCTTCGCGCAGTTTTTTTGAAGACAAAAACTTTTCCGAAAGCCTGATTGCGCGCTACAAATCTGATTTGCGATTCTTTACAGAACTGCGGCAAACTGCACGCCGCGATGCCATGGAAACGGTCGATTACAGTAGCTATGAAGAGCAAATTCGCAAGCTCGTCGACAAACAGGTCATAGGCATGGAAGTGCGTGAACCTGAAGGCGTGTATCTTGTGCACCAATTAGGTAGCATTGCAGATACTGAACAGTGGTCGGAAGAGAAGACGCGTAATGAAACGGACATCATCCGTACTCGTTTGCGTAAAACCATAGAGCAAGAACTGGCGGACGACCCTTATGCACAGAAGGTGTTTGGGGAACTGTTGAAACAGGCTATCGCCGAGGCAGAAGCCATGTTTGACCATCCTCTCAAGCAATACGCGCTATTTAAGGAGTTTGAGCAGAAACTCGAAGCGCGTCAGACAGAAGGCATACCTGATGTGCTGGCTGAAAAACCGCATGCCAAAGCTTACTTTGGTGTGATGCGTCTGGTTCTTGGAGAGTCCGTTTTTTCGGCACTTGGTCATGTGGCTCAGGAAACATTGATTCAACAGGCTATAGCCATGGATATTTTGGTACGCGATGCCGTTGCAGAGAATTCGCTGAATCCACAAAATATCGAGGCGGCCATACGCAAGGGATTATTGCCCTTGCTGTTTGGCACACTTGGACTGGACAAGACGCTGTTGGTTGTTGAGCAGATCATCCAGATTACTCGCGTAGGCTTGAATCGTTCTGGTGCATGATGACAGCCATGCAATTGACTCAACATAGCATCCATTACGGTGAAGAACTCATCCGTTTCAGCCTGCGCCGCCAGCCATTGCGCACAGCACAGCGTCTGGCGATTCATGTTGAACCGGATGGCAGTGTCTTAGTCGATGCGCCCGAGTCAAGCTCTCTTGAGTCAGTGTTAATTGCTGTGAAAAAACGTGTGCGTTGGATAAGTGAGCACGTTGCTGCAGCCAGAGAAAGATTAAATCATATTCTTCCCCGTGAGTATGTGAGTGGTGAGTCTCTGCATTATCTTGGCAGGCGTTATCGATTGAAAGTGCTTGTTCAAGCTGATGCAGTACCCGAGACGCGCATGCGTGGCGGCTTTATTGTGGTCACTGTACCAGAACCTTCATCAGTCATTATCCAACAAACTTTGGATGCATGGTTCAGGATAAGGGCTCGAGAGGTGTTTCGGATTCGATTGGCGGCAGTGGCGGCGCCTCTACATTGGGTCAAACACTCTCCTCCTACTCGTCTTCAGTGCATGAAAGTGCAATGGGGAAGCTGCTCTCCAGCCGGGCGAATTACGCTTAATCCAATGCTGGTGAAAGCTCCGCGTGAATGCATTGACTACGTTTTACTGCATGAGCTTTGTCACTTACTGCATCACAACCATGGCCCCAAGTTCTACAAAACGTTGGACCGCACCATGCCTGGCTGGCATAGTATTAAAGAAAAATTGGACAATATGGCTGAGGAGATACTGCGTGTTTGATAGGCCAGGTCTGACAACAATCAGATACGGCCTCAACCTTGCGAACTTGATACTAACCTGACAGTATCTGAGGTAACCTCACTTATATGGGCATCAACCAGTGGTCTAGCACGATAGTATCCCCAGGCGTGGTGCCTGAGATGTGATTCTCAAGCGGCTGGCTCGACGCGACCACGATACTCCCCCACCCACCTCACCGACTGCGCAATCCCACCAAATGGAAAGAAATGCAGGCTCACCTTGCCATGCGCTGCTGTCAGGCCGCTGGCCAGGCGGTCGACAAACAGATCCGGCCCCGCCGTGCCGAACAGCTTGCCGATGGAGACGCCGTACTTGGACCACATCGATGCGCATGCGCTGACGCCGCATAAGGCAGCATAACGGGCCAGCACCGCGATGCTCGCGGGGCCGGGCACTCCCACGCGCACCGGATGGTCAATGCCACGCTCGCGCAGCGCTTTCAACCACGCCAGCACGATGTCGGCATCAAAGGCAAACTGCGTGACGATCAAGGGTGTCATCCCGCGCTGGACTATGCTGTGGCACTTGCGTTCGAGCACATCCCACTGTGCTTCCGTGCTCATGACTGGATGGCCTTCCGGGTGACCACCCACGCCGATTACCTTGATGCCCGAGCGCTCGAACACGCCTGTTTCGATCAGCGAGGCACTGTCGGAAAATGGCCCCATCGGGGTCGATGGATCGCCAGCGATCACGAAGCAGCGCTTGACGCCGGCTTCAGCGACCGCGCGCTCGACGAACGACTCAAACTCGGCGAGCGAGGCGATACGGCGCGCAGAAAAGTGCGGCATGGGCTCAAAGCCGAGTCGGCGCACGGCCTGCACGGCGGCCAGCCGCGCCTCGTTGTCTTCGCGTGGCAAATAGGGAATCGAAATGGTGGACGCGGGCAATATCAGTGGCGCCGCTGCGCTCAAGGCAGCAATGTCCTTCGCACTGACTTCCAGGGAATAGGCGTCCGTGATGTGGCTGGCGGGCACCGGAAGCGCTTTGTATTCGACGCAGGCGTTCATCAGTTGGCTTCTTGTGCAGTGGCAATGGCGATCACAGGCTGGCGGGCCAGTGCGATGAAGGCCCGCACGTAGTCGATGGCGATATCCGTCTCGCGTGCGCCCAGGAAGATCTGCTTGGCGACGCCGCGCTCGCCCAGCCGCACAGGCACCACGTCCATCTTGGCCGCGTATTCATCGACCAGCCAGCGCGGCAGGGCGGCCACGCCGCGGCCGCTGGCCACCATCTGCAGCATGATGTCGGTGGTTTCGATGGCTTTGTGGCGCTTGGGCGTGACACCGGCCGGTAACAGGAATTGATTGTAGATGTCCAGGCGCTCGATATCCACCGGGTAGCTGATGAGCACTTCCTGGGTCAGTTGCTGGGGCTTCACATAGGCCGCCGACGCCAGGGCATGGCCCTTGGGCACGACCAGCACCTGCTCGTAGTCGAACACGGGTTCGAACTTCAGCCCCGGCTTGAACAGCGGATCGGGCGTGACCAGCAGGTCGATCTCGTAGCCGAACAGCGCGCCGATCCCGCCGAACTGGAACTTCTGCTTGACGTCCACTTCCACGTCCGGCCATGCGCTCAGATAGGGGGAAACCACTTTGAGCAGCCACTGGTAGCAAGGGTGGCATTCCATGCCGATGCGCAGCGCACCGCGCTCGCCCTGCGCGAACTGGCCCAGGCGTTCTTCGGCCAGGTCCAGTTGCGGCAGCACCCGGTTCGCCACCGCCAGCAGGTACTGGCCGGCCTGCGTCAGGCGCAGGTTGCGCCCTTCGCGCAGCCAGACGTCGGTGCCCAGTTGCTGCTCCAGTTTCTTCATGCTGTGGCTCAGGGCCGACTGGGTCAGGTTCAGCACGCCCGCGGCGGCCGTCAACGACCCTTGTTTTTCGACCTGCTGAACGATGCTGAGGTGGATGCGCTCAAGCATTGAGATGAACCCCATTCATGGATGTATGAAATAAAACCATTATACTTCATCGATTCCCACCGTTATCATCCCTTCCTTTGTTGTCGGCATTTTTCGGCCTTGGCGCATCCATCCATATGAAAGCAAAAATGACACGTCCACTGCGTTTAGTAGGGGTTTCCGGCGGGCTGCAACGCCCGTCCAAGGCTGCCGCCCTGACAGAGCACCTGATGGACCTGATCGCCGACCAAGTCCCGTGCGAACAACGGCTGGTCGAAATGGGGCAGCTGGTACCACAGCTGGCCGGCGCGAGCTGGCGCTCCCATTTGCCCGATACGGTGGAGCGCGAACTTTTAGCGGTCGAGCAAGCGGACATCCTGGTGGTGGCAAGCCCGGTCTTCCGCGGCTCCTACACGGGACTGTTCAAGCACTTCTTCGACTTCATTGATCAGGACGCCTTGATCGACAAGCCCGTCTTGCTGGCTGCCACCGGCGGCAGCGAGCGCCATGCCCTGATGATCGACCACCAGTTGCGGCCGCTGTTCAGCTTTTTCCAGGCACGCACCTTGCCGCTGGGCGTGTACGCGACCGACAAGGATTTCGTCGACTACCGTTTGCAGGACGAGGCCCTGATCCAGCGGGCCACACTGGCGGTGCAACGGGCATTGCCCCTGCTCGAATTGACGCGCCATGCAAGATTGGCCACCGCCGAGGAGGCGGTCGCGGCTTGAAAAGAGCAAAAATTCTACAGCACTGAATACGCAATCAAGCTATTCAGATTTTTTCGCAGAAATCAGGACACCGGATCACAATGAGCAAAGATTTTGAATTTAGCATCAAGAGCATTTCTTTCGATGAAAACTATCATCCATCAGAGAATACGCGCCTGACGACCAACTTTGCCAATTTGGCCAGGGGAACGAGTCGCCAGGAGAACCTGCGCAATACCCTGAAGATGATAGACAATCGCTTCAACAACCTGGCGCATTGGGATAATCCAAACGGAGATCGCTACTCTGTCGAGCTCGAAATCATTTCCGTTGAAATGAATATTGATGTCGAAGGCGGCAATAATCCGCTTCCATTGATCGAGATATTGAAACCGAATATCATCGACAAAAAAACCAAAGAACGCATTGATGGCATTGCGGGGAATAACTTCTCCTCTTACGTGCGCGATTACGACTTCAGCGTGGTGCTGCCGGAGCATAACAATAATAAATCCACCTTCAGCATCCCGGATAATTTTGGCGATTTTCATGGAAAGCTGTTCAAGCACTTTGTAAAATCAAATGCTTACAAAGAGCGCTTCAAGAAGCCGCCAGTGATCTGTATCAGTGCCTCGAGCAGCAAGACCTATCAGCGGACTGAAAATCGGCACCCGATATTGGGCGTCGAGTATCAACAAAATGAATTTTCCTCGACCGATCAATATTTCGAAAAAATGGGGATGCAAGTTCGCTATTTCATGCCGCCCAATAGTTTTGCGCCTCTGGCTTTCTATTTTATCGGCGATCTGCTGCGCGATTACACGAATCTTGAGCTTATCGGCACCATCAGCACGATGGAAACGTTTCAAAAGATTTATCGACCCGAGATTTACAACGCCAATTCCGCGGCGGGACAATTTTATCAGCCTAGCCTGAAGAATCAGGATTATTCATTGACGCAAATTGTCTATGATCGGGAAGAGCGCAGCCAGCTGGCTGTCAAGCAGGGAAAATATACCGAAGAGCATTTCATCAAGCCATATAAAAATGTTCTTGAACAATGGGCTGCCGATTACGCTTTCTAATTAACCAGAATACACGACATTATTTATCATGAAAAAATTATTGCCTACTTCAACTGCCGGCAGTTTGCCAAAACCTTCCTGGCTTGCACAACCTGAAAAACTGTGGTCGCCGTGGAAATTACAAGACGAGGAGTTAATCGAAGGCAAACAGGATGCCTTACGTTTGTCATTGCATGAACAACAGCAGGCAGGCATCGATATTGTCAGCGATGGCGAGCAAACCCGTCAGCATTTTGTCACCACGTTTATTGAACATCTGAGCGGCGTTGATTTTGAAAAACGCGAGACCGTCAGAATTCGCGACCGCTATGACGCGAGCGTGCCGACCGTCGTTGGTGCGGTGAGCCGTCCGAAGCCGGTGTTTGTGGAAGATGCCAAGTTTTTACGCCAGCAAACCAAGCAGCCGATTAAATGGGCGCTGCCAGGTCCGATGACGATGATTGATACGCTGTATGACAGCCACTACAAGAGCCGCGAAAAACTGGCCTGGGAATTCGCCAAGATCCTCAATCAGGAAGCCCGCGAATTAGAGGCGGCTGGCGTCGACATCATCCAATTTGACGAACCCGCATTCAATGTCTTCTTTGATGAAGTGAATGACTGGGGCGTTGCCACCCTGGAACGGGCGATCGAAGGGCTGAAATGCGAAACCGCCGTACATATTTGCTATGGCTACGGTATTAAAGCCAATACGGATTGGAAAAATACGCTGGGCTCCGAGTGGCGTCAATATGAGGAATCGTTCCCCAAGCTGCAGCAATCCAATATCGACATCATTTCGCTGGAATGCCACAACTCGCATGTGCCAATCGACCTGATTGAACTGATTCGCGGCAAAAAAGTGATGGTAGGCGCGATTGACGTGGCAAGCAATATCATTGAAACGCCGGAGGAAGTCGCCGACACCCTGCGCAAGGCGCTGCGGTTTGTCGATGCCGACAAGCTCTATCCTAGCACCAACTGTGGCATGGCGCCCCTGGCGCGTGCAGTCGCCAGAGGCAAACTGAATGCCCTCAGTGCAGGCGCGGAAATCATCCGCAGAGAACTCTCGGCCTGACAGGCTGGTGAAATAAGCTCTCGGCCCGTCGCCCAAGGCGATGGGCCGAATGCTCTCCGGATAGCGCCAATAGTAGTGGGGCGCTGCCATGTAGCTGAACAGGTCAGCGCGTCAATCCCCCATCATTTCCTGCCCAGTATCACCCCTTGACCTTAAACGCCGGCATCGCCTCCGCCAGCCGTCTCCCCATTTCCGCCCCCAGCGCCTGCAGTCCGCTCAGCGGGCGCACCATGACCTCGAAATCGACGATCCGGCCCTCGTCATTGAAGCGTATCAGGTCGATGCCTTTCAGCTGTTTGTCGCCGACGTTCGCACTGAACTCCAGCATCAGGTTCAGGCCGTCGTCGCTGGCGAGCTGCCGGTGATACGTAAAGTTTTCAAACACCTGGATGACCGTGCTCAGCGCCAGGATCAGCGCCGGGGCGGTGGCGTAGGCCGAGATCGACATCGGCGAGCGAAACACCGCGTCCGGATGGACGATCGTGTGGAGCTGGTCAAGATTTTTCTCGGCGACCATGTGGTGCCAGAGATCGAGCGATCTGGCGACTGCGGGATGGATGTTTTGCGGTGCTGGTGACATGCGGCTCTCCTCTGGATTGAACAATCGGGTCATGACGGGGCTTCAAATGCGGGCCGCCAGCGCGGTGCCCTGGCGAATCGCGCGCTTGGCGTCGAGTTCGGCCGCGACATCGGCGCCGCCGATCAAATGCACCGAGCAGCCTGCGCTGCGCAATGCCTCGTGCAGGTCGCGCAGCGGTTCCTGGCCGGCGCACACGACGACCGTATCGACATCGAGCACCTGGGGCTGGCCAGCCACGGTCAGGTGCAGGCCGGCATCGTCGATACGCTGGTAGGACACGCCGGACACCATCGCGACCCGGCGCGCCTTCAGTCCAGTGCGGTGTATCCAGCCGGTGGTCTTGCCCAGCTGCGCGCCGACCTTGGCGGACTTGCGCTGCAGCAGATGCACGCGGCGCGCGGGCGCGTCGACCCGCGGGCTGGCCAGGCCGCCTGCGTGGGCATAGGCCGGGTCGATGCCCCATTCCTGGTAAAACTTGGCGGGCGCCACGGCGCCGCTCTCGCCAGCGTGGGTCAGGTATTCGCTGACGTCGAAGCCGATGCCGCCGGCGCCAATCACCGCCACCCGTGGCCCGACCGGCCGGTCGTCGCGCAGCACGTCCAGGTAGTCCAGCACTTTCGCATGGCCGATGCCGTCGATCGCCGGGACGCGCGGCCGTACCCCGGTGGCCAGGATGATGTCGTCGAAGCCGGCGGCGGCCAGTTCATCGGCGCCGACTTGATGGTTCAGCTTGACCGTCACCTTGTGCAGTTCGAGCTGGCGCCGGAAATAGCGCAGGGTTTCATAAAACTCTTCCTTGCCCGGCACTTTCTTGGCGATGTTGAGCTGGCCGCCGGTCTCGCTGCCGGCGTCGAACAGCGTCACTTCATGGCCGCGTTGCGCCGCCGTGATCGCAAAACTGAGGCCGGCCGGACCGGCGCCGACCACCGCCAGGCGCTTGCGCGCGCTGGCCGGTGCTATCACCAGTTCGGTCTCGTTGCAGGCGCGCGGATTGACCACGCAGGACGTCAGCTTGCCGCCAAACGTATGGTCCAGGCACGCCTGGTTGCAGCCGATGCAGGTGTTAATTTCATCGGCGCGCCCCTGGCGGGCCTTGCGCACGAAGTCGGCATCGGCCAGCAGCGGCCTGGCCATCGACACCATGTCCGCATAGCCGTCCGCCAGCAAGCGCTCGGCGACTTCGGGTGTATTGATGCGGTTGGAGGTCACCAGCGGTATTCCCACCTTGCCCATCACACGCTGGGTGACCCAGGCGTAGGCGGCGCGCGGCACCTTGGTGGCGATGGTCGGAACGCGCGCTTCGTGCCAGCCGATGCCGGTGTTGAGTATGGTTGCCCCGGCCGCCTCGATCGCCTGCGCCAGCGCGATGACTTCGTCCAGCGTGGAGCCGCCCTCGACCAGGTCCAGCATCGACAGGCGGTAAATGATGATGAAGTCCGGCCCGACCCGCTGGCGCGTGCGGCGCACGATTTCGACCGGGAAGCGCATGCGGTTGGCGTAGCTGCCGCCCCATTCATCCTGGCGATGGTTGGTGCGCGCGGCGATGAATTCGTTGATCAGGTAACCCTCGGAACCCATGATTTCGACGCCGTCATAGCCGGCGTAGCGGGCCATGGCGGCACAATGCGCGAAATCGTCGATGGTCTGCTCGACTTCGTCGGCGCGCAGCGCATGCGGCACGAACCGGTTGATCGGGGCTTGCAGGGCGCTGGGGGCGACCAGCCCCGGGTGGTAGGCATAGCGTCCGAAATGCAGGATCTGCATCGCAATCTTGCCGCCCTCCTGATGCACGGCCTGGGTGACGATGCGGTGCTGTTCGGCCTGGTGTTCATTGACCAGCATGGCGCCGCTCTTAAGCGGCCGGGCCCGTTCGTTGGGGGCGATGCCGCCGGTGACGATCAGGCCGACTTCCCCGCGCGCGCGTTCCCGGTAGAAGGCCGCCATCCGCTCGAAGCCATCGGGGGCTTCTTCCAGCCCGATGTGCATCGAACCCATCAGCACGCGGTTTTTCAGGGTGGTAAAGCCCAGATCAAGCGGGGTATTCATGCGGGGGTAATGCGTCATGCGGTCTCCAGGTTATCGCTGATAAGATTTGGCTCAAAAAGGTTCGGGCAACGCTGATAAAAAAGCAAAATGATGGTACGAGGCTATCTTATCAGTGTCAAGATACTTATTTATGATAAGTTGTCTTTTTTCCTTTCATGTTTTTTATATGACAATGAACACCGTGCGCGCCCGTGACACTTACCATGTGGGAAATCTCGCACCACAGTTGCTGAGCGCGGCACGTGACATGCTGGAGCAAGTGGGCCCGACCAAGTTATCGCTGCGCGCCGTCGCCGAGCGCGTCAACGTCAGTTCCGCCGCCGCCTATCACCATTATGCCAACCGCGCGGAACTGATCGGCAATCTTGCCGCACAAGGATTCGACGAGCTGGCCGATGCGATGGCCCGGCGCGACAAGCGTGACAGCGGCATGCAGAAACTGCGCGCCGCCAGCCTGATCTACTTCCGTTTCGCGCGCGCCAATCCGGCCTTGTATCAACTGATGTTCGGTCCGGAATTCGCGACCGGCCAGACCATCGCCGCCTTGTTTACCGCGCGCGAACGGGCGTTCGGAGAACTGAAGAACTCGATCGCCGAGGTGCTGCAGTGCGACCCCCAGGCCGTCGAGGTGCGCCGGGCCGCCCGCGCCGCCTGGTCGTACACGCATGGCTTGGCGTCCCTGGTGATCCACGGCATGCTGCAGATCCCCGCGGGCGTCAGCGAAGAGCGCTTTCTTGACGGCACGTTACAAGGCTACGGCTATCTGTTCCAGCGTGGGGAGCACGAGTAAACGGATCCGCACAAGTCCGGCATTGACGACGCTATTGAACGAAAATATATCTCCCGGTCCCATGCGGTCCCTGGCTCCTGTCAAGCCGTCTTGATCGCAATCGATAGAGAGCGGATTACTGTTTCCAAGCGCGGTTGAGTCCGTTAATTGTGGACGATATGCCGGTCGGCGCATGGCGCGCCATGCGTCGACGAACCACGCAGGTCCACGTTGTCAGTGGGCGCTGTCCCTATCGGACAGGTTGTTAGCCAAAGTAAGTTTGTGTAAAGTATAATAATTTGGCCTGTTGTTTTCCAGCGTGCCTGCGGCTGAAATGTGCGGCGCTGCCTTGCCGTTGCCTCGGTGCGCTTTCCCAACATGATAAGGGGTACTATTTCATGCAAATATCAAACCGATCGAAAGCGGGCGAGCACGCCAAAGTGGGCAAGCTGCTCACCGCAGGCGCCGGCAGCGGCGGCGCCCTCGCCCAGCAGCTCCCCATCCATGCATTCGAGATCCGCGGCTTCCCATGAAAGCCGCCATCAGCCTCATCGAGGTGCCGCCGGAAAGCAGGCTGGGCGTGTTTTTGCCAAACGCGTATTTCTACGACGCCTATGAACTGGAGCGCGAATACGACGCCCGACCCGTGCTGGAAATATATCTGGACGGATTATCGCGCACGCCCGGCTGGGTCCATCTGCTGATGAATCTGCGCAACCGGATCGTGGCACTGGCGGGTTTGAAAAATCTCGGCGGCCTGGCTGCGTTCGATCGCGCAAAGCCGGCAAGCGCCTACCGCGAAGGGGACCGGGTCGGCATTTTCTCGATATTGTACCTGAGCGACGATGAAATCATTTTCGGCGATTCCGACCGCCATCTCGATGTCCGGGTCTCGGTATGCAAGCTGACGCGCCTGGATCGGCCCCGTATCGCGGTGTCCACCGTGGTGCACCTGAAAAATCTGTTGGGGCGCGTCTACATGGTGTTTGTGGCGCCATTACACAAGCGTATCGTTCCGGCGATACTCGCCCGGTTTTGATGGCACGCTCCATCAGCCTGCTTGAGCAGGCCGGGGAAACCATGGAAAACCGCGCGTGCCGAAGGCGTGTCGGTTTTCAATGGCTGTCGCACGGCGTGCAGCGCTGAAGCAGTCCGGGCCCTGCCAGTCCAAGCAGGGCCGCCGGGCTGCCGCCGGTTTGTTTAGCGCGCCGCTGCCGTGTCCCGCGCCGCATGCAATTTCTTGTAGCTGTCGAGCAGGCGGGCATGCCGGTCCAGTCCTTCCAGTTGCATGCTGGTCGGCGTCAGTCCGAAGAAGCGCACGCTGCCGTCGACCGAGCCCATTACCGCATCCATCCGGGCGTTGCCATACATGCGGCGGAAATTGACGATGTAGTCGTCCATGTCCAGCTCGTCGTCGAGCAGTACTTCCAGCGCCACGTTCAAGGCTTGATAAAACAGTCTGCGTTCGACCGTGTTGTCGTTGTATTGCAGGAAGGCGCCGACCAGTTCATGCGCCTCTTCAAATTGCTGCAAGGCGAGCTGGATCAGCAGCTTCAATTCCAGGGTTGTCAGCTGGCCCCAGACCGTGTTTTCATCAAATTCGATGCCGATCAGGGTGGCGATGTCGCCGTACTCGTCCAGCTCGCTGTTTTCCAGGCGATCAAGCAGCGCTTCCAGGCTGCTCTGGTCCAGGCGATGCAAGTTCAGGATATCGGCACGGAACAATAGCGCCTTGTTGGTGTTATCCCAGATCAAATCTTCGACCGGATACACTTCCGAATAACCGGGCACCAGGATACGGCAGGCGGTCGCGCCCAGCTGGTCGTACACCGCCATATAGGCTTCCTTGCCCATGTCCTTGAGGATGCCGAACAGGGCCGCGGCTTCTTCGGCATTGGCGTTGTCGCCGTCGCTGGAAAAATCCCACTCGACAAAATCGAAGTCCGCCCTGGCGCTGAAAAAGCGCCACGAGACGATGCCGCTGGAATCGATGAAGTGTTCGACGAAGTTATTCGGTTCGGTCACGGCTTCGCTGGCAAAGGTGGGCTGGGGCAGATCGTTCAAGCCTTCAAAACTGCGGCCCTGCAGCAATTCCGTCAGGCTGCGTTCCAGCGCCACCTCAAGGCTCGGGTGCGCGCCGAACGACGCGAACACGCCGCCGGTGCGCGGGTTCATCAAGGTGACGCACATCACCGGGTACGTCCCGCCCAACGACGCATCTTTCACCAGCACCGGAAAGCCCTGCTCTTCCAGGCCATGGATGCCGGCCAGGATGCCGGGGTATTTGGCCAGCACTTCCTGCGGCACATCGGGCAAGGCGATTTCGCCTTCCAGGATTTCGCGTTTGACCGCCCGTTCGAAAATTTCCGACAGACATTGCACCTGTGCTTCGGCCAGCGTATTGCCGGCACTCATGCCATTGCTGACGTACAGGTTTTCGATCAGGTTGGATGGGAAATACACGACTGCACCGTCCGACTGGCGCACATAGGGCAGTGAGCAGATGCCGCGCTGCGCATTGCCGGAGTTGGTGTCGATCAGGTGCGCGCCGCGCAACTCGTCATCGGGGTTGTAGATGTCCAGGCAGTAGTCATCGAGTATCTCCTTCGGCAGCGCATCCTTGCGGCCAGGCTTGAACCAGCGCTCGTTCGGGTAATGGACAAATGCCGCATTGGCGATGTCCTCTCCCCAGAACGCGCCGGCATAGAAATGGTTGTTGCTGATACGCTCGATGTACTCGCCCAAGGCCGACGCCAGCGCGCTTTCCTTGGTCGATCCCTTGCCATTGGTAAAACACATCGGCGAGTGCGCATCGCGGATATGCAGCGACCACACATGGGGAATGATATTGCGCCACGACGCGATTTCAATCTTGATGCCCAGGCTCGCCAACAGCCCGGACATATTGGCGATGGTTTGCTCCAGCGGCAAGTCTTTGCCCGCAATATAGGTGCTCGCGCCAGGCGCCGGACTCAAGGTCAGCAAGGCTTGCGCATCGGCATCCAGGTTCTCGACCTCTTCAATCACAAACTCGGGACCGGCTTGCACCACTTTTTTCACCGTACAACGGTCGATGGAGCGCAGGATGCCCTGGCGGTCCTTGGCGGATATATCCGCCGGCAACTCGACCTGGATCTTGAAAATCTGCTGGTAGCGGTTTTCCGGATCAACAATATTGTTTTGCGACAGGCGGATGTTTTCGGTCGGAATATTGCGAGTTTCACAATACAACTTCACAAAATAAGCCGCGCACAAGGCCGATGAAGCGAGAAAGTAATCGAACGGACCCGGCGCCGAGCCATCGCCCTTATAGCGGATAGGCTGGTCGGCGATGACGGTGAAATCATCGAACTTGGCTTCAAGACGTAGCTTATCGAGAAAGTTGACCTTAATTTCCATGAGAATATTCCAGACGAGTGCTTAAAATGAATTAGCCGCTATTATCCGTTCTTTTCGCTGGCAGCGGTTCGAATGATCAGGGAAGCAGGGCCGGGCGTGCGCAACGTCAGTGACGGCATAATGTCAAAGACATAGGGGCCGATACTGTACAACGCCGGCCTGCTCCCTGACGCGTGCGATCGGGCCAGCGGCCCGGCAAACAACTGCACCACGCTGGTCATATTCTGGCCGCCCAGCCCCCGCGCCATCGCTTGCCGGAAATTGCGCCTGTCTGGCGGGGCTGGGCATCGAGCAGTACCTGGCAGCGGGGCAACTGGTGCAGCTTTTTCCGGACTGGCCGGACCGGCGGCATTAGCGCCGGGCCGGACCCGCCGCGGCCGGCGCGAGCCGGTCCAGGAAGGCGCGGGTAAGCGCCGCCACGTCATCAAGCCTGGTATCCATTACAAAATGGCCGCCGTCGAGCACATGCACTTGCGCCGACGGGTTGTCGCGCCGGAACGCGTACGCGCCTTCCGGCGTGAAGGCCAGGTCGTGCTTGCCCCACACCACCAGCGTCGGCAACTGGCGCTGCTTCAGCCATGCTTGCCACTGCGGATACGCGGCCAGGTTATGCTGGTAGTCGTAGATCAGGTCGGCCTGGATGCGCGCCTGGCCCGGCCGGTTCAGGTAGGCATATTCGTCCATCCACAGGTCGGGGTCATACGCCTCGACATGCGGGTCGCTGCCGATGTGGCGCGCGCGTGTCGTCGCCACCGACTGGTGTCCCGCGACGACCTCTTTTTCGTGCGCCGCGCGGTCGGCCCAGAACGGCTTGCGCTTTTCCCAGATGGCGCCGAGTCCCTCGCTGTAGACGTTGGCGTTCTGGAATACCAGCGCCTGGATCGCATCGGGACGCTGCAGCGCCATGCGCATGCCGACCGGCGCGCCGTAATCCTGCATCAGCAGCACGTAGCGCTGCGCGCCGACGGCGTCGGTAAATTTCTGCATCACCTGGGCCAGGTGATCGAAGGTGTAGGCGAAGTTGGCCGGGTCCGGCGCATCGCTGTTGCCGAAACCGGGATAGTCGGGCGCCACCAGGTGATATTGATCGCCCAGCTTGCGCAGCAGGCCGTCGTACATGCGCGACGAGCTCGGCACGCCGTGCAGCAGCAGGAGCGTGGGTTTGCTGGCGTCGCCAGCCTCGCGGTAGGCGATGGTGATGTCGTCCACCTTGACCGTGCGGTAGGCAATGGGAGCGGCTTGCGCGGCACTGGCGAGGACGAGGGTTGCTGCGGCCAAGAGTTTCATTTTTTTCTCCGGTGAGTTGTGTATGGCATGACTGTATCGGGCATCGATCGATTCGGGAACGCCGCGCAGCGAAATGGTGTCTTGCGTTGCGCCGCCGTTGATCACAATTCCAGCACCAGCCGGCCGGGCGCGGCGGCCCAGGAAACGCAGGTGCACATGCCTTCGGCCCGCATCGCCGGCGTCAGGCAGATATCGCGGTGCACAGGCTGGCCGTGCAGCACCGGGGTGTAGCAATTGCCGCACTCGCCACGCTGGCAATCGTAGGAAACGAAGACGCCGGCGGCGATCAACGCGTCCAGTATCGGCGTGCCTGGCGCCACCTGCACGGTGATGTGCGACAACGAGAGTTCGACCGTCAGCATCGTATCTTGCTGCTGCGCGCGGGCGCCGAAGCTTTCGACATGCAGCGCGCCGGCCGGCCATCCCAGCCGGGCGCCGGCTTGCGCCAGTCCCTGCATCAGCAGACCCGGTCCGCATGCGTAACAGCTGTCGCCCGCGCCGTAGCCGCCGAGCAACTGGGCCAGGTCGGCGCGCCCGGCCTGCTGCGACAAGTGCACATGCAGCGTCGCGTGTGGCATGCCGCGCAGCTGGTCCATCAGCGCCAGCCGCCCGGCATTGCGGGCAAGGTAATGCAGTTCGAAGGGCAGGCTCCGGGCGTTCAGCGCATGCGCCATCGAGAGCAGCGGCGTGATGCCGATGCCGCCGGCGATCAGCAGCACGCGCGCGGCCGGCGAGCGCTGGACCAGGTCCGGCGGGAAGCTGTTGAAAGGGCCGCTCAAGCCGACTGCGCTGCCGGTGGCGATCTCGTCGTGCAGGCAGCGCGAGCCGCCGTTGCCGTGCTCTTCGCGCTGCACGGCGATGCGGTAGCGGTGATGGGCAGTCGCCGCTGGCGCCATCCCGATCAGCGAATAGTGGTTCTCGAAGGTGCGTCCATCGCGCGATGCAAAGTGCAGCACGATGTGCGCGCCGGGCAGCCAGCCGGCGACGGCGGCGCCGTCCTGGCGGGCGATATGGAATTCCTTGACGGCGCCGCCGTGCTCGATGATGTGGGTGATGACATGGCTCATGGTTTTGCCTCAGGAGCGCGCTGCGGGGTTGAAGGGGGAAGCGTCCAGGTATTCCCATGCGAGCGGCTGTGGCGTGTCGCGCAATATCCAGCGCTCGACCTTGAAGTCCCAGTAGCGCCGGGTGCCGCCGGTTTCATTGTCAGGATCGTCCTGGTCCCAGCGGATCACGGCGCTGCCGCTCAGTTGCAGCAATTGGCCGTGCACGAAATCCGGAATGCACAGGCCGGCGCGCGGATCGATTGCGAAGTTGCCCAGGGTGTTGAACAGGCTGTTGCCGCTGAAATCGGGAATCCGCAGCGTGCTGTCGTCCAGCACCTTGACGAAGCCGGCGGCACCGCCCCGGTGCGACGCATCGGCGCCGCTGCCGGCGTGGCGGCTGGCGACGAACATGGTATCGGCCAGCCGGACGATGCCGGCCACCGTTCCGCGCAGTACCGTGCCGTGCGCGACTTGCACCGGCAGTTTTGGTTCGCCAGACTGGCGCAGGTGACGCCGCTGGATGTATTTCGGACAGTTCGGATAGGCCTCGCGTATCGCCACCTCGACGCCCTGCGCGTCCAGCCGCCGTACCGTGCCGTTGACGCGATAGCGGCGCCGCGAGCCGAGCTCGATAAACAGCATGCCGAGCTCGGACTGCCTGCCGAGGTTGTCCCATAGCGGGTCGGACTGGTCGCGCTGATGGGCTGCCACATCGATCAGGATGGAACGGCCATCGCCGGTCTGCAGGAAGCCCGGTTTGCCGAACAGCAGCGAAGTCCACACATCACCGGCCGCATCGACGCTGGCAAGAGCGACCATGGACTGCTTGGCGATGAAGGGCCGGGCGCCGGCAATCACGGTATCGCTGAGCAGGCCGATATTCCGGTCCGCCATCGCCGTTTCACCGGCCAATTGCTGTACCGCGCGTTCGCCGGCATGGAAGCTGTTACTGTTGTTCATGGCACTCTCCTTGTCTGTGGCAGCGTGGCGGGCCGGGGCTGCCGGCATCGATTGCTGTTGACGCTATTTTGCGGAATAATGTCGCAAGCAAGAATAGGTGTTCAAAACAAGTCACTATTTCGCCAAGGGTAATAAATGGATCAGATCCACTTGATGCATGTCTTTGCCGCCGTCGGCGACGAGGAGAGTTTCGCCGCCGCCGCGCGGCGCCTGAACCTGTCGCCCGCCGCCGTGACGCGCGCCATTTCCGCACTGGAAGAGCAACTGGGCGTGAAGCTGTTGCTGCGCACCACCCGCAGCGTTCGGCTGACGGAAGCGGGACAGCGCTACCTGGACGATATCCGCAGCATCCTGGCCAGCATCGCGGAAGCGAATCAGGCGGCGGCGGGCGTGAACTCGACGCCCAAGGGGAATCTCTCGGTCACCGCGTCTGTACTTTTGGGCAAAAATTTCATCATGCCCAGCATCACCCGCTACCTGAAGGAATATCCGGAGGTCGATGTGTCGGCCTATTTCCTGGACCGGGTGGTCAATCTGGTCGACGAGGGCATCGACGTGGCGGTGCGCATCGGCCATTTGCCCGATTCCAGCCTGAAGGCGCTGCGCGTCGGCCAGGTGCGCCGGGTGGTGTGCGCGGCGCCGGAATACCTGGCGAAAAATGGCGTCCCGCAGCATCCGGCCGACCTGCTGCGCCATACGATCATTGCGGCCAGCGGGATTTCGCCGCGGGTCGAGTGGAAATTTGGCGGCGGGGACGATCCGACGATGGTGCGCATGAAGCCGCGCCTGACCGTCACCAGCAACGACGCGGCGATCGACGCGGCGATCTCCGGTCTCGGCATCTGCCGGCTGCTGTCGTATCAGATCGCCGACGAGGTCGCGCAGGGGCGCCTGAAAATCGTGCTGGCCGACTATGAGGAGGCGCCGTGGCCGGTCCATGTGCTGCACCGGGAAAGTAAATTCGGTTCATCCAAGGTGCGCAATTTTATCGACCTGCTGGCAGCGAATTTGCGTGCCCATCCCTCTTTGAATGAAGTCGTCAGTATTCCCCATGGCGAAACAATGAATTGAGTCAGGCGTCATTCCTATCCCCTTTCGCAATACCTAGAATGGCCTGATCCGCTGCATGACGCAGCGGCACACCGCACTGACCATCCACTGAAAGGGAATACCATGAAAGCAGCCATCATCATCCTGTCCGATCCAAAAGCCGGCGAAGAGGCGCTGGGCCGCATGTTTAACGGCCTGGCCGCCGCGTACGACTTCAAACAAAAAGGCGCCGACGTCGGCATTTATTTCCAGGGTACCGGCACGCGCTGGCCGGGCGTGCTGGCCGAGGCCTCGCATCCGGTGCACGCGCTGTACCAAGCGGTGCAGGATAACGTGGTGGGTATTTCCTGCGGTTGCGCCGACGTGTTCGGCGCCCGGGAAGACGCCGAAAAAGCGGGCTTCGACCTGATCACCGACAACAGCGTGCCCGGCACGTCCGGCCTGCCCAGCATCGCGCGGATGGCGGCCGACGGCTACGCGGTGTTCACGTTCTAGGGCGTGCTCATTTTCCAGCCTCTTGGCAGGTTCATCGCTGCAAGCGCGCCGCCACAAAGCGGCCTGGAATTGCCCGGCGTGAGCGCCGCCGAAGCGGACGATCCTGGCAAGTCGATACCAGCGGCCACCAACCAGGTGGTTCACCGCATTCTGCCGTTCTATATCGGCTCGGCCGGCATCCTGCTGGCGCTGCATCCATGGCACATGCTGGCCACCAACGGCAGTTCGCACCAGTTTCAACGGAGATTGAAGAACCGTCCGGCCCGGTTGATGGCGCGGGACGGCACCATCGTTAGCCGCCTGTTCGTCGGCATCTGCCAAGCTCTGCGCAGGAGTGACTGTCGGTACTGCCGGGCGATCTGTTTCTGGCGCTGTCTGGAATGACTTGCCCACTGCCGCCGGGGGCAGTGGGTTTCCGATTTATTGTGTTGCTAGTGCCACAATCAGTGACGTTGATGTCGTTGTAATAATGCAACGTTTAATAATCTTCATGCAAATAATCTTCATTTTCATGCCGCGATCTTCTTCGGGTTCTTTTTACTTGCAAATCGCGCTCATGACTTGATTGCATAAGTAATTGTTTTTAATGGAGGTCGGTGGCACTGCAGTATTGATCTATATCAAAATGTCCATAAGAAATCTCTCACAATCTCACTTTTTAAAATTATTGACATAATAAAAACTAATATGGACATGATTTTTTATTGAGGTTATGATTTTTATGCACTGATTCAGGTGCCTATTTTTTAAAAGGGAGAGAATATGGAAGCTGTTATTAGCCAAGAATTTGATTTTGAAATCCTCGAAATGAGCGAAGCTACTGCAATGGAAGAAATGGGCGCATCGTCGACCATTTGCGCTGGCTCGACTTGCACCAAGGCCGTAGAGCAAGAAAGTTCCTGCTAAGAACCTGTCTTCGCAGGCAATATATTCCTGCTGAATAGGTTTTAAGTGCTTTACTTCCTGCAACGCCGGTCATTTACCGGCCGGTTTGCAGGCAGGTGCCGCTCCCCGGCCTGGAGTTCGATGGCAGGGGAGCCTCATATTTTTCCCCGAAATAACGTGATGCCATGCCGAAAATATTATTAGACGATATATATAACGTTCGGCCCGATATATTTATAAAAGGTGCGGAAGACAGATTGCATGTGCAATACGCCGGTAAAAACTTTATTCTGCGTTTACAGCATGATGTTATTAATTCGTTATATGACTGTCTCGGCCTGGTCGATGGTATACGTCCGATGGGGGAAGTATTAACGGCGATACCGCCTCAGCACCATGCCAGCGCCCTGAAGTTTATGGATTTCCTGGCGAGCAAGCATGCCGCATTCCGCGTGACGAATGTCGATGACGAGCTTGAACTTGCCGCAGTGAAAGATACTCTGAACTATTTGCGTTTGTACAGCGACGATAGTTCCGCCACCTTCCGCCGCTTTGAACAGGGCCGCATTTTGATCGTCGCTGGCGGTTTTGCGCTAATGAGCGCGGTGAAAACCTTTGCCCGCCTCGGCACGCGCATGCTGACCGTGATCGATACCGCCGTCGACGGCCAGCCTCGCTGGAGCGTAGCCGAGCTGCAGCGGTGCTTTGCCGAATTGCGCCGCTGGCCCGATGCCGAGCTGCATGTCATATCGCCGGCGGGGCTGGCGCCGATGCCCTCTTTCGACCATGTGTTGCACGTGGTTCGGGACGCCGTCGCCGTGCACCAGCGCATATTGACGCAGTGCGCCGCTACCGAGCAATTGATCGCCGTCTACGTGAATGGCAATCTGTGCCTGCTGCGCAGTGACGATTACCTGCGTGTCGGGGGGCATCCTGGCGAGGGCGGCGCCGTGTCCCAGCCCGGTGAGCTGGTTGCTGGAGCGACCGCTTCGCTGTTTTTCTTCGATAACCTGTGCAATATTCGCCGCGTCGATGCCGGACGCTATCAGTATTACAAGCTGAACGGTGAAAATGCCACGCGCTTCGGCCACCTGTATCGCTTGCTGCCGCTACTGGATGGTCTGACCGGCGATGCTGCGCCCGCAGTGGCTCGCCCATCGTCCGCACCGGCGGTTGCGGTGGAATTGGAGCGCCTGCTGCATCAACCATTGTTCCCGCTACAGCCGTTGCTTGAACGCACCGATCCAGCGAGCCACATCAAGCTGTATTCCACGGTATTGTCCTGGCACGATGGGCGTACCCTGGTTGCGGCCGGCCGTCATAGACGGCAATGCGAGGCCAATCTGTTGGCGCAGCTAGTGTCACTGCATGGTCTCTGGTTCGATCAAGGCTGCGCCGTCGAGGCGCAAGCCGCATCCGAGTTGCGCGCCAAACAACTGCAGGCTGAGCAGGTGGTGCAGCCGCTGCGCTCCGGCCAAGCCGCGCAACGGCGGCCATGCACTGTGGAACTTGGGGCGTACGAAACGTATATCGAGTTCTGCATCAACGCCGTCTTTGGCCAGCGCGTGCGCTGGTTCGTGCTGCCGACCGCCGACGCACGGTTCAGCGCCTGCACCGTATTGTGCGCCGGTCACACGACGCTGTTCCTGCCGCATGGCGGTGAATTGCCGCCGGACTTGCGCGAGGCCGCCTTGCTGGCCTTGTACGCGGCGTTGTGGCAACAGCGCAATGGCATCGCGCCGATCCAGGATGTGCTGGTCGCTGCGAGCCCGTTCCTGGCGCTGACCGAACCTGTCGCCGCCGCATGAGCGCCGCGTTACCGTTAGCCGACTACCTTGCGCGCAGCCCGCTGCGCCGGCGGCTGGTGCTGGTGGCGAACCTGCAGGCCGCCGCTACGGCCGTCGCTCCGGAGCTGCCGCATATTGTCATCATCGCCACCGGCGATACGCTGGCGCTGTTGCCGCTGCGCGGGGCCCGCTTGCCCGAGTTGCAGGCGGTGCGCGCCTTTTCCAGCGATTTCGCCACATTCCCGCGCTTCCAACGCCGCTGGCGTTGGACTGCCGTGCTGCAGATCCAGCTTGACGTACTGTTGGGCGAGCTGCTGGCGGCGCTCGACAGCGGCGTTGGCGCTGGCATGTACCTGTATCTGAATGGCGCCTTCAGCCGCAAGTATTTTCCATCGTCCCAGCCAGCCACGACGGCGCACGCCGCGGCGTTGCCGGCGCCCGATAACGAATCGTGCCGCGCCGGCAATGCTCGCCTGGAAGACATCCTGGCAGCCTTCGGCAACGCCTCGCTGCACGGCACATCGCTGCATGCCACTCCGGGGCATGACAGTTACCACTGCTATTCGCAGCAGCATCGCATGCTGGGCATCGGGCGCGGCGGCACGGAGCGGCAGATGAGGTGCGGCGCGGTATTTGAATATTGCGAGCGCTGGGCCGGCCTGGCCAGGCCGGACAACTGCGTCACCGGCAGCCATGCCGGCTTGCGGCAGCAGGCGCTGGCGCCGGAGCAATTGCTGGGACTGAGCGAGGAGCAATGTCAGCGCCTGGTGCCGGGATTCCAGCGCGACCGTGCGATGGAATGGCTGCCCGCGCGCCTGGAAGACGATGGTGGTGCCGCGCTGGTGCCATTGGCCATGGTCAACTACTTGCTCGATCCTGGCGTACCGTTCAGCCGCTATCAGAACAGCAATGGCTGCGCGCTCGGCAACTCATTCGAAGAAGCCGCGCTGTTCGGGGCGCTCGAAGTGATCGAACGCGATGCGCTGCTCACTATGTGGTACAGCCGGTCGACGCCGCCGCGCATCGATGTGGTGGCCACCACGTGCCAGCATACCGCCGGCTTGTTGATGCTGCTCGGGCTGGCCGGTTACGACGTGTTGTGCTTTGACATCACGCTCGACTTGCCGGTGCCCAGTACGCTGGTGCTGATGCTCGGGCGCGACAGCGGCAGGTTGGCCGCGTTCGTTACGGCGGCCAGCCATCCGCATGCTGCCGTCGCGCTGCGTTCGGCGCTGGCGGAAGCGCAATCGCTGATCGGATCGGCGGAGCGTAATTTCGCCCGCCACCAGCGGCGCCTGGAGCGCGATCCGGCCGAGCTGCAGCGACTGCGCAACGACAGCCAGGCCTTGTACTACGGCCACGCGGCACAGCGCCATTGTTTCGACTTTCTCGGCGGCGCCACGCCGTCGCTGGACTATGCCGATTTTATCGCGCGTCACCTGATCGAGCCATGTGCCGCGCCGGCGGCGTACCGGCGGCTGTGCGGGCAGGCCGCCGACGCAGGCTATCGCCTGGTCTCGGTCGACAATACGCCGGCCATGCTGCAACCGCTGGGACTGGCCAGCGCGCGCGTGTTCATACCCGGCACGATACCGCTGGCCTTTGGAGACCATTGCGCCGCGGTGCCGGCGCAGCGGCTGCAACGCGCGGCGCGCCGCGCTCCCTGGGTGCGTCTCGACGCCGATTTGTCCGCTCCCCTGATCCACCCGCTAGGATAAGTATCCCATGATCACGCCGACCGGCCGCCTGGCCGAAGACGAATTCGCTTTCCGTTATTTGTCGCCCAGCGAGGCGATCACCCACGCCAGGGCGCCGGACCGGTTCGAGCAGAACCACCAGTTCGTTCGCGGCGCCGGCGGCCAGGGCCGCGACGTCGACTTGTCGGCCCTGTTCCGCGCGCTGGTGACCGGGCAGGAGGCGCCGCGGGGTGAATTGCGCCAGCGCTTGCTGACCGTGCTGCTGCAGGTACACTTGCCGGGCAGCGTGACGCCGCTGACCGGCTACGGCCTGCATGCGAGCTATCCTTCGCCGCGTGGCTACTATCCGATGCAGTTCCTGCTCGAGGAGCGGGCGCGGGAAGCGCTGTGGCATGTGGACATGGATGCGCTCAGCATGCGTCATCTCGGCGCCGCGCCGGCCGGCATCGGCGACGACGCGCCGTATGCCTTGTGTATTAAAACCGATTTCGACATCTACGCGCCGCTCTACAATTTGTTCCGCAAGTCGCTGTTTGCACTTGAATGCGGACATTTCTTGTCCGAATTCCTGCTGCTGGCGGGGCAACTGGGCATCGGCGTCGCTCCGCAGGTGGCCGCCGGCGCGATCAAGCTGCTGCTGCGCGAGGATGGCTCCACCGAGCCCGTGTCCGACCCGCTGGCGGCGCACCGCCACTTCGCGCGCGAGCGCAACAGCGGCCGCTTTTTCCGCGGCTTCTTTCCCGCGCCATCGACATTCTGCCAGCAGCATCTGGCACAGCTCACGGCCGCCATCGGTGACGCGGTGCGCGAGGCCGTGCGCCTCTTCCCCGGTGCGCAGCGGCTGAAGCTGACCGCCAAGCTGTGCCTGCGCGCCAGCCCGGGGGTAGCCGCAGGCATCTATCGGGTCGACCCGGACGGCCTGGCCTGCCTGACGCCGGACGATCCGATCGACCACTGCGAACGTCTGTATAACTATCCCTCATTCAACTTCCGCTTCGTCCCCGCGATGGTGTTCTGGTGTATCGATGAACTCGCCTATGCATGTGCCGACGACGCTTTCCTGGAAATGAACCTGGTGCTCGGCTTTCTTAACCAGCAGTTGATCCGCGTGATCCTGGACGGCGAAATGCTGGGCCGCCCCTTCCGCAGCTACGACCAGCTCGGCATCGACCGCTTGCTGCGCAACGCCGACGATGGGGTGCGCACCTACTATGGCTTGATGGTGGTGCGCAACCGCTGCGGCGACGCGCTCGGTGTGCTGCGATGAGTACATCCTCGACGCTGGTGCCGTACGTGGTGGTGCGCGCCAATAATCTGCCGCTCGACAGCCTGTCCGCGCTGATGGGGGCGCAGCAATCGGAACAGCGGCTGGCCGCGCTGCACACGGCCAGGGAGCGGCTCGACGCCATGCGCGGGCAGGTGTGCGCGCTGCTGTTCGAGCTGGCGTCCACCGGCTGCGCCGAGTATCGCCTGATGATCGCTGCCAAGCGCGCCATCTTCAGCCGCGCCGCCATCGCGTCGGTGCTGGCGCGCTTCGGCAAGTTACTGGCAAGCCATGACGCGCTGCTGCCCTGGCTGCGCCAGGCACAGGCGGTGCAGCAGCAGGAAGCGGCGCTGCTGGCGCTGTTCGATCGCGCCACGGAGGATGCGCGCGCCGCCGCGCGCGTCCTGGTGCGCCAGCCCAGCTTCCTGCAAGGACTGGCGATGACGCGCGGCCAGGTCTATCGCGCCGCGCTGGCCTACGCCGGCAGCGTCAGCGTGCAGGGCAAGAAAGCGCTGAACGACGAGGAAACGCTGTTTCGCTACCTGACCCGCGGCATTGCCAAGGTCAGTCCATTCTCGTCGTTCACCTCGGTGGGCTTCGCGCCCTTGCAGGCAGGTGCCGAGGAACGCGCCACGCTGCTTCGCTCGCGCCGCAGCGAGGATCGTTTCAGCCTGGATCGGGCGACCTTGATGAAGCTGTTCGAGCGGTTTCTGCTGCGCCATTACGCGCACTGGCGTTTCCGCCTGACAGAAAACTGCCGCGAGGTCGATGGCGAACAGCACTATTACCTGTTCGGTGATCGTGCCGATGTCTATCCTTACCGTACCTCGTTCAGCAAGACGCGCTTTCCGAACGTGGCCTTGTTCGCCGCCGAGGACGGCCAACCGGGCTGGCTGTCCTGGAATACCATTGCGCAGCGGCTGCCGGCGGGCGCCGATCCCGCCGCGGTGCTGCAAAAATGGCTGATGGCGGGGGTGTTGAACTTTCAGCCCCGCCTCGACGAGGAAAGTGCCCACCTGCTGCAGGACTTTCTGGCCATCGCCCGCAGCGTCGCCGCAACTGATGCGTCGGCGGCGCCGGTGGCAGAGGTACTGGCGGAGATGGACACGGCATACAGACAATTTCCAGGCGCCGATCCGGCCACGCTGTTCGAGCGGGTCGACGCCTTGCACGGCGGGCTGCAAACCCTGTCCGCGCTGCTCGGCTGGCCGCTGGTCAAAACCGGCGGCCTGGTATATCACGACAGCTACCTGCCCGAGCTGGCCCCGCTGTCGGAGGCGATGGTGGGCAATTACGGCGCGCAGATCCGCGAATTCGTCGCGCACTACCTCGGCTACAACTTCAACAGCGGCTATTCGGATGCGATGCTGGCCACGCTGCGCGCGGCGCTGGCCGGCGGCCGCACGATGAAGGTGTTCGACTTCTATGAACTGGTACAGCAGACCGTGGCGCGCCATGCTGCCGACCGGGTGCAACCCGAGAGCAAGACGCTGCGCCTGATCGGCTTGTACGAGCAGATCTGGGCGCGCCGCGGCGCCGCCGAGATCGTGCTCGACGCCGTGCCCGCCGCGCCGGCGCGCGGCATCTCCTTCGCCGCTTACGGCCACCTGATGGACGGCTGCTTTGTGCTCAATAATATCGATAGCGGCTACTTGCGCTGTTATTCGCGTTTCTTCACCTTCGGCGCGTCCGGCGACGTGCTGGAGCAGTGCCGCGCCGCCTATGGCGCCGAGCTCGAGGAGGCCTACGATATTTATGACACCTTCGGCTTCAACACCGCCTTCCGGCCGCGCATCTGCGGCCGCCGCATCTGGCTCGATGGCGCGCCGGACAGCGGCGGCGCCGATGTCCGGCTCTCCGAGCTAAGTGTGCACTGGCCCGAGCAAGCGGCTTATCCGGTGTTGAGCGCCGGGCCCGGCGGCCGGCCGGTACACCTGCGCCAGACCGGCCTGTTCGTCAAGGAACTGTACCCGCGCCTGCTGGAGATGCTGATGCGTTTCAGCATGGCCGACGCGCCGTGCTATTTCGCCTTCCGTTTCGGACTGCACAAGATGGTGGCCGATGCCGGCCAGCGCGGCGTCATCCGGATTCCGCGCATCCGCTACCGCGATGTGGTGCTGTCGCGCCAGCAGTGGTGGGTCGACCGGGACAGCCTGCCGCAGCGCGCCGCCGGCGAAGAGGCGGCCCGCTATCTGCTGCGCCTCGACGCCTGGCGCCGCGCGCATGGCTTGCCGCAGCGCGTGTTCCTGCGGCGTCACCTGGCCGCCAAGGTGCTCGACCGCGACGTTTCCAACGGCAAGAAACCGGTGCTGCTGGACTTCGCGGCGCCGATCATGGCGCGCATGACTGGCCGTATGTTCTCCAGCGCGTTCGACCTGGCCTCGCTCGAGGAAGTGCTGCCCGACAGCGACAACGCGTATGCATCCCATGGCGGCCAGCGCTACGCCAGCGAAATCATCTTTGAAGTAACCCCGGGTACGCCCACCTTGTGACAGAAACGCTATGACCAACATCGATTTCACCGACGACGACGTACGTAAATCCCTGCTCCGCTTTTCATTGCCGATGATGCTGTTGGCGTTGATGGATTACGCCGGCATGTTCATCAACCTGGGCTGGCTGATGGCGCTCACCGACGAGAGCGACTTGCCCGCGACCTTGCGCATCTCGGTGGCGGTGGTGGGCCTGCTCGAGGCGGTGCTTGGCGGCCTGCTGGCTGCGATATACATCTACGCTAACCAGGCATTCGGCCGTAAAGACCATGCCACGGCGCGCTACCTGATCAACTTCGGCTTCGGTTGCAGCCTGGTCATCTCCGTTCTGATCGCCGCCAGCGGCGGCGTTTGGGCTGCGGGCCTGATATCGATGTTCGGCGTCGACGCGGATATCAAGCAGCAGGTGCTGCGCTACCTGCAAGTCTACTGGTTCGGCTACGTCATCATCATGCTGCATATGTACGCAGGCCTGCTGGCGCGCATGGCGGGCGCGGTGGTGGTGATTCGCCGCTTCAAGATCACCAGTTTCATGAGCGCGCTGGTGCTGAGTCCGTGCCTGATCTGGCTGGCGGTGCGCCACGAATACGATCCGATGCAGGCTGCTGCCCTGGCGTTGATCGGCTCGCGCGCGTGCGGCCTGCTGGTATTGGCGTACGACATGGGCAAGCGCGCCGTCTTCCCTTTCCGGCTGGGCGTGGAATTGCGCGTGCTGCCGCTATTTAGCGAATGGAAGCCGATGATCAAGCTGGGCGGCGCCGAAACCCTGAACGCGTTTTCGCTCAAGCTGTCGTTCTACCTGCTGTACCTGATGCTGTCCTACTTCGAGGCCGGTACGCTGGAAGCGGTCACCATCTCGCAGTATTTCACCGGTTTTGTGCAGACCGTGCTGATGGGCGCGATCACGTCGATGATTCCGTTTGCCGCGCAAAACGGCGGTTGCGGCAAGATTGCCCATATCGGTACTGGCGTGCGCTGGATGGCGATGCGCGTGTTCGTGCTGTGCGTGCTCCTGATGCTGCCGTTCATCCTGCTGGCGCCGCTGTTCATGCATGTCTTTATTCCCGACCCTGCGGTGGCCGCCAAGGCGCTGGACTATATCCGCATCACCTCGCTGCCCTGGGCGTGCCTGATGGCGTCGTTCCCATTCCTGTTTGCCATTATCGGCCTGGGCGATACGCGCGGCACCCTGGCACTGACCATCTGGTCCATGTACATCTGCACGCTGCTGCCGGTGCTGGCGGTACGGCTGCTGATCGGCGGCAGCGTGCAGGCCGCGGCCTGGGCCGAGGCGGTGGCCGCGGTGCTGACCTTCCTTGGCTGCTATCTGTACTATGTCGGCAAGGAACGCCAATTGTTGCGACAGGCCCCGGCCGCCCCGGCCTCCAGCGGCGCTTCCGCACCGGTCTCCGCGGAGGCCGCGTGAAATGCTTCGTGGTGATGACGCCGCAAAGCGCCGGCCGGTTGCCGGTGCGCGAATCGTGCCGCAGCGTCATGCATGGCACGCCGGTTGACTTTGCCGTCATCGAGAAAGACGACATCGATTTCGACGCCGGCGACGAGCGGCATGCGCACCATGTGCTGATACGCGTGCATGCGTTTTCGTGCAACTACCGCGAGCAGGCGCGCTTCCTGAACGTGGCGCGCCAGGACGATGGCAAGGGCTACCTGGTGCTCGGCTCGGAGTTTGCCGCCACGGTAGTCAAGACGGGGCCGCTGGTGCAGGGCTTCAAGCCGGGCGACCGGGTGTTTGGCAACGGTTCGGTCGACGACAGCGCCGGCCATCTGGGGCTGACCACCCAGCGCGGTTCGGCCGAGCTGCAGATCTGCCATGAAGCCAAACTGATGCGTTTCCCCGATAGCATGCCGCTGGCCGAAGCCGCCGCCTTCAGCGTCGGCGCGCAGACCGCGTATGCGCTGGTGCGCCGGCTTGAGCTGCGTCCGGAGCACCATGTGCTGGTGACGGCCGCGGCATCGAATACCGCGCAGTTCGCGATCCACGCCTTGCTGGCCAAGGGGCACCGGGTGCACGCGCTGACCACTTCGCCGCACATGCGCGCCCACCTCGCCGAACTCGGCGTCGAGGGCTGCTGCGTGCTGGACCGCAAGCAGCCTCCCCATGATGCGCTGGCCGCCTACCTGGCGCAGCATGGCATGGCCAAGTTCGACGCGGTGATCGATCCGTTCATGGATGTCTATCTGCGCAAGCTGGTGCCGCATCTGCAGCGTGGCGGCAAGTACATTACCTGCGGCGTGTACGAACAGTTCAGCGCGCCCCATGACCCGTTCGCTTATCGCGGCCTGTCGCTGGACGAGATGTTCAGCCTGATCATCCGCAAGAACCTGCATGTAATCGGCAACAACCTCGGCGACCGCGCCGACCTAGAGGCGGCCTTGGCCGATTACAGCGCCGGGCGCCTGCCGGTGGCGCTGGACGCCGTATTCGGCGCCGGCCAGCTGGAGCCGTTTATTGCCCGTTCCTACCTGGCCGGCGACCGGCTCGGCAAAGTCGTCTTCGATTACCGCACCACCCACACAGGAATCCATTCATGATCAAAGCCCTCCTTACGCTGGCGCTCGGCGCCAGTACGGCCGCCGCCGCCGCCGCCCCGTCGCCGCTCCAGCATATCCGCATCGATGCCGGCGGCGTCGACGTGGAATTAATCGACGTGCCGCCTGATACGCCGCCTGAACTGAGCTACCGTGCCCAGGGAACCTGCCAGCCGGAAGTGGAAATCACCACCGTCGGCGAAGTGCTGCAGGCGCGCCATCTGAAAAGCTGCCATGGCAAGGGCGATCACGAAGGAACCGTATTCACGCTCAGGCTGTCTGCCCAATCGAGTTTCTCGCTGGAGCTGGGCGCCGGCGGTGTGCGCATCAGCGGCGGGATGGCGCAATACAAGCGCATCGACCTGGCGGTCAAGGTCGGCGGCATCCATAACCACCGGCGCGACCTGGCGCTCGAGCGGCGTCGCCCGTTCCTGGTCGGCGCGGCGGCCAGCCTGCAGCGCGACACGGGCGAACAGGCGATGCAGGTGGCGCTCACATATGGCGGCATCAGCCTGTATTAAATTCACCTGCCCAGTTAACCGATCCCAAGGAAATACGCGATGCAAAAACATATCATAGGCGGCTTGCTGCACCTGGCCGCGGCGTGCTCGGCGCCGGCGGCGCTGGCCGAAGAAACCACGCTCGACCTGAGCCGCGGGCACTTCCTGGTGCGCATGGACGCCGGCGTCGAGTCGTACGCGCTGCGCGCCCTGCCGCAGCCGCACGCCTGCCTGCCCGCGCTGGCGCTGGAACGGCAGGCCGGCGGGGCTTATCGCGTGGTCAGCAGCGATCCTGATTGCCAGACTGAGCCCTACGCCGAATTGCTGCTCAATCCGGACTGGAGCCCGGCGCTGCATATTCAGCTCAGCGGCGGGCAGATCGACTTCGCCTCGTCGCTGTGGGACAGCCTGTCGACGCTGCAGGCCAGCGTCTCGATGGGCGACATTTTCGGGCCCGACGGCGTGCAGCGCTATCGCTTGCTGGGCGCCAGGCTGGCGCTCGACCGGCAACGCGTGGGAATCCGTTTGCGGGTGTCGGTGGGCGCCGGCCAGATCACGCTGGACATGCCGCCGCGGCAAAGCTTGTCGAGCCGATGAACGCGGCGCTGCCCGAGCAGGATGGCCGCGGCTGGAGTTCGCTGCATGTCTTCATTCACGATTTTTCCCGGCTGACCCATTTCATCCAGACCTGTCTGGCCGGATTGCCGGCGTCGTTGCGCGAGCATTGTTTTTTCGTGCGCTACTGGCTGGGCGGCCCGCACCTGCGTATCCGCTTCCGCGACGCGGCCCTGTTGCCCACGCTCGAAGCGGCGGTCAGCCGTTACTGGGAAGAACATCGGTTTGTCGCCGCGCTCGACCCCGAGCTGTTTTACCGCGGCTACGCCAGCCACCTGGAGACGGAAAAGGAACGCTATTGGCACGCCAATGGCAGCATGCACCTGATTGCCTACCAGCCCGAGACGGCGCGCTACGGCGGTCCTGCCGGTCTGGCCCTGTGCGAAGACGAATTTATCAGCGATAGCCGGGTGATGCTGGCCATGCTGCGGCAGGAAGCGCCGGCGCAACTGGAAAAGATCCTGTTCGGTTACTGCCTGATCCATGGCCACATCCTTGCCCGGCATGGACTGCACCGCGATTATCTGCGTTTCACGTGCGGCAGCGCGCAGGCGGACGCGGTGCGGCGCCACGTCGCCCTGCGTTCGGCCGGCAAGATCCCGCCATTGCATGCATCGCTGCTCGCGCAGCATGACAGCGTGCTGCGCGGAGCGTACTTCCCCGAGTATCTGCTGCCGCTGGGGCAGCGCCTGGGCACGCTGGTGGCCCGGCTGGCCGACAGCGGCTGCACCGGCATCCCGGCGATTTGCACGTCACTGCTGCATATGTCGTTCAACCGCGCCGGCGTCACGCCGGCCAAGGAAGCGAATATCCGGCTGTTCTCCTTTTACGTCCTGAATGAGGCCTATCAATGAAGTTCATGCAGCTGCGGATCAACTACACGGAAAACCATGGCCGCTTTTACCATGAATTGCTAGTGCCGCTGCAGCGCTGGCTGGCGGAGCGCTATTTCTATCGCTGGAACATCGCGCGCGGCTGGCAAAACGGCCCGCATTATCTGCTGACGCTGGACGCCGGCGCACCGTTCTACCGCGATGCGTGGCAGGCGGCGCTGCTCGAGCGCAGCAATACCTTCCTGCAGCGCTGTCCATCGTCTCCGCTCGACGCCGCCGCTCACCGGGCGCTGCAAGTCCGGCTCAATACGCTGGAGGCGGCCGGTATCGATCCGGATGTGATTGAACCGAATAATACGGCGAGTGTGCACATGACGACGCTGGAGCAACTGGCGGCGAAGTACGAGTCGCCGCAGCAATGGCGCAGCGTATTCGACACGCAGATCCGCCTGCACAAGGCCGTGGTGGCGCATTGGTCCGGCGCCGATGGCGGCATCAACGAGCGCTTCGCATTCGAATTGATGGTCATGCTGGCCTGCGTTTATCCGCCCGCGCCATCCGACGATCCCGAGGTGTTTGAGTATAACGGCTTCCTGTCGTATCACTCGAACTATGTGTTCTGGCGCCACGGTCTCAAACCCGAACAGCAAGCCATCATCGATCGCCGTTTCAGCGATGGGTATGGCGCCGCGCACGGCAGCTATCTGTGCTGGCTGGACGCGCTGGAAGCGGACCTGGCGCAAGCGGGCCACCGCAGCAGCGAATTGGCGCAGGCGCTGGTGGCGAGCTTCCTTGAGCATTGCCAGCTGGCCCGGGATGGCGTGATCCATGCGCGCTCGCCGTTTGCGCGCGAACGCCTGGCGGACCAGCAGCAGGTGTCCGCCTTCCACCAGCGCTATTTTTATGACGAGGATGGCGGCGCCAGGGCATTCGGCCTGGAATTCAGCGCCTATCGCTGGCTGCTCAACATTGTTTACCGTACTTTGCCGCTGCTGAATATTTCGCCGATGACGCGCCAGATGCTGAACTACGCGCTGAACCGGCTGCAGCAGGAACAGGCGCCGGCGATCGGCCGTATTCGCGTCGCCATGCTGACAAGCGGCACGCCGGCCGCCCCTATCATGAAAGCGGCCGCCTGACAGGCGCCGCGCCCACTCCTGAAAGACGAGGAATCTCATGCGCATGACCAAACTGAACCTCCTGATTGCCTGCCTGCTGCTGCTGGCGGGCCTGGCCGCCGCCTGGAGCGTGTACTTCTCGACGGTGCGCGAGCAGCAGCCGGCCTATCTGGAATTGCCCAAGCCGGCAACGCCGGCATCCGCCGGCAAGATCGAAGTGATCGAATTTTTCTGGTATGGCTGTCCGCATTGCTATAAATATAATGATGTGCTGGATGCGTGGGTTGCAAAGCATGCCGACCGTATCACCCTGCGCCGGGTGCCGTTCGCCGTGCGCGACAAGCAGATTCCCCAGCAAAAAATGTACTATGCCTTCGATGCGCTGGGTAAACTGGATGACATGCATGCGCTGATCTTTGAGAAAATCCATCTCGGCCACAAGCCCTTGAACACCGACGACAGCATCAGCGTTTTCGCGCAAGAGCAGCGCATCAGCAAGGAGCAATGGCAGGCCGCCTACCAATCGCCGCAAGTGCAGGAAAAGATACAAGAGGCCGACAGGCTGCAGCACGATTACAAGGTGGAGCGGGTGCCGTCGGTGGTCATCGGGGGACGCTATCTGACCTCGCCCGGCATGGCTGGCATGAAGCTGCCTTACTGGGGGCAGACCGACGAAATGCGCTACAGCGCGGCGGAGAAGATCATGGATGAATTGCTCGCCAGGGTAGAGCAGGAAGGGCGTTTGCGCTGATGCCGTTCCGAACGCAGCGATGCCGCCTGCTGCTGCTGCTGCTTGCCGGCACGATGTGCGCCGCCACGGCCCGCCATGCCGCCGCTGCCGGGCCGGTCAAGATGGAAACCGTCGAAGTGCGCGCCGATACCTCGGGCTATGACGCGCGGCGCGACGACACCGCCAACAAGGTAGTGGTCCAGCATGACGAAATCATGAAATTTGGCGACACCATGGTGAGCGATGTGCTCAAGCGGCTGCCCGGTATCACCGTTAGCGGCGCGCCCGGGCGCGGCGGGGAAATCCGCATGCGTGGATTGGGCAGCGGTTATACCCAGATCCTGCTCAACGGCGAACGGGCCCCGGCCGGCTTCTCGATCGACTCGCTGGCGCCGGGCGTCATCGAGCGCATCGAAGTGCAGCGCGCGGCCAGCGCGGAGTTTTCCACCGAGGCCATTGCCGGCACCATCAACATCGTGCTGAAAAAGGCCATCGGCACGGCGCAGCGCGAATTCAAGCCCGCTGTTGGCGGCGGTGGCGGCTATTTCATGCCGGGTTTTAACCTGCAGTTGTCCGACCGCAAGGATGACATGTCGTATTCGCTGGCGGTCAACGGCGTCTACAATCATATCCGGCGCGACAATCCGTCCTGGGACGAGGCCGACGACGAGACTGGAACGGCCACGCTGCGGCGCGCCAGCGGCAACCGCAGCGACGGCATCTTCCGTGGCCTGTTTCTGGTGCCGCGGGTGAGCTGGACGCTGGCCGGCGGCGATACCCTGACGCTGCAGGCCTTCGTCAACGCGACCCGCTTCAGCCAGGACAGCGCCATCCACACCGCGACCACCCTGGGGGCGCCGCCGCCCTATCCCGGCAGCGACGACACAATACGCGACAGCGGCGCACTGCTGCGAACGGACTTGAGCTGGATGCACAAGCTGGGCGGCGGCGCCAAGCTCGATAGCAAAGCCGGCTTCACCGTGTCCGGCAACGACAGCGATCTCGATCAGACCGGCTTCTTCACCCCGGCCGTGCCGACGCTGCGCCGCCGTGTCGGCATCCACTCCGTCGAGCGCGGCTTGAGCTGGACCGGGAAATATCTCAGCACCGCGGTGAACGCCCACGCGCTGTCGCTGGGCTGGGACAGCAGTTACAGCCGCCGTGCCGAGGATCGCAGCCAGCGCGACAGCGTCCCGTCCGGCTGGGTCGAGGCCGGCAATGAAGACAGCGCGGCTCAAGTGTCGAGGCTGGCGTTGTACGCGCAGGACGAGTGGGATGTCAGTCCGGCTTACGCGCTCTATATGGGGGCGCGCTGGGAAGGTATCCGCGTGCGCAGCGATGTGAACGGCTACGCCGGCACCAGCAGCAGCCATGTCTGGAGCCCGTTGCTGCAGATGCTGTACAAGATACCCGGCACCAAGTCGGATCAGTTGCGGCTGGCGCTGACGCGTACTTACAAGGCGCCCGCCGCCGCCAACCTGACGCCGCGCCGCTTGCTGTCGATCAATAACAGCCCGACCGAGCCTGACCGCCAGGGCAATCCCGGGCTGCGTCCCGAACTGGCGCTGGGGATCGATGCTTCTTATCAGCATTATTGGGCTGAGCGGGCCTTGTTCTCGGCCAGCGTATCGGGCCGCGGCATCAGCAACTACACCCGCACGGCATTGTCGCTCAGCGATGGGCGCTGGATGGCGATGCCTGTCAACGATGGCGGCGCGCGTACCTACAGCGTCGAACTGGAGGTGAAGTTCCCGCTGCGCACGCTGTGGCGGGCGGCGCCCGCGCTGGATGTGCGCGCCAGCGCCAGCCGCAATTGGTCGCGGGTTGAATCGGTGCCGGGGCCGGACAACCGCCTGGACCAGCAGACTCCGCTGTCCGCCATGCTGGGCGCGGATTACCGGATCGGCCAGGTCTCCGTGGGCAGCAGCCTGACGTTCAAGAACGGCGGTCCGGTACGCATCTCCGACACGCAAGCGGCTTACCAGTCTGTGCGGCGCGACCTGGATGCGTATGTGCTGTGGAAGGTGAGGCCGAAAGATCATCTGCGATTCGGGCTGTCGAATATTTTGCGGCAGGACCAGGTCTCGGAGAAAATCTACCTGGACCAGGGGGGGGTACTACGCCGCATTTCGCTTGCTCCGGGCACGCTGCAGGCGCGCCTGACATGGGAGATGGTTTTCTAGGCCGGACTGCGGCGCATTTCTCGGCATTCCCCTTCTCACCTCCCTCCGGCGACAGCCTTCCCTTCGATCCGTAGCGGCGCCACGCGCCGTACGGCCGTCACTATCCGATCGATCGCCACGCGGCGCGAACCCGTTAAAAGATTCCTAAAAAGATTGATCCAGAATGGCGACACACCCGCCGGGCAGGATTTTCCTGCTTTCCACATCTCATCCACAGGAGTGACAGATGTCGCACACAGCATTATTCAGTGACCGTTTGAGCGTCGTAGCGCAAGCAGGCCGGCGACTGCCTTTTTTGATCGGCGCCACGCGGCGTCCGGGCATGCTGTGCGCGGCGCTGGCCGCGCTGCTGGGCTGTTTGCCGGCCGCCGCGCAGGAAGCCCCCGCCAGCGCATCGGCCAGCGTCGCGCAATGGGGCCTGGGCTTCAGCGCCGGCAGCCTGCGCAAGCCCTACAAGGGCGTCGCCAATCAAACGGTGGGAGTGCCGATCGTGCTGTACGAAAACCGCTGGCTCAGCGCCGCCGGGCCGCTGGTCGATCTCAAGTTGCCAGTCACGGGGCCGGTTTCCTTCCGCCTGCGGGCCCGCTATGAACCGGGCGCCGGCTACGATGCCGGCGACTCGGCCGCCCTGTCCGGCATGGAACACCGGAAAACCGGCTTGTGGCTGGGCGGCGCCGTGCTGTGGCGCAGCGCCATCGCCGACGTCGGCGCAGAATGGCTGGCCGACGCGTCCGGCTACAGCAAGGGACAGCGCGCCACATTCAGCGTGCAGCGCCGTTTTCCGATGGGGAATTTCTCTGTTACGCCACGCCTCGAAGCCAGCTGGCTCGATCATAAGAATGCGAGCTACTATTATGGCGTACGGACCGGAGAAGCCGTGGCCGGCCGCCCGTTCTACGAAGCGGGCAGCACCGTCAATACGCGGCTGGGAGTTCGGCTTGACTATCGCATCATGCCACGCCACGCAGTGTTTTTCGATGTCAGTGCAACACGCCTGGGCAGCGAGATCAAGGACAGTCCGATCGTCGACCGCGCCAGTGCGTCATCGGCCTTCGTGGGCTATACGTATCTGTTTTGAGATAGTCTATCCGGGGTAAATACATGAACATCCTGCTGGTCGAAGATGACGCCTTGCTGGCCGACGCGATCTGCGACGGCGTGCGCCAGCAAGAGTGGGCCATCGAACACGCCGCCAACGCGGACACGGCCAAGGCCGCGCTGCTGAACCACGCCTACTCGGTGATCGTGCTCGATATCGGTCTTCCCGGCGCGTCCGGCTTGTCGGTGCTGCGCTGGATGCGCGAGCGCTACGATGCGACGCCGGTGCTGATCATCACCGCGCGCGGCCAGCTCAGCGAACGCATCAAGGGACTCGACGACGGCGCCGACGACTATCTGATCAAGCCGTTCGAGTTCGATGAGTTGCTGGCCCGCCTGCGGGCGCTGATCCGGCGCAGCAAGGGGCATGTGGTCGGCTGCCTGTCGTGCGGCGAGGTGCGGGTCGATCCGGAAAAGCGCATCGTCACGCGCGGCGGCGAGCGGGTGGTGCTCAGCGCGCACGAATACCGCACGCTGCTGGTGCTGATCGAACGGCCTGGCCGGGTGGTCACCCGCGACTACCTGCAGCAAGCCGTGTATGGCAATCACATGTCGGTCGAGAGCAACACCATCGCCGTGTTCATCCATCAGCTGCGGCGCAAGCTGGGCGACCATATCGTCGTGACGGTGCACGGTCATGGCTACATGATCGGGGAGCCGCAGGCATGACCGGTTCGCTGAAGGGACGCATGATACGGGCGCTGGTCTGGTGGGTGCTGTGCGCATGGAGTATTTCGCTGGGCACCACCTACATCATCACGACCAATAGCCAGACCAGCAACTGGGACGACAAGCTGCAATCGATCGCCATCAAGCTGTTGCAGATGACGCCGGCCGATGCCCATGCCAACGGCGCCGCCTTGCAGGCGCGGCCCGAAGTGGTGGCCAGCAACGATGAACTGACGTTCCAGGTATGGGGCGACGGCAAGCGCCTGCTGGCCAGCACGCCGGGCGCGCCGCGCACGCCGTTGCGGGCCGATTTCCACGACGGGTTTTCGAATGTCGGCATCGGCGGCCAGAACTGGCGCGTGTATGCGGTATCGGACCGCAGCGGCCGGTTCCAGGTCCAGGTCGGCCACGACCGCAGCATGATCAATACGGACTTCCAGAAGCATTCGCTGAAGGCGGTATCCCTTGCGGCGCTCGGCATGGCCTGCGCCGGACTGATGATGTGGTGGGCCGTCAGCCGGGCATTGAAGCCGCTCGCCAAGGTCGAGCAGGCGACCCGCGGCCGCTCGCGCTTCGACCTGACGCCGCTGCCGACCGGGTCGCTGCCGTCCGAGCTGCTGCCGCTGGTCGACTCCTTCAATCATGTGCTGGCCCATCTGGACCAGGCCATCAACGCCGAGCGCCAGTTCATCAGCGACGCCGCGCATGAATTGCGCACGCCGCTGGCCGCGTTGCAGGCCCAGCTGGAAGTGGCGATGCGCGCCAGGACCGACGAGGACAGAAGCCAGGCGCTCAGGAAAGTACTGGTCGGCGTGCAGCGCAGCAGCCGGTTGTCGGACCAGTTGCTCGACATGGCCCGCCTCGAAGCGGGCAACCGCGCGCCGCTGCGCGCGCGCTGCGACTTGAAGGACATCGTGCGGCATGTGGCGAGCGAGTTCGATTTCAGCGCCAGCCGCTTGCAGCGCTCGATCGAGCTGGCGCTCGAACCGTGTCCGGTCTGGTGCGATGTCGACGAGATCGGGATCCTGCTCAGGAACCTGGTCGATAACGCGCTGCGCTACACGTTTCCAGGCGGCCGGGTGCGCATCAGTTGCGGCCTGCGCGGCGACGGCGACGCAGGCAAGGCGTTTCTCGAAGTCGCCGACGACGGCCCGGGCGTGCCGGCCGCGGAACAGGACGCCATCTTCATCCGCTTTTACCGCGTGGCCGGCAATGGCAATGTGCGCGGCAGCGGCATCGGCCTGTCGCTGGTCGGGCGCATCGCCAGCACGCATCATGCGTGGATCGAAACCGGCGCCGGCTTCGGCGATCCGGGATTCAGCGTGCGGCTGCTGTTTCCGCCATGCGGCGCGCCGGCTTGATTGTCATTCATTTCATCATTCATTTTAATCTTCATGTCAGGAACATCCACCATGATGCACTGGTTTAAACGAGCATTCATCTCATTCATCGCCGCCGTGTCGGCCAGTACGCCACTGAGTGCGGCGGCGACCGAACAACTGGACGACGCCGCGCGCCAGGAGCTGCTGCAAAGCGGATCGGCGCAACAGTTCGTCAAGCTGCCGCTGGGTATCATGCATGTGCGCGCCGACGGTCCGCTGGACGGGCCTGTGGTACTGCTGGTGCATGGCGGCGTAGTCGGCGGATTCGGTTTCGAGAAATGGCGCAAGCCATTGGCCGACGCGGGCTTCCGGGTGCTGGTGCCGGACCTGTTCGGCTACGGCTATTCCGACCGGCCCAAGCTGCCCTATACCCGGCAGTTTTACGTCGACCAGATCAGGCAGCTGCTCGACGCGCTGGAGATCAGGGAACCGGTGGCGATTGTCGGCGCATCGCTGGGCGGCGCCATCGTCACGGCCTTCACCGCGCAAGCGCCGGCCCGCGTCAGGTCGGTGGTGCTGATGGCGCCGGCCGGCGGCGGCCGGGTGCCGGTGGTCAATCCGGTGCTGCTGTGGCCGGTGGTCGGCGATACGGTATTCCACTTTTTCGGCGCCAGCAATATGCGCACGCTGATGGACAAGGCGTATGCGGATTCGCCGGACCGGGCCAGCATGGCGCAATGGATGGCGTCGCAGACCCGCTACCGGGGCTTTGCCGAAGGCGTGCTGAACACGCTGCGCAACTACGACGCGGCCTGGCAGCCGGACGATTATGCGGCGCTCGGCCAGACCGGCATCCCGGTGCTGGCGCTGTGGGGCACGGCCGATACCGTCAATCCCTACGCGCAAGCGCAGGTATTGGCGCGCGCGGTGCCGCAGATGAAAATCGTGCCGCTTGAGGGCAAGGGGCATGCGATTACCTTCGGCGCATCGGAGCAGGTGCTCGATGCGGTGCTGCCATTCCTGAAGACCGCCACGGCGCAGCGCAGCGCCGACTGGCTGTCCCGCTAGGGCATTAGCAGGCGTATCTGCCGGCAGCATGCGTGGTTGCTTTACTTGTAACATTTTCTGATGCAACCTTATTGGCCATAATACGATATCATCTTCCTGGGCGTGACTGGATTGCCAGTGTAAACGCTAACTTTTTGCTACCAGGATTATGACTATCTACAGTTTTCTTGACGACTACAGCGAAGGCGCGCATCCACACATCCTGCAGGCGCTGGTTGCCAGCAATATGGTGCAACAGGCGCCGTATGGCGAGGACGCCTATTCATACGAAGCGAAGGCACGGATTCGGGCGCATCTCGGGAATCCGGAGAGCCAGGTCTTTTTTGTCGCCGGCGGCACGCTGGCCAACCTGGCGATGATCGCCAGTTTGCTGCGTCCGCATGAGGCGGTGATCGCGGCGGCGTCGGGGCATATCGTCCTGCGCGAAACGGGCGCCATCGAAGCGACCGGCCACAAGATCATTACCGTCCCGCCAGTCAATGGCAAGCTGACGCCGGACAGCATCCGCGCCGCCTTTGACGCGAACCAGCAGTTCCCGCACATGGCCAGGCCGCGGCTGGTGTATATCTCGAACGCCAGCGAGATCGGCACGCTGTACACCAAGGCCGAACTGCAAGCCATTTCCCAGCTGTGCCGCGAGCGCGGCCTGCTGCTGCTGCTCGATGGCGCGCGTCTCGGCGCGGCGCTCAGCGCCGACCTGAATGACCTGACGCTGGCCGATATCGCCCGCTTGACCGACGCGTTCTGGATCGGCGGCACCAAGGTCGGCGCGCTGCTGGGCGAGGCGATCGTGATCCCCGATCCGGCGCTGGCGCAAGACTTTTCGTTTCACATCAAGCAGCGCGGCGGGCTGATGGCCAAGGGACGATTGCTTGGCCTGCAGTTTCATGAGTTGTTCGGACCGGAGCAGCTGTTTTTCACGCTGGCGCGGCACTCGACCGTGATGGCGAAAAAACTCGGCGACGGCATTGTCGCGGCGGGATACCGGATGTCTGCCAATATCGAGACCAATCAGATTTTCCCCATCTTGCCGAATGACTTGATCGCCTTCCTGAAGACCTCATTCTCCTTCTATGTGTGGGAAAAACACAGCGAAGAGGAATCGGTGGTCAGGCTGGTGACATCCTGGGCGACCGAGGAACAACAGGTCGAGCGTCTGATCGCAGCGATCAGCGGCTGGACCGCGACCTGATGCATCGTGATTGCATTCGATGAGCGCGCCATAAATCAACTATAAATCAGCCATTAATGATAATGAAAAAGAGACAAAAACAATTGGCTGCATATGTCGTCATGGCATTATGTATTTCTCCGCTGGCGGCCAAGGCGCACACCAAACCGGAGGCGCAAGATCCATCCTGGGTGGCGAAATCAAACCGGTACACGGCATTGCTGATGAACCTGGATAAAAAATATTCACCGGAACATTGGTCCGCGGAAGGGGCCGCACCCTATGACAGTGAAATATCGGTGCCCAGCCCGGCCAATCAGGCGACACAGAGAAAAGAAAAGCAGTTGCTGTTGAATAGTTATATCGCCAGCTTGCGTACCGAACAGGATCTTGCAGTCAAACATGATCTGAATATTTTAATTAATAATATACAGCTGGATCTACGCCGGCATGATTTTGAAAAGGAACACATCGTTCCTTTCATGAATGCGGCGGCGATGATGTACGGTGGCCTGAGCGTATTACTGAATGATGAAATACCTGCGGCAAGACGTGACGCGGCTGTCATCAGAATGAGAAAATATGCGGGGATGGAAAAAGGTTATCGTCCATATGCCACGTTATTGCGCGAACGTACTGCACGGCAGATCGCCGGAAAGGATATGGTCTATCCACCCGTGCAACAGATAGAAGCGGGGTTGTCACGCAATGCGATTCTGATCGGCAGGATAGAAACACTCTGCAAGGAATATAAACTGAGCGGATGGGAAGAGCCGTATCAGAAAATAAAAGCCCAGGTAGCGGAATACGATCTATGGGTGCGCCAGCATGTGCTGGTTAAAGCCCGCCAGGATGCACGCCTTCCGCCAGAGGAGTATGCGCTTGCACTCGAAGCATCCGGCATTGATATCCCGCCTGCTGAACTGGCCGCTTCGGCACATGCCGCATTTACCAGTATTCAGCATGACATGCAGCAGATTGCAAAGCAGATCGCTGAACAGCGGCATTTGCCTTCTGCCGATTACCGTGATGTGATCGCCGAGCTTAAAAAGGAACAGATCCATGGCGATGCGATCCTTCCCTTGTATGAAGGGCATCTGAAAGAGATTGAAGAGATTATCCGCAAGCAGCAGCAGCTGACCCTTCCGGATCAACCGGCGATTGTCAGGATGGCTAGCGCGGCGGAAACCGCAAAAATGCCGGCGCCAAGCATCGTGCCGCCGTCTTTCCTGAATAATACAGGGCAGCGCGCCCAATTCATCTTGCCGTTCAATCCGCCTGTGGCGCCGGGAGGAAAAGAGACCATCAAGTATGATGATTTTACCTTTGATGCGATTTCCTGGGATCTTATTGCCCATGAAGCAAGGCCTGGCCATGATCTCCAGATTGACAAGTTAATAGACAATAAAATGTCGCAGGCACGTTACCAGTATGCCGCCAATTCAACCAATGTCGAAGGATGGGGTATGTATGCACGGTATATTATCGCGCCTTATATACCGCTCGAAGGCCAGCTGATGTCGCTGGATCAAAGATTGCTTTCTGCCGCCAGTGCTTTCCTGGAAGTGGAACTACAAGCTGGAAAGGTAACGCAGCAGCAAGCCGTCGAGATATTGACGAACGACGTGGTATTGTCAAAAGGCTTTGCGCAGAAGCAAGCGGCCGGCTATTTATCGATCACGCCGGAACAATCCAATGCCGGCTATTTCCATGGTTTTAGCAAGTTGATCGATTTAAGGAAAGAAACAGCGGCCACTCTGGGCAATCAGTTTAATGTACGGCGCTTCCATGACTTTATCCTTGCGCAGGGATTGCTGCCGCCAGCGCTGATACGGGACGCGGTCATGAAAGAATTTGTGCCGTCAGAAAAAAATAAATAAGTTAAAGCGTCATTTGGCGGCCAGTGCCGCCTCTTCTATGACCTTGGCCACGGCTTCCGGTTGCGAGATGTACAGCGCATGGCTGGCCTTGATTTCAGTGACCTTGCTGCCGGCGCGCTGATACATCCAGCGCTGCAATTCCGGCTTGACGATGCGGTCGTCGCTGGCCACGATGCCGTAACTGGGCGTGCCGCGCCATGCCACCGTGCGCGACTGGCCGCCCAGCGCGGTGGTGGTCGCGTGCTGTTGCGACACCGCCATGTAGGCGCTGCTTGTTTCGGGCAGGTCGGCGGCGTAGTCGCGCCCAAAGTAGGCCGGGTTAATGAAGACAAAACCGTCGAAGGTGGTGCGCAGGCTGTCGTTCGCGGGCGGCATCGAGTTGGCCAGTTGCGACACGCTTTCGGACACGTCCGGCGCATAGCCGGCCACATACACCAGCGCCTTCACCTTTTTGTTGCTGCCGCCGATGGTGATCACGGAACCGCCGTAGCCGTGGCCGACCAGTACCGCCGGCCCGTCGGCGTACATCAGCTGCTTGTCCAGCGCGACGGCGTCTTCCTGCAGCGAATGCAGGGTATTTTGCACCACGCTGACGTTATAGCCCTTCTGGTACAGGATGTCATGCACCGCGCGCCAGCCCGAGCCGTCGACAAACGCATCGTGGACGATGATGACGTTCCTTGCGCCGGGCGGCCGGATGCGTTCCTGCGCGCCGGCGCCGCTGGTGAAAGCGGCGCATGCGATGGCGCTGGCGATGACGGCGTAAGTTCTCTTCATGTACATTTCCTTGCTGGTGAGGGTGGTGGTCGACAGGGGCTGCGCGAGCCCGAAAGAAGCGTCGCCAGTATGGCAAGGCCATGTATCTGTTGTATGTCTGCCATGTATCTGTTGTGTGTCGGGATACGTTGCGCCGACAGCGCAGATCGATACCCTGGCCTTGACCGGGGAATGAGGTGATGCGGTATTGACCGTTGTCGGCGGAGGGCGCCGCTGGCAGCCGATGGGGCAGGATGCGCAACTGTTTTTTGCAGCTGCGGCCTGTCTTGGCCGCGCTGCTGAACCGATCCCCGGCAGCGGCGATGCATTTCCTGCCCGGATCGGTATTTAAAGCTGGGCGCTGCTTTGCCGGGTGCAGGGCGCCAGTTCGACCCGTTCGGACGGCGCCCCGTGCGCGGTGGCCAGTACCGGCTGGGCGGCGGCGCTCTGCCATGCGATGCGCGGCCACCACGGCGTCATGCTGGCGCTGTCCGACGGTTCGACGCTTTCGCCGGGACGCGGCAGCAGCACCGGCACGCCGCGGCAATCGGCGGCGGCCAGCACCCGTTCGGCCGGTTCGGTCCACGCATGCTTGGCCAGCTTCAGCAGCGCCCAGTGCACCGGGATCAGGTACTTGCCGCGCACCAGGCGGTGCGCCTCGACCGCCTGTTCCGGTCCCAGATGGGTATCCGGCCAGTTGGCGTCGTATTGACCGGCCTCGATCAGAGTGACGTCGAACGGGCCCAGGCGCTCTCCTATCTTGCCCAGCTCGTTGTGAAAACCGGTGTCGCCGGAATACCAGGCGCGGTGCCGCGCGCCGATGATGGCGTAGCCGGCCCACAGGGTTTGATTGCTGCCTGGCGAAGTCCGCCCGGACGCATGGCGCGACGGCGTCGCCACGATTTCCAGGCCGCCAACATGGGCCGATTGCCACCAGTCCAGTTCGACGATGCGGTCTGGCGGGATGCCCCAGCGCAGCAGGTGCGCGCCGACGCCCAGCGGCACGACGAAGATATTGCTCCACTCCTTCATCGCGACGATGCTGGCCTGGTCCAGGTGATCGTAATGGTCATGCGAAATGACGACTGCGTCGATCTTCGGCAAGTCCTTCAGCGCCACCGGCGACGGATACCAGCGCTGCGGGCCGATCCAGCCGAACGGCGACGCGCGCTGGCTGTCGAACGGGTCGATCAGCACCTTGTCGCCATCGATTTCCAGCAAGGCGTAGGAATGCCCGAACCAGGTGACGCGCAATCCCGACGCGGGCGCCTGGGCGAAGCTGGCCGCCGTGTCGTGCACCACCGGCAGCGGCGCGTCCGGCGTCTGGCCGGCCGGCGACGGACCGAACACCAGTCGTGTCAGCGCGCCGCGCAGATTGGCCCAGATCGGTTGCGGATTGTCGAAGTGGTCGCCATGCCATTGCGGCGACTGGCGCAGTTCGGCCAGCCGCGCGCCGTCCGGCGTCGCGCCGATGGCGGCGCAGCCATTCAGCGCCAGCGCCGCCAGCACACCGGCCGCGCATAACAAGGCGGGCGCGGCCCAGAGCAGGGAGCGCCGGGAGCGCCGCCGTGCCGGCTGCGGCTTGGGGGGAAAGAGAGGTATCGGCTGGCTCAAGTCGGGCTTTCTGGTCGGGCAAGGTTATAAAAAGTTGCAGGTCCGGCATCGACGCCGCAGCCCGAGTCTAGCGCCGGCAAGCCGGCGCGGGAATACTTGCCCATCCGTATTACTTGCGTGTGCGTACGGAATTCTCGCCGCATGGCATGGCCAGCAAGACTTGCCTCGCGACAGCTGTGGTGGCTTGAATTGATGGAAATCAATTGTGCGAGTGCCGGCTTATAGTATATTAATGAAAAAACATGCTTGTGCGGCCTCGACCGCCAGCGGTTTTTCCCGATAGCGATTGCGCCCAGCGCAAAAAGGCGAGCACGGCAAATTGCCGGCTGGTCTTTATTCGGTTGCCTGCCCCCTCCTTTTCCTATTTTCTTTGCCATGTTTGCCTGCCTTGATGGCGGGCCAGCCGCATGCCTGCTACATATTGCTTTTCTGAATATCGTATATATGGAAAATAAATTGCCGCATGGAATTTTGATATGCTATTTTCACATCTAATTTAGTTAACATTACGCTGCAGTAATTGGCGTGATGGCCGGCCGGATCCGGAGAAAATCCTGTGGTTCGGGGGGGAGCTTGAACGTTGTACGCCAATCTGGGAATCCACATGAAAGTAGTGAATACGCCATACCCTTCCGCGTTGCCCAAGATCGGTTTAGTACTGGGCGGCGGCGCGCCGAATTCGACCTTGATCGCTGGCGCGCTGGCCGCTTTTGTCGACCAGCAAATCGAGTTCGACGTGATTTCCGCGTCCGGCGCCGGCGTCTTGATGGGCCTGCTTTATACCGCACCGAAGGATGGCGCGCCGCGCCAGGCCTTGCAGCGCTGGGCCGATACCGGCGTGGCCGACAGCATTTACAAGATGCTCCCGATCAATTACAAGATATTCCAGAAGCCGGGCACGCAGGCCGATGTCTTCCGCGGCATGTTCCCGTTTTCCAGCGTGCCGGGGGTCTGGGCGGACTGGACCCAGTTGATGATGTCCTCGCTATCGCCGTCGGACCTGTCGATGAACAGCCTGGGCCTGTGCGCGCACCTGCCGCAGCTGGAACAGTCGGTCGACTTTTCCGCCGTGCCATCGATGCGGCCGGCGTTTTACATCAACGCCTATAACCTGACGCAGCAGCGCATGCAGATCTGGGGCAAGCACGAGATCAAGGCCGTGCACGTGCGGGCGGCGCTGTCGTTCCCCTTCCTGTATGCGCCGACCGAGATCGGCGGCGACGACTACATCGAAGGCGCGGCGCTCGATACGCTCAATTTCGATCCCTTTATCGAAGGCAAGGGTGAGCATGCCGATACCGACACCCTGGTGATCCTCGACATCCTCGGCGACGAGCGGCTGCTGCGCAAGCCGCGCAACCTGTACGACGCGTGGGTGCGCTCGATCATCACGCCGCTGGTGAAGATCGCCAAGACCGAGCAGCGGCTGTTCGAACTGGAGCACAACACCGATGCGGCCACCGGACGCGCCAAGCGGCGCATCCTGAAGCTGGACTTGATGGGCGGCATCCCCGAGGAGCACTGGCCCGACACGCTGGACTGGTCGACGTCGAACATGCAATTGCTGTTCGATGTGGGTTACCAGGCCGGCGTACGGCTTTGCCACGAGCATGGCGATGTGCTGCGGCGCATTGTCGCGCAAGCCCCGCTGGCTGCGTGACGATCGCTCGGCCAGCGCCTGACGTTTTTTTCTTTCCTGTTCCGCCTGGCAGCGGCTGGCTGCGGCATCCACCGCAGCCAGACCACCGGCCGCCTTCTTTCAGCAAGCCATCCATATGAAAATTACCAAGCAACTGATCCTGACCCTCTCCATCGCCCTGCTCGCCCTGATTTGCCTGGGCGCCGGCGGCGCGTGGCAACTGCAACGCGCCCAGCAGCGTTTCGACACGGTGCAGAGCCGTATCATTCCCAGCATCCAGGGCTTGAATGAAGCCAAGGCCGCGCTGACCGACAGCCGGCTGGCCGGCTACCGCCTGTCGGTGTTCTCGAATCTGGAAGACAAGACGGCGCTGAATAAATCGCTGGCCGACGCCAACCAGGCGTTCGACTCGATCGTCGAAAAATATCGCGCGGAACGCATCTATGACGAGACCGACCGCAAGATGCTGGACGCCGACAAGGCCGCGATGGATGTTTACCGGCAAGCGCTGGCGCCGTTCTTTACCGCCGCGTATGCGGGCGACATGGATGGCGTGCGCGCCACCTTGCTGGCAGGTACGCCGCTGGCGCTGGCCGCCGCCGCCGCCAAGAAAAGCATGGATGACCACCTGGCCTATAACAACAAGCTGATCGACGACGTCAAGCAGGAAAGCCTGGACGCCTACGACACCGCGCTGTACGGCATGCTGGCGGTGCTGGCCGGCGTGCTGCTGCTGACGGGCGCGATGGCGCTGCATATCTACCGCGTCATCAGCGGCGGACTGGGCAATATTCAGCACACGCTGGAGCGGGTCGGCGAATCGCTCGACCTGTCGGCGCCGATGCCGGTCGCGCGGATGGATGAAGTGGGCCTGACGGCGACCGCGTTCAACAAGTTATTGGCGCGCATCGTCGAAGTGATCGCCACCGTGCGCATGTCGGCCGATACGGTCAGCGTCGCCGCGCGGCAAATTACGGCCGGCAATGCCGACTTGTCTGTGCGTACCGAACAGCAAGCGTCGTCGCTGGAAGAAACCGCCGCCAGCCTGGAACAGCTGACCGCCGCCGTCAGGCAGAATACCGAGCATGCGCAGCAAGCCAACGGCCTGGCGCTGTCGGCGTCGGCGGTAGCCGTCAAGGGCGGCGCGGTGGTGGCGCAAGTGGTCGACACGATGGGATCGATCAATGAATCGGCCAAGAAAATTGCCGACATCATCGGCGTGATCGACGGGATTGCGTTCCAGACCAATATCCTGGCCTTGAACGCGGCGGTCGAAGCGGCCCGCGCCGGCGAGCAGGGACGCGGCTTTGCCGTGGTCGCCACCGAAGTGCGCAACCTGGCGCAGCGCAGCGCGGCGGCGGCCAAGGAAATCAAGTCGCTGATCGGCGATTCGGTCGATAAAGTCGCGGCCGGCAGCGTGCTGGTCGACCAGGCCGGCGCCACGATGGAAGAGATCGTTTCCAGCATCAAGCGCGTGACCGACATCATGGGCGAAATTTCTTCCGCCAGCCACGAGCAAAGCGCCGGCATCGAGCAAGTCAACCAGGCGATTGCCCAGATGGACCAGGTGACCCAGCAAAACGCCGCGCTGGTCGAGGAAGCGGCCGCCGCGGCGGAAGCGCTGCAAGAGCGGGCCACCAGCCTGGTCGGCGTGGTGGCGGTATTTACGTTGCGCGACGATCACGCGGGCGCGCTGCTGCGGCCGGTCGAGACCACGCTGCTGCCGGCCCCGGCCCATCAACAACTGCCATACCGCCGCGCAGCATAATACGCCGTTACACCAGATTAATGACGACGTCGATATTGCCGCGCGTCGCTTTCGAATACGGGCAAGTCTGGTGCGCCGCGTCGGTCAGCGCGCGCGCGGTGTCCGGCGCGATGCCCGGCAGGCTGACATTCAGGCGCGCTTGCAGGAAGTAGGCGCCGTCCGCCGTGACCAGGTCGACTTCGGCGTCGACCGCCACATCTTGCGGCAGCGCGATATGCAGCGCGCGCGCCGCCAATCCCATCGCACCGATAAAGCAGGCCGACCAGCCAGCGGCGAACAACTGCTCCGGATTGGTGCCCTCGCCGGCCGTGCCTGGCGACGACAGCTTGACGGCCAGCCGGCTGTCCGAGCTGTGCGAGGCGCCGTCGCGGCCGCCGGTGGTATGGGTTTTACCTGTGTACAGTACTTTTGCGCTGGAAGTCATGATGGGTCCTTGATCAATGTAATAGGGTTTATATCGTATCCGATTGAATCGGGTAAGTCGAATAATACGCGAACGGCAGGATATGTCAATACTTTCGACTAAATCGCATCCGATATATAATGCTAGCACGATCAGAAGCTGTTTTGATGCCTAGAAGGAAACAAATGAAAACCACCGACCCGGCCGACCAAGCCGACCCGCGCAGCGCGAAACTCGCCGACTTCCTGTGCTTTGCGATTTATTCCGCCAACCTTGCCTTTGGCAGGGCCTACAAGCCCATCCTTGACGAGCTGGGCCTGACCTATACCCAGTACATCGCGATCATCGCCTTGTGGGAAGAGGACAACCAGACCGTCGGCGGCCTGGGCGAGAAGCTGTTTTTGGAGTCAAACACCTTGACCCCGATCCTGAAGAAGCTGGAAGTGATGGGTTATCTGCGCCGCCAGCGCGACCCTGCCGACGAGCGCCAGGTGCTGGTCAGCCTGACCGATACCGGCCGCGACTTGCGTGAAAAGGGATTTGGCATGAACCTGGTGGCGGCGTGCGGTTTGACGGCGGAGGAATTTCCGAAGCTGCAGAAAGCGGTGGTCAAGCTGCGTAACAACCTGGTCAAGGATACCCAGCAAAATAAGTGAGGTAAATAAGCGAGGTAAAAAAACCGGGAACCCGGAACCCCTGGCAAACGTCCACGGCAAGGTGCATTGCCGCCATGGCCGTTTTGTCAGGCGCTCTTCGCCCCCGGTGAAGAGGAGACAAGTAAGAACTTGCCTTGGACACTGGTCAAACGCTGATATTGATCCTGGCCGGCCTGGCGGCGCTTTGCTGCTGTTGCAGCTCGATTTGCTGCTTGGTGAGTTCGGCGATCTTCCCCTCCAGCGCTTCTTGGTCCTGCGGCGACATCTGCGCCACCTGCTCCTCCGTCAACCCCAGGCGGTTCAGGATATCGGCGCGCATGCGCTGTGCCGGCGTCATCTTGACGTAGGCTTCCAACTCGTCGGCCGCCGATTTTTTCGGAACCTTGGGGCCATTCACGGCCTCTTGCAGCACGGCGTCAAAACTCTTGCCGTCGGTTTTCTTGCCGGCGCCGGCAGGCGCCGCTGCGCCGGACACGGGATTGATCGGTGCGATACTCATGGTTGATCCTTTCTGCGTTGGTTAGTAACAGTTTAACGAAGCCGGGGGCCATGGTAAATCAGATGCGTCAGGTGCGTCAGGTGCGTCAGGTGCGCCATTTGCCGTTGCGTACCAGTTCGGCGACTGCATCGGCGAACGCCTGCGGCGCTTCCTGCGGCAGGTTGTGGCCGGCGCCCGGAATTTTACGATGGCTGCGCGGACCGCTGAAACGGGCCGCCGATGCGCTGCCGTCGGTGGCCGCGATGACGCCGTCGTCGATGCCGTCGAGGGTAATCGACGGCACGCTGATGGCCGGCAGCAGCGCGAGCTTTTTCTCGGCCGCTTCATAGTCCGGATAACCGGGCGCCAGGCCGAGCCGGTGGCGGTAGGAATGGATCACGATGTCGACATAATCGGGGTTGTCGAAGGCCTGGGCGGCGCGCTCGAAGGTGGCGTCGTCGAAATGCCAGCTGGGCGAATTGTTTTTCCACAGGATACGCGCCAGGTCGCGGCGGTGCGCTTCCAGCCCGGCCCGGCCGCGCTCGGTCTGGAAATAATACTGGTACCACAGGCCCCACTCGACGTGCGTCGGCGCCGGCGCGGCGGCCCTGGCGATGTCCTGGATCAGGTAGCTGTTGACCGACACCAGGCCGACGCAGCGGGTCGGCCGCAACGCCGCCGCGACGCAGGCCGCGCGGCCGCCCCAGTCGTAGCCGGCCAGCACCGCTTCCGGAATGTGCAGCGCATCCATCAGCGCGATCACGTCGGCGCCGAGGGCCGCCTGCTGGCCCGAACGGGGCGTGTCCTTGTCGAGGAAACGGGTGCTGCCGTGGCCGCGCAAGTGCGGCACGACGACCCGGTAGCCCTGCGCCGCCAGCATCGGCGCGACGTCGACATAGCTGTGCATATCGTACGGAAAACCGTGCAGCAGAATCACCGGGCGGCCCTCTTCCGGCCCCACTTCGTGGTAGCCGATATCGAGCAGTTCGGTCTGCACCTGGCGTACGGGCATTACCTGGCTGGCGCTGCTTTTCCGGCCGGCCGGGGCGGGTGCGGCGAGCGCGGAAGCCATGCCGCCCAGCGTCAGGCCGGCCGCGCCAGTGGCGGCGGACAGCAGGAAACGGCGGCGCAATAACAGATGGTCTGACATGATTTTTTCCTTTGATATCGATGAATATGCTTGAGTAGGGGGCGCTTACGCCGTGTTTATGCGATGCCGGTGATCAGTTCGCCGGCCAGCCAGCCGGCCAGCAGCGCGCCAGCCCTGGCGATGCCCGCTTCGTCGCCGAGGCGTTCGACCAGCCAGTCGCACAGCGCGGCGAAGCTGCCGTCTTGCCGCAATTGCAGCAGCGCCTGGTATTCCAGCAGATCGACCTGTTTCAGGCACGACTGATAGCCGCGGCGCCACACCAGCAAGCCGCCCGGCTGTTCCAGCATGGCGCTTTCCGGCACCGCTTCCTGCTGCCACAGCGCCGACCAGATCTGTTCCGCGTTGGTGGTCGCGGCATGGCTGGCCAGCGACGGCGCCAGCCGCAGCCGGACGCTATCCCAGTCGACCGCGGCCAGCGCATCGAGCGCCAGCGGCGCGGCGTCGGGCGCGACGAAGGCCTCGGCCAGCGCCTGTTCGATCCAGGCCAGTTCATGCACGTCCGGATTGTCCGGGAAGTGCGCGTTCAGGGTCCGGTGAAAGTCGACCGCGTAGGCGTCCAGCGTCCACGAATGCGGCGGGTGCGTGTCGATATGCTCGATCGCCGCGGCCAGGAAGGCGTCCGCGCCGATCCAGCCGCGCACCTGCGGGAACGACGCTTCCAGGCAGCCGACCAGCTGGGCGCGGTAATTATTCTGGTACACCGCCAGTCCCGGCGACGCGCCGCAATCCGGGCAGGAACCCGAGTTGACGCTGAGGCGCTGCGCCGCGTCGGCCGATGCGCTGACCAGGAAGGACTGGAAATCGCGCTGCAATTGGGCCAGTGTCATACCGTTTCCTCCATCCGCGCGCGCGCATCCAGCGTGCCCAGCGTGCGCGCCACCGACAGCTCGGCCATCAGATCGGGCAGCGGCGGAATGTCGGCGTCGCGTTCGATCATCGTGGCGACCGGGCCGAGCAGCGAAATCGCCCGGGCGTACAGTGACCAGACATCGCCGCACACCGGGCTGTCATGGGTATCGATCAGCAAGTCCGGGCCTTTGCTGTGGCCGGCCAGGTGGATCTGGCGCACCCGCTCCGCCGGGATGCCGTCGAGGAAGGCAGCGGCGTCGAAACCGTGGTTGCTGGCGCTGACGAACACATTGTTCACGTCCAGCAGCAGGTAGCAGCCGGTGCGCTTCGACATCTGCGCCAGGAATTCCCACTCGCTCATCGACGCGCCGTCGAAGGCCAGGTAGCTCGATGGATTTTCAAACAGCATCGCCCGGCCCAGGGTGTCTTGCGCCAGCGCGATATTGGCGCAGACGATATCCAGCGCTTCCTTGGTATACGACACCGGCAGCAGGTCGTGCGAGTTGAAGCCGCCGAAACGCGACCAGCTCAGGTGGTCCGAAACGAACAGCGGTTCGACCTCGTCGGCCAGCGCTTTCAGGCGCCGCAGATAGTTGCGGTCCAATCCATCCGCCGAGCCGATCGACATCGACACGCCATGCAGCGCGACCGGATGGCGCTCGCGGATCTGGCGCAGGATATGGCGCGGCTGGCCGCCTTCGACCATGAAATTCTCGGAGATGACTTCGACAAAATCGACTGGCACCGAAGTCTCCAGGAAGTCGCGGTAATGCTCTTTGCGCAGGCCAAGGCCGTAGCCTGAAAATGGGGGGATGGATGCGGACATCATGCGTACTCGGTTAAAAGGAAAAAGGTGGGGCCCGGCCTGGAGCACAGGCCGGGCCGGGCGGCGCTTATTTCGGTTCGGTCAGGGTGCCGCCGGCGGCCAGGCATTCGGTCTTGGTCTTGACGATGACGCCTTCGCCCTTGCAGGTGTTCAAGCCCTTGCAATCGTTCTTGGCGGTGGCGCACAGGCTGGTGCCCTTGCAGGTGTTGACGCCGTAGCAGCGGCCTGGCTGTTCCTTGTCGGCGGCGTGGGCGGCCGGCGCGGCGATGGTGGCGCTGGCCATGGCGATCAGGGCTGCTGCGGCGGCGAGGCTGACGCGGGAAGTGATGTGGTTCATGATGTTCTTTCAATCTCTGTAACAGGTGGATACGGCTCGATATTGCCCGGTGCGGCGCACCGGGCGCGGCTGGTTTACTTGACGCTCAAGGCGGCTTCCTCGATCACTTTCGCGACCGCTTCCGGCTGAGAAATGTAGATCACATGGCTGCCCTTGATTTCAGTGACCTTGGCGCCGGCGCGCTTGAACATCCAGCGCTGCAGGTCGGGGCTCAGCGCCCGGTCTTCGGTCGGCAGGATGGCGTAGCTCGGCTTGTTGCGCCAGGCGGCGACCCAGTTCTGGGTGCCCAGCGCCGCAGTGGTGATCGACACTTGCGACACCGCCATGAAGTCGCTGCGGTTGGTGCTCAGGTCGCCGGCGAAATCGACGCCGAACCTGGTCTTGTCGACGAACAGGTGGCCGTCGCGGGTCGGATGCACGTCGTTGCTTGCCAGCGGCATCGACGCCAGCAATTGCGACGCGCTTTCGCCGACGTCCGGCATCAGGCCGGCGACATACACCAGCGCCTTCACTTTGCCGCGCTCGCCGGCCACGGTGATCACCGAGCCGCCGAAGCTGTGGCCGACCAATACCACCGGACCGACTTGCTGGTCGAGGATTTCGCGGGTCGCGGCGACGTCGTCGTCGAGCGAGTTGTGCGATGGCTGCACCACGGTGACCTTGTAGCCCTTGTGGAACAGGATGTCGTGCACCACGCGCCAGCCGGAGCCGTCGACGAAGGCGCCGGGCACGATGACGATGCTCTTGGCGGCGCCGGAAGTGGCGGCGTCAGCCGCCTCGGCGCCGAACGATGGTGCGCTGAACGCCGCAGCGACGGCGATGGCCAGCAAAGGCAGTACTTTTTTCATGGCGATTCTCACGAGGTGGCTTTCAAGGTGCCATAACCCTTCGGCGTTTTGATCTTGGTGCACGTGCCTTTTTCAACCAGGGTCCAGGCGTCGCCCTGGTAATCGGCCTTGGCGGTGCCGGCACAGGAAGTGCCCGCGCCGGCGGCGCAATCGTTGTGGCCGGCCAGCGATACGCCGAAGCATTTTTCCATCGGCTTGGCCGCATCGGCGGCGTGTGCGCCGGTGGCCAGCGTCGCCAGCGAGAGTGCCAGGGTGGCCGCTACGGCCGCGTATTTGGTTTTCATGATTGATCCTGTTTTAAAAAAAGTGAAGGTTAAAACGCTTATTTCGGCTCGGTCAGGGTGCCGCCGGCGGCCAGGCATTCGGTCTTGGTCTTGACGATGACGCCTTCGCCCTTGCAGGTGTTCAAGCCCTTGCAATCGTTCTTGGCGGTGGCGCACAGGCTGGTGCCTTTGCAGGTGTTGACGCCGTAGCAGCGGCCTGGCTGTTCCTTGTCGGCGGCGTGGGCGGCCGGCGCGGCGATGGTGGCGCTGGCCATGGCGATCAGGGCTGCTGCGGCGGCGAGGCTGACGCGGGAAGTGATGTGGTTCATGCTTGTTTCTCCTTGCTTGGTGGTTGAAAGGGCACTGCTAAATGGGTGAATCGAACAATCGGTACGGCAAAAAATTACGCGGCCTTGCGGCGCCACAGCTGGTCCAGCGACCACTTGCCGCCGCCGTGGGCGACCAGCGGCAGCAGCAAGCCGGCCCAGGTCAGGTGCGTCGGCCAGGCGTCGGGATAGACGAAGATCTCGATCACCACGGTCATGCCGAGCAGCGCGGCGGCGGCCGAGCGGGTAAACAGTCCCAGCACCAGCAAGACCGGGAACAGGTGTTCCGAACAGGTCGCCAGTTGCGCGGCCAATCCCGGCGGCAGCAGCGGCAGCATGTATTCCGAGCGGAACAGTTCGTAGGTCGATGGCTTGATGGTCATGAAGCCTTCGACCTTGGTGCGTCCCGACAGGAAGAACACGGCGGCGATGCCGGCCCGCGCCACCAGCAGTTGCAGCGATGCCGGTATCAGGCGGTTCAGCAATGCGCCCGGATTCCAGCCGCCGGCCGGCTGGCGGTCTTGCGCGTTTTGCGCCGCTGGAAAGATCAGTTGGTCGTAGGGTGGTTTCATGATGTCGCCTTCAACGATGCGAGGGGGGCTGTAACAGCCGGGTAGATATGTTGGATGGTCATTTTCTGGTTTCCTGTGCTGATGCCGCCAAGGGCTGGTTTCCTGATTGCTTTTTGCCGTTTCCGGGTGATTGAACCGGGTTCGTCTTTTTAATTCGCATCCGATTCAATCGGATGAGTTGGATAATACGGGGTGAATTTCAGCATGTCAAGCATTTCCGATTAAATCGTATCCGAGTTGTTTATATTTGCACTCATGGGCCGCCGGGCTGGCGTGCTGCGGCGCTGTGGGATTTAGCTGTCCGGGGCCAGTGTCAGGCGCGCTTCGAGGCCGCCGCCGGGGCGGTTGTGCAGCGCCAGCGTGGCGTTCATCGCCAGCGCCAGCTGGCGCGCGATGGCCAGTCCGAGGCCGGTGCCGCCGCTTTCGCGGTTGCGCGACGCTTCCAGCCGGTAGAACGGCTGGAACACCGCTTCCAGCTGGTCTTGCGGGATGCCGGCGCCGCGATCGAGCACCGAGATCGTCACCTGCCCGCCGGGGCCGGCTTGCAGCGTCACTTCGGCCGCGCCGGCATACTTCAGCGCGTTGTCGATCAGGTTGGTCATGATGCGCCGCAGCGCCTGCGGCCGTCCCGTCAGCGCCCTGCCTATGCGGCCTTGCAGCGCCACGTCCTGGCCGGCGTCGAGATAGTCGAAGGCCAGGCTTTCGAGCAGCGCATCCGGGTCGATCCGCAGCGGCACCTCGGCCGCCGCGTGCAAGGTGCGGGCATAGGTCAGCCCCTCGCGCACCAGCGCCTGCATCTCCGCCAGGTCGCGCTGCAGCGATTCGCTGTGCGGACCCTGCTCCATGGTGTCGGCGCGCAGCCGCATGCGGGTGATCGGGGTTTGCAAGTCGTGCGAAATGGCCGCCAGGATTTGCATCCGCTCATGCATGTAGGTGGCGATCCGGTCCTGCATGGCGTTGAAGGCGCTCGCCGCATGGGCCACTTCGGTCGGGCCGTCTTCCGGCAGGCGCGCCGGGTTCAGGTCCGGCCCCAGCGTGTCGGCCGCCTTGGCCAGTTGCGCCAGCGGACGGGTGGCCAGCCGCACGCCGAGCCAGGTACAGGCGGCGATCAGCGCCAGCTGCACCAGCAGCAGCAGCGGCACCCACGGCGCCAGCGGCATGCTGTTCAGGCGCAGGTCGATGGTCAGCGGGCTGCCGTCGCTCAATTGCAGGTGCACTTGCAGGCGGTTGCCGAAACCCGGCAGCAGGTTGGCGTGCACCGGATAGCGGGTGCCGACGGCGTTGGCGATGGCCTGCGCGACCAGGCTGCCGTGTTGATCGTCGGTTTCCGGACCGCTGACGCCCGGCCCCAGGATGAACTGGTAATTCATGCGTTCCAGGCGCGCCAGCCAGTCGCCGCGCTCGGCGGCCGGCAAGCGTTCCAGCAAGGCCACCGAGCTGACGATGTCGCGCTCCAGGTAGCCCAGCATCAGCTTGGTGGTCGCTTGCGAACGCTCATAGGCCACCAGGCTGAACGACAGCGCGTGGGCCAGCACCAGGCCGGCGAACAGAATCAGCGTCAGCCGCGCAAACAGCGAGCGCGGCCATAAACTCCAGGACCGGCGGCTCATCGGAATGTCTCGCGGATTTCGACCTTGGCCGAGAAAATATACCCTTCGCTGCGCAGCGTCTTGATATAGCGCGGTTCGCGCGCATCGTCGCGCAGGCGCTGGCGCAGCCGGCTGATCAGCAGGTCGATCGAGCGGTCGTACTGGTCGGCGTCGCGGCCCTGGGTCAGGTTTAGCAGCTGGTCGCGCGTCAGCACCCGCTGCGGATGGTCGAGCAAGACCCGCAGCAGGCGGTATTCGGCGCCGCTCAAGGCCACCATGGTGCCGTTGGCGTCGAGCAGGTGGCGCGCGGTGGTATCGAGCTGCCAGTCGCCGAAGCCGAGCAGTTGCACCGCCTCGGTCTGCTGCAAATTGGGCGGCAGCATGCGCGCGCGGCGCAGTACCGAGCGGATCCGCGCCAGCAGTTCGCGCACCGCGAACGGCTTGGCCAGGTAATCGTCGGCGCCCATTTCGAGGCCGACGATGCGGTCGGTTTCCTCGCCCAGCGCGGTCAGCATCAATACCGGCACGTTGCGCCATTTGCCGGCGCGCAGGTCGCGGCACAGCGTCAGGCCGTCTTCGCCGGGCAGCATGCGGTCCAGGATGATCAGGTCGACCGGACCCTGTTCCAGGATAGCGCGCATCTGGCGCCCGCTGGCGGCCACCGAGGCCAGCATGCCGTTCTTTTCCAGATAGGCCGCCACCAGGGTGCGGATTTCGCGGTCGTCGTCGACGATCAGCACATGGTCATTGGTTTCCATCGACATATCATAACTCACGGCGTTTGCTCCATGAACGGCTGCTGGAAATCAGATTGCACTGGGCCAGCGGCTTGCTTAATTCGGCGCACAAACCGCCGCCCAGTATGGCGAGAATCGCGAGCAGGCGTTTCATGCGGGCTCCCTCATCAAGGTGATCAAAAAAGTGTGCGACATGGTCTTGTCCTGATAGTCAATGGCGTAGTTATAGCCGATGCCGCGAGCGCTTTGTATCACCGTGTATCTGGACCCGTCCCTGATACAAAAGATTGCAGTTTTTTATATTCAAATGGACACAAAGCGGATACATCGGCGGGTTGTAATGCTCACATCTTCTTTTCCGGAGCTGTGCCATGCTGATGCATAACCTGATCGAAGCGCCGCTAGCGTTGCTGGCCGGCGTCTTCACCATCGCCTCGCCCTGCGTGCTGCCGATCCTGCCGATCCTGCTCGGCACGGCTGTCGCGCAATCGAGCCGCAAGCGGCCGCTGTTCGTGGTGGCCGGCTTTGTGCTGGCCTTCGCCGCGCTGGGCATGCTGCTCGGCGTGGTGTCGAGCACGGTCGAACTGGCCCAGGACGCGCTGCGCAATACCGCGCTGGCCCTGCTGGCGCTGTCCGGCCTGTTCCAGTTATGGCCGCGTCCCTACCGCTGGCTGGCCGCCCGTTTCGAAGGCCCGCTGCAGCGCATAGGCGCATTCGGCGGCAACGCCGGTTCGGGCAATGCCGGCGGCTTCGTGCTCGGCGTGTCGCTGGGCGCCGTGTGGACCCCGTGCGCCGGGCCGGTGCTGGCGTCTATCCTGTCGCTGGTGGCCCGCGCGCAAGACGTGCAATGGTCGGCCCTGCTGCTGATCCTGTATGCGCTGGGCGCCGGCGTCCCGATGCTGGCCATCGCCTACGGCGGCCAGTTCATGCGCGGCCGGGTGCGCCAGCTGGCGCGCCACACGGTCCGCTTGCAGCAAGTGTTCGGCGCGCTGGTGCTGCTGACCGCTTGCGCGATTTATTTTCATTACGATGTCCAGGCCTATGCCTGGCTGACGGATTTCTCGATTAACCTGAAAGGTCTTTGATATGCACTCCCCACTGAAAAAACTGCTGTCCGCCGCCGCCGTCTCGCTCACCGTCTTGTTCGGCGCCTTGCTGGCTTCCGGGCCGGGCCATGCCGACGCGCTGGCCAAGCCGATCCCGGCGCCGGCCTTCACCGGCCTCGACACCTGGCTCAATTCGGCGCCGCTGACCATCGAACAATTGCGCGGCAAGGTGGTGCTGGTCGATTTCTGGACCTACACCTGCATCAATTGCATCCACACGCTGCCGTATGTCAAAGCCTGGTACGACAAATACAAGGACCAGGGCCTGGTGGTGGTCGGCGTGCATACCCCGGAATATCCGTTCGAGCGCTCCACCGCGAACGTCAAGGATGCGCTGAAGCGCTTCGATATCCGCTATCCGGTCGCGCAAGACAACCGTTATGCGACATGGGAGGCATACAACAACCAGTTCTGGCCGGCGTTTTACCTGATCGACAAGAGCGGCCGTATCGTCTACACCCATTTTGGCGAAGGCAAGTATGATGAAACCGAGGCCACCATCCGTCGCCTGCTGGCGCAGCCAGGTTGAATCGACACATGCCAGAATCGACACATTCCAGATACATCAGACCCTTACGATGGGGCCATCTGTTGTCAACTTTATCAAGGAGCTTGTATGTCTGAAGTCAATCTGAAGCGCCGGCGCCTGCTGGGCAGCGCCAGCGCCGGGATCGCCGCCACCGGACTGGTCCTGATGGGCATGCAGGCCGGCCCGGCCCGCGCCGCCATGACGCCGGCCGATGGGCCTGACCCGCTGGCGCCGCTGAAATACATCGACGCCGGCGTGCTCAACGTCGCCTACTACGAGGCCGGTCCGGCCGACGGTCCGGCGGTGCTGCTGCTGCATGGCTTTCCCTACGATATGCACTCGTATGTCGACGTCGCGCCGATCCTGGCGGCGCGCGGCTGCCGCGTCATCGTGCCGCATTTGCGCGGCCACGGCGAAACCCGTTTCCTCGATCCGGCCACGCCGCGCAGCGGCCAGCAGGCGGCCGTCGCGGCCGACATGCTCGAATTGATGAATGCGCTGAAGATCGAGCGCGCGGTGGTGGCCGGCTACGACTGGGGCGCGCGCACCGCCTGCGCGATGGCGGCGCTGTGGCCGCAGCGCTGCATCGGCATCGTCTCGGTGAACGGCTACCTGGTGCAGGACATCGCCCATGCGGCGCAGCCGATCCCGGCCAGGATCGAGGCCGGCCTGTGGTACCAGTATTATTTTGCGACCGAACGCGGTCGCACGGCGCTGCAAGCCAACCGGCGCGATATCGCGCGCGTGATCTGGAGCTACAACTCGCCGTCGTGGCACTACGACGAAGCGACCTTCCAGCGCAGCATGGCCTCGCTCGACAATCCCGATTATGTCGCTGTGGTGATCCATAATTACCGCTTCCGCCTGGGTTTGCTGCCCGGTTATCCGGAATACCAGGATCTGGAGCGCGTGCTGGCCACGCTGCCGGTGATCACGGTGCCGGCGGTGACGCTGGACGGCCAGGCCGACGGCGTGGTGCCGGCCAACGACGGCACCGGGTATGCGGCAAAATTCAGCGGACCACGCACGCATCACATCGTGCCGGACGCCGGCCATAACCTGCCGCAGGAAGCGCCGCAGGCGTTTGCCGACGCGGTGCTGGAATTGCTGCCGGCGCGGCGCTGAGATGAAAGCATCGTGGATGCTTGGCGCCGTGCTGCTGGTCGCCGCCGCGTCGAGCGGCACGGCGTGGGCGCAGTCGGCTGCCGCGCCGGCCGCCAGGCCGTTCGCCTGCGCCGACGCGCTGTGCGGCGCCGGCGGCCATTTGCGCGGTATCGACCTGGGCGATCTGCGGCCGGCCGCCAGGCCGGCGCAGCAATTCAAGCGTACCGGTGGCGGCCAGCCGGCGCCGTCAATGAGCTTGCGCGACCATGCCGAAACCTTCGATTGCCCGGTCAGCTTTGCCTTTGGCGGCGAGCTGGGCGCGAAGGGGAGCAAGGCCGCGAAAGTGCTGGGCCAGACAACGACCTGGCCATAGCCGGCTTGGCTTGAATTGGGCTTAATTAAGCGGTATCCAGGTATACGACTTGCCTGTCTTGCGCAGATGCCCAATGCCGGGGAAGGGAATATGCGCCGCCGCGATCAGCGCGCCGCTTTTTTCCGCCGCCGAGAATATGCGGTCGCGGCTGGCGCTGGCGGCCTTGGAATCGGTATCGGCGCTGATCGTCACTTCGGGATGCGGGAATTGCACCGGGCCGACATGGATTGTGTCGCCGACGATGTACATCGTCGCGCCGTCGCTTTCGACCACATACACGGTGTGGCCGGGCGTATGGCCGTAGGCCGCGTCCGCTCGCACGCCCGGGTAAAACTCGGTGCTGCCCTGGAATGGCAGGAACCGCGAGGCGGCGGCATATGGCGGAAACGCGATGCCGGCCTGTTCAAACCACGGTTGCATCTCCTTGGCCACCGATGCCGCGTTGGCCGGGTTGAGCCAGTAATCCGCGTCATGCTGGTCGACGTGGATTTTCGCGTTAGGAAAACGCATTTTTCCGTCGGCGATCAAGCCGCCGAAATGGTCCGGATGCAGGTGCGTGATAAAAATATCATCGACCTGTTCCGGCTTGTAGCCGGACGCTTCCAGGTTGGCGACGAAGCGGCCCAGCGTCGGCCCGACGAAGGCGCCGGCCCCGGCGTCGATCAGGATCAGCTTGTCGCCGGTGTTCACCACATACGCGTTAAACGACATGTCATACGGCAGCTTGATAAACGACCGGGCCAGTTCGCGGCGGGTCTTTTCGGGCGCTTGCGATAAAAAGGCGTCGACCGGCAGCGCCAGCGTACCGTCGCTGATCGCGGTAATTTCGAAGCTGCCCAGCATGGTACGGTAAAAACCGGGAGCGGCCGTCTTTGCCATCGGCGCCGCCGCCGATGCCGGATGGGGGGCCAGGACGCCTGACAGCAGGGTCGACAACAGCAGCATCAGCGCCGCTACCTTACTTTTTTTAGTGTTGTGCATGGGGACTTTATTTTCAGTGATGGGCCGGCGCCGATCGCCGGGTCCAGGATGGAATTCAGGTCCCAGTGTCGGCCATGCAGGGCAGGATGACAATCATATAAAATGCATTTCAGGCATACAAAAAAGCATGAGTGAACATGGACTGGGATGACGTGAGAATATTTTTGGCAATCGCCAGGAATGGATCGCTGGGCGGCGCCGCGCGGCAACTGGGCCAGACCCAGCCGACCATGGGCCGCCGCCTGAGTGCGCTGGAAGACGAGGTCGGGCACAAACTGTTCCAGCGCACGGCGCACGGTTTCATGCTGAGCGACGAGGGCGCGTCGGTGTTCAATCATGCCGAGCGCGCCGAAGAGGAAATGCTGCGCTTCGAACGGGTGCTGGCCGGCGCCGACGACCAGGTCAGCGGCTTGTTGCGGGTGTCGTCGTCCGACTGGTTCGGCACCTACATGCTGACGCCGATCCTGGTGGAACTCGGCATGCTGCATCCGCAGGTCGTGACCGAACTGCTGACCGATACGCGGCTGTACAACTTGTCCCGGCGCGAGGCCGATATCGCATTCCGCATCGTGCCGTTTACCGAGCAGGACGTGGTGTCGAAACGCCTGCTGACGATGCCGTACGGACTGTATGCAAAAAAGGGATCGGCGCCGCGCATCGCCGCCGATGGCGAGGGCGCGCGCGTGGTCACCATGCATCTGGCGTTCGAGGACTTGCCGGATGCCAGATGGCTGCGTGAAACGCTGCCCAGGGCGACCATCGCATTTCGCAGCAATAACCGTCTATCGCAGGCACAACTGTGCGCGCAGGGCGGCTGCCTGGCGGTCTTGCCGAAACCGCTGGCAACCGCGCTGGGCACGCTGGAAGAAGTGCCGATGCCTGTTGCGCCGCCGAGCCGCGATACCTATGTCGGCTATCACCGCGACTTGCGCAGCGTCGCGCGCCTGCGCGCGCTGCTCGACCTGGTGTTTGCGCGCTTGCATAATTGACGGGCATCGGCGCATGGCGTGATACCGGCGCCAATTTAAGCATAGCTTAATTTAAATCGCTTGCTATTTAATAGTTCTCTATGTATAGTGCGCTCATCAATCGCACACTACCCATTAATATTGAACTGAACCACTCACTTGACAAGGACCCGACCATGAAACAACTGCACCAATTTGCCCTCGCCGCCGCCGCGGCCCTGACCCTGAATGGCGCCGCGATGCTGCCGTCCCAGGCCGCCGAAGCCGCCGCCAAGCCGACCATCGTGCTGGTGCACGGCGCGTTTGCCGATTCGTCGAGCTGGGATGGCGTGACCGCCAAGTTGCTGGCCGATGGCTACAGCGTGGTCGGCGCCGCCAATCCGCTGCGCAGCGTCAAGGGCGACGCGGTGACCGTGTCGGGCATCGTGAAAGGCATCAAAGGCCCGGTCGTGCTGGTTGGCCACTCGTACGGCGGCTCGGTCATTTCGGCGGCGGCGAACGGCAATGGCAACGTCAAGAGCCTGGTGTATGTCGCCGCGTTTGCGCCGGAAGCCGGTGAAAATGCGATCGGACTGTCCGGCCGCTTCCCGGGCAGCACGCTGGGACCGACGCTGGCGCCGCCCGTGATCCTGGCCGACGGCAGCAAGGACCTGTATATCCAGCAAGCGCAATTTCCGCAGCAATTCGCCGCCGACGTGCCGCTGGCGCAGGCGCAGCTGATGGCCGCCGGACAGCGCCCGATCGCCGAAGCCGCGCTGACCGAAGCGGCCGGCGCGCCAGCCTGGAAAACCGTGCCCTCCTATTTTGTGTATGGCAGCGCGGACAAGAACATTCCCGCCGCGGCGCTCGGTTTCATGGCGCAGCGCGCCAAGTCGGTCAAGACACTGGTGATTCCCGGTGCTTCGCACGTGGTGATGACGTCGCATCCAGCCGAAGTGGCCGGCCTGATCGAAGAAGCCGCCAAGGCCCGATAAACCCGACAGGCGGCACTGATAATTAGTGCGCTAAACAATAGCCAATTATTCAAAATGAACAGGAATACCATCATGAGCAACGATCTTCACAACGCCGCCCCGCTCAACCGCGCGCGCCGTTCGGCGCTGTTCGGCGGCGCCGGCCTGGCTGCCGTGGCGGCGGCCATCGCCGCGCCGCTGGCCGGCCTGAGCGGTTCGGCGCAAGCCGCATCGTCGTACGACCATCTGCCCGAGGCGCCGCTGCGCAAGACCGCCAGCACCTTCACCACCCGCGACGGGGTGGACATTTATTACAAGGATTGGGGCCATGGCCAGCCCATCGTGTTTTGCCACGGCTGGCCGCTCAATTCGGATAGCTGGGAATCGCAAATGTTCCATCTGGCTAATAACGGTTTCCGCGTCATCGCCCATGACCGGCGCGGCCACGGCCGTTCCAGCCAGCCGTGGGACGGCAACGACATGGACCATTACGCCGACGACCTGGCCCAATTGATCGACGTGCTGAACTTGAAGAACGTCATCCTGCTCGGTTTCTCGACCGGCGGCGGCGAAGTGGCGCGTTATGTCGGCCGCCACGGCACCAGACGGGTCGCCAAGCTGGGCCTGATTTCCGCCGTGCCGCCGCTGATGCTGAAAACCGCCGACAATCCGGACGGCTTGCCGCTGTCGGTGTTCGACGGCATCCGCGCCGCGTCGCAGGCGAATCGTTCGCAGCTCTACCTGGACCTCGCCTCCGGTCCGTTCTACGGCTACAACCGCCCCGGCGCCAAGCCGTCGCAAGGCATCATCCAGTCGTGGTGGATGCAGGGCATGATGGGCGGCCACAAGAATACCTATGACTCGATCAAGGCATTCTCGGAAACCGACTTCCGCGCCGACTTGCAGAAATTCGACAAGCCGACGCTGATCATCCACGGCGACGACGACCAGATCGTGCCGATCGGCGCGGCCGGCAAGGCGTCCGCCGCGATCGTCAAGCACGCCAGGCTGCTGGTGTATGCGGGCGCGCCGCACGGCCTGACCGATACCCACAAGGACAAGGTCAACGCCGACCTGCTGGCGTTCGCCAGGTCTTGAGCGCAGGCCGGCCCGATGCAAAAGGGCGCTGATACACTGGCGTTTGCCGTACAGTGTGGTATCCGGGAGTAATCGGCCCGGATTGAATCAGCGTACCCTTACACCTAGCCGATGGCCTACATGTTTTCCAGATCAAGCTCCTCCAACTCCTCATTCTCCGCTGGCGCGCTGCTGCGCGCCATCCTGCTGTCGCTGCTGCTGGCGCTGTCGTTTGCGCCCGGCGCGGCCTGGTCGCAGATCGACGCCGCCAGCGCCGACGCCACGCTCGATGGCTTGCGCAAGCAAATCACCGCCATCCAGACCGCGCTCAAGGGCGACGACGATCTCGACGAAGCGACGCTGACGCGCATGAAGGCCGATGCGCTGGCGGCCGGCGCCGACGCGTCCAAGGTGGCCACCGCACTGGCGCCGCTGCTGGCCAGCGTGCAGGCGCGGCTGGCCGAGCTGGGCACGCCCGCCGCCGGCATCAAGGAAGCGCCCGACGTGGCGGCCCAGCGCGCCCAGCTGGACCGCGACGGCGGCGCGCTCGACACCCAGGTCAAACTGGCGCGGCTGCTGGCGGTCGAAGCCGACCAGGCCACCGAACAGGTGGCCACGGTGCGCCGCGCCCAATTGCAGGCGCGCCTCGGCGAACGCACCGCGTCGATCCTGGCCGGCTCGTTCTGGACCCAGCTGCATGCGGAATTGCCGCAAAACGTGCAGCGCCTGCGCAACCTGGGGAGCGAGATCGGCAATTCGGCGCGCAACACGCCGTGGCAAGTGTGGACCGGCCTGGCGCTGGCGATGCTGGCGCTGGGCCTGGCCGGCATGCGCGCCGAGCGCTACCTGCTGCTGCTGACCTCGACCCGCGTGCCGCACGGCCGCCTGCGGCGCTCGCTGCATGCGCTGGTGGTGATCTTGCTGGCGCTGGCCGTGCCGGCGCTGATCGCCGAATTGCTGGCGCTCGGCGTGCGCTGGGACACCACGCTGTCCGACAAGACCTCGGCCTTCCTCAGCGGCGCGGTCGGCATCATCTGCTTCGCCGGCTATATCGCCGGCCTGGGCCATGCGCTGCTGTCGCCGAAGCGGCCGTCGTGGCGGCTGCTGCCGCTGGCCGATGCGCTGGCGCACCGCATGCGCCAGTTCCCCGCCGTGTTCGCGGTGGTGGTGGTGCTGGTCTGGACCGCCGAGCGCATGTCGGCGGTGGTCAACGCCGGCCTGTCGACGGCGGTGGCGGTCAATTGCATCGTCGCGCTGGTGTTGAGCGTCACCGTGGCGCTCGGCCTGCTGCGCGCCGAGCGCTGCTGGCGCCAGGTGCGCGCCGCCGACCCGCAGTCGCCGTCGACGCCGTTCTGGCTGCGCTGCGTGGTGGTGGTGCTGTGGCTGGTGCTGGCGACTTCCCTGATCAGCCTGCTGGTTGGCTATGTCGCATTCGGCAGTTTCATCGCCAAGCAAGTCAGCTGGGTGCTGGTGGTGGTGTGCAGCACCTATCTGCTGACGGTGCTGGTGGACGATCTCTGCATGCTGCTGTCGTCGACCGCGCCCGACCCGGACGCCGCCAATCCGGTGCTGGCCACGCCGAAGGCGCGCGACCAGGCGGCGGTGCTGCTGTCCGGCGTCGGCCGCGCCATCGTCGTGATGCTGGCGGCGATGATCTTGCTGGCGCCGTTCGGCGAAGGGCCGGGCGAATTGTTCCACCGGGTCGGCCAGATCCAGGATGGCCTGGCGGTCGGCGAAATCAAGATCCGCCCGGCCGCCGTGATCCAGGCGCTGAGCGTGCTGGTGCTGGGTTTCCTCGGCCTGGGCCTGTTCAAGCGCTGGCTGAAAACCAGCTACCTGCCGACCACCAACCTCGACGCCGGCATGCAAGTGTCGGCGCTGACGCTGTTCGGCTACGCCGGCGGCATCATCGCCGTGGCGATGGCGCTGTCGGCCGCCGGCATCGGCCTGGAACGCATCGCATGGGTCGCCAGCGCGCTGTCGGTCGGTATCGGTTTCGGCTTGCAGGCGGTGGTGCAAAACTTCGTGTCGGGCCTGATCCTGCTGGCCGAGCGGCCGGTCAAGGTCGGCGACTGGGTCTCGCTGGGCGGGGTCGAGGGCGATATCCGGCGCATCAACGTGCGCGCCACCGAAATCCAGATGGGCGACCGTTCGACGGTGATCGTGCCGAACTCGGAATTCATCACCAAGACGGTGCGCAACGTGACCCACGCCAGCCCGCTGGGGCTGGTGCAGATCAAGTTGCCGCTGCCGCTGTCGACCGACGCCGAACAGGCCCGCGCGCTGATCCTGGCGGCCTTCGTCGACAGCGCCGACGTGCTCGATACGCCGGCGCCGAACGTGCAGCTGGACGGCATCGACAACGGCTTCCTGATGTTCAACGCGACCGGTTTTGTGCCGTCGCCGCGGCTGGCCTACGGCGTGCGCAGCAGCTTGCTGTTCGACTTGCTGAAACGCTTGCGCGCGGCCGACATGCCGATTTCGAAACCGAGCACGATGATCCTCAGCAGCGCGCCGGCGCCGGCCGCCCAGCCGGCCATGCCGGGCCTGGTGGCCGCGGCGGCGCCGCCCGGCACGGCTTGAGAGGCGGCAAACTGCAACGCCGCCATCGGCGTTGTGTCAGGCGCTCCCGCTGCAGCCGGGATTGCAGGCGCGCAGGTTGTCGCTCAAATAGTCGATGAACGCCATCGCCCTGCGGCTGGGATTTTCCTTCGGATAGACGGCGTACAGGTCGATGTGGCTGGAGACAAAATCTTCCAGCGCCGTTTCCAGCCTGCCGTCGGCCAGTTCGGCGCGGATGTCCCATTCATTCTTCAGCATCACCCCTTTTCCGCCGATCGCCCACTGGCGCAGCACGGCGCCGTCGCTGGCGTTGCGGTCGCCGCCGACCTTGACCGGCGTGCGCTTGCCGTCGACCACGAACGGCCATGCCGACAGCGGCGCGCTATGCCGCGTCAGCACCAGGCAGTTATGGCTGGCCAGTTCGGATGGATGGCGCGGCTTGCCATGCTCGCGCCAATAGGACGGCGCGGCGCACACCAGGTGCCTGCCGCGCACCAGCAAGCGGGCCTTCAGGTTCGAATCCTGCAGCGGCCCGCTGCGGACCGCGATATCGAGCTGCTGCTCCAGCAGGTTTTCCAGCGAATCGCTGAGCACCAGGCCGATCTTGACGCCGGGATGCAGCAGCATGAAACGGTCGATCAGCGGCAGCAGGCTGTTGCGCCCGAAATCGTTGCTGGCGGCGATGCGTATCGGTCCCTGCAGCACGCCGTCCTGGGCAATCTCGCCCAGCGTCGCTTCCCACGCGTCGAGCATCCTGCGCGCGCCGGCCAGCAGCAGGTCGCCTTCATGCGTCAGCGCCAGCCTGCGCGTCGAGCGCGTGACGAGGCGCACGCCGACCTCGTTTTCAAGCTGCTGCAGCGCCAGCGTGACGGTCGACGTCGCCTTGCCACGCAAGCGGGCCGCCGCCGAAAAGCTGCCGGTGTCGGTGATATCGATCAGCAGGTGCAAGGTAGCCAGTGTGTCCATTATTCATGATAGTCGAAAGATGATTTCACATTCTAGTGGATTATCAACGAGATTGTTGAGGACTAGGATGAAGCCATAGTTCAGGGACTGGTTTTTCTTTCTTCCCTCGTTTAACCGACAGGAATCATCATGCATATCAATTTGAGCGGCAAGACCGCCATCGTCACCGGCTCCACCCGCGGCATCGGCCGCGCCATCGCACTGGGCCTGGCCGGCGCCGGCGCCAGCGTGGTCGTCACGGGCCGCCAGCAGGCCGACGTCGAGCGCGCGGTGGCCGGCATCCGCCAGGCGGTGCCCGGCGCCGACGTGCGCGGCGTGGCCGCCGACCTCGGCACCGCGGCCGGCTTCCAGCTGCTGCAGGATGCCGAGCCGCGCGCCGACATCCTGGTCAACAATATCGGCATCTTCGGACCGCAGCCGTTCGCCGACATCGCCGACCAGGAATGGACCCGCTTCTTCGAGCTGAACATCATGTCCGGCGTGCGCGCCAGCCGCGCCTACCTGCCCGGCATGCAGCGGCGGGACTGGGGCCGCATCGTCTTCATCTCGTCCGAATCAGCGTTGAACATCCCGGCCGACATGATCCATTACGGCTTCACCAAGACCGGCAACCTGGCCATTTCGCGCGGCCTGGCCAAGAGCCTGGCCGGCACCGGCATCACCGTCAACGCGGTATTGCCGGGACCGACCTTGTCCGAAGGCGTGCACCACATGGTGGCGCCCGGCGCCGACCACGCCACCGCCGTCGGCGTGGCCAATGCCTTCGTCAGGGAACACCGCAGTTCGTCGATCCTCCAGCGCGTCGCCACGCCGGAAGAAGTGGCGAACATGGTGGTCTACGTGTGCTCGCCGCAAGCATCGGCCACCACCGGCGCCGCGCTGCGCGTCGATGGCGGCGTGGTCGACAGCATCGCCTGATGCGGTTTTCATTTCCTCTCACTCTTTGAAAGACACAATAATGAGCAATCTGATCAACAAGCTGGAATGGCGCTACGCCACTAAAAAATTCGACCCGAGCAAGGTCGTGCCGCGCGAAAAGCTCGACCGCATCCTGGAAGCGGTGCGCCTGTCGGCCAGTTCCAGCGGCTTGCAGCCATACGAAGTGCTGGTGGTGACCAATCCGGCGATTCGCGCACAGATCAAGCCGATCGCCAACCACCAGTCGCAAATCACCGACAGCAGCTATCTGCTGGTGTTCGCCGCGTGGGACGACGTGACGGCCGGGCGCATCAACATGATGTTCGACCTGATCAACAAGGAGCGCGGCCTGGCCGCCGATGCATCGCAAGACTACCGGCAATACCTGCTGACGACCTACGCCGCGGCGGGCGCCGAAGCGAACTTCCAGCACGCGGCCGGCCAGGCCTATATCGGTCTCGGCTCGGGGCTGATCGCCGCCGCGTTCGAAGAAGTCGACTCGACGCCGATGGGCGGTTTCGATCCGGCCGCGCTGGACCGTATCCTCGGCCTGCGCGAAAAAAACCTGCGCAGCGTGGCGCTGCTGGCGGTCGGCTACCGTGAAACGGGCGCCGACTGGCTGGAGCCGCTGAAAAAAGTGCGCCGCAGCCGCGAGGACTTCATCACGGAAGTGAACTAGGCAGTAGCCGGGCCAGCCGCCTGCACGGCGGCTGGCCTGTCTGTGGCATCGGCGCCCATGTCGGCCGATTGCGGCCTTGGGCGCCGCGATTTCAGCGATAATAGGCGGCTTGCCAGAACGGCATAGGCAAGCACGCCAGGTCAGCCATCGTCACGAAAGCCCGCCTTTGTCATCACGGGATGCCGCATCCCCCCTATTTTGCACACATCGTGGTCGCTCGTTATTACCGAGAACTGTTGAACTTCCTGGCCCGCGCGCTGAATGACCGCGACGCCGCCGCCGACCTGGCGCAGGAGAGCTACGCCCGGGTATTGGAAGTGCAGCGGTCGGGCGCCGCCATCGCCGAACCGCGCGCGCTGCTGTACCGCACCGCGCGCAACCTGGTGATCGACCGCCACCGGCGCAACGCAGTGCGCGGCGCGGCGCACCACGCCGAGGCCGGGCCGGCGGATCGGCAGATCGATGCGCTGGCCGCGCCCAGCGCGTCGGAACCGGAAGCCGTCGCCGCGTCGGCGCAGGCGGTCGAGGCGATCCTGGCCGCCATCGGCGCATTGCCGCTGCGTTGCCGCCAGGCGTTCATCCTGCATAAATTCGACGGCCTGTCGCAAGCCGAGGTGGCGCGCAGCATGGGCATTTCCATCAAAATGGTCGAACGCCATATCAAGCTGGGGCTGGAGGCATGCCGCCGCTGCCGCGACCGGCTCGACGGCGCGGCCCAGGAATGACTGCCATGAATTCACTCCCATCCCGATCCGCCGACAGCCAGGCGCTGGACTGGTTCGTGCGCCGCGGCGCCGGCCTGGACGCCGCCGAGGAGGCGTTATTCCAGGATTGGCTGGCCGCCGATGCCACGCACCAGGCCGCGTTGGCCCGCCGCCAGCACGACTGGGATGCGCTCGACGCCTTGCCGGCCGCTGGCGTCGAGCGCCTGCGGCGCCAGCTGGCCGCCGACCTGCGTGCTGAAAAACCTGAGGTAGCGTCGTCGCGGCGCGCGTGGTTCGGCATGCTGGCCGGCCTGGCCCCCCGCGCCGCGCTGGTCCTGGCGGTCCTGTGCGCGGCTGGCGGCGGCTACCTGGCCTGGGATTACCAGCAAGGCCAGCCGCTCTACACCGGACAGTTTGCCACCCGGCGCGGCGAACAGCTCGATGTCGCGCTGCCGGACGGCAGCCGCTTGCGGCTCGACACCGGCACCCACATCGCGGTGGCGCTGTACCGCCAGCGCCGCGAAGTGCGGCTGGCCGAAGGCCAGGCCGTCTTCCAGGTGCGGGGCGACCGCACGCGTCCGTTCGAAGTGCTGGCCGGGCCGCTGCGCGTGACGGTGGTCGGCACCAGGTTTGCGGTGCGCCACACGCCGGCGATGGCCGGCGCGGATGGCGTGCGGGTGGCGGTCGAACATGGCCGGGTGCGGGTCGCGGCTCCCGCTACGGCCCCCGCCACGGCGGTCATCGCACTGGGCGCCGGCCAGCAAGTCGTCAGCGACGCCGCCGGCAAGCTCGGTCCGGTGACGGCGCTCGGTGCGGCCGGCATCGCGCCGTGGCGCGACGGCCGCGTCAGCTTCGACAACCAGCCGTTGTCGGTCGTGCTGGCCGAATTCGAACGCTATGGCGCCAGCGGCGTGACGCTGGCCGACCCGCGCACGGCGGCGTTGCGCATCACCGGCACGTTCGACCCGCGCCGGCCCGATAATTTCTTGCGCATCGTGCCGCAAGTGCTGCCGGTGCGGCTGCGCCGGCAAAACGGCGTGACCGAGATCGCCGCCATGCGCTAGCCGTCGGCGTCAAAACTCATTGCTGCGAGGGGTAGGGTTTTTGCGCTGCCGTGCGTCTACCTGAGAAGGATTCCCATTTACACCTTCCCGGAGATTGTACGCATGCCCCGTTTTTCCTTGCATCCCGCCCCACTCGCCATCCGCATGGCCATCGCGCTCGCTTCCGGCGCCGTCACGGCGCAGGCCGAAGGGCCGGCCCGGCCGGTCGCGATCCAGCTGGAGCGCCAGCCGCTGGCCCAGGCGCTCAATGCGCTGGCCCTGCAAACCCGGCTCGAACTGATCGTCCAGCCGGCACTGGTGGCCGGGCGCATGGCGCCGGCGGTGGCGGGCCAGATGACGCCGCGCCAGGCGCTCGGGCGCCTGCTCGACGGCAGCGGCCTGGTGGCGCGCCTCGACGGCACGGCGGTGACGGTGCAGGCGGCGCCGCCGCCTTCGGCCGACGTGACCATGGCGCCGGTGACCGTGACGGCGCTGGGCGAGCGCAGCGCCGTCACCGAACAGACCGGTTCTTATACCAGCCGCGAACTGAGCATCGGCAAGCTGCGCTTATCGGTACGCGAAACGCCGCAATCGGTCAGCGCGGTGACGCAGCAGCAAATGGAAGACCAGCACCTGGTCACGCTGGAACAAGTGCTGGGCCAAGCCACCGGCGTCACCAGGACCACCCGCAATTTCGGCGACCACCGCTTTTCGGTGCGCGGCTTCGTGATCCAGGATGACAACCAGCTGGTCGACGGCGTGCCCGGCATGCTGTATTCGGCCACCGGCTGGCTGCCGGTCGACATGGCGATCTACGACCGGGTCGAGGTATTGCGCGGCGCCGGCGGCCTGATCGTCGGCGCCGGCGATCCCAGCGGCGCGGTGAACCTGGTGCGCAAGCGTCCGCGCGCGCAGGCGCATGCCGACGTCAGCGTGTCGGCCGGCTCGTGGCACAATTACCGCACCGAGCTCGACGCCGGCATGCCGCTCAATGCCGAAGGCACGCTGCGCGGCCGGGTGGTGGCCGGGTATGAGGACCGCCGGTATTTTTATGACCTGGCCCATGCGCGCCAGCCGCTGCTGTACGGCGTGGTCGAGGCCGACCTGGGCCGCGACACCAGGCTGACCATCGGTGCGCGCCACCAGGAAAAGGATATCGGCGCGTATTGGCTGTTCGGCCTGCCGCGCTACAGCGACGGCGGCGCGCTCGATGTGCCCCGTTCGACATCGCTGGCGCAAGACTGGAACCGCCACGATGCGAGCGTCAACGAAGTCTTCGGCGAACTGGAACGGCGTTTCGGCGACGACTGGAAAGCCAGGCTGACCGTCAACCGCAGCAACGGCGGCTTCGACCAGAAGCTGGCGCTGGCGCGCGGCGTGGTCGAGCGCGGCACGTTGGCCGGCCCGCGCCTGTACAGCCTGTACTTCAAGAACCTGGACGTGGTCACCACCGGCATCGACGCCAGCCTGGCCGGCAGCTTCCAGGCGCTGGGCGGCACGCACCAGTTTTTAGCGGGCGCCAACTGGTCGCGCCGCAGCGAGGATGACAAGGGCGCGGCGATCGATGACGGCAGCCCGATCGACCCGTTCCATCCCGACCATTTCGCGGTCGCCGAACCGGTCCGTCCAGCCTGGACCTCGGCGCTCGACGTGCGCGACCAGCGCGCCGGCCTGTACGCCAGCGCGCGGCTGGAACTGGCGCAGCCGCTGCACCTGCTGCTGGGCGGGCGGGTCAGCTGGCTCAACTATCGTTCGGCCGACCGGATCAGCGGCGACCAGGTCGCCGGCTATGACCAGAACCGCGAGTTCACGCCGTACGCCGGGCTGGTCTACGACGTGGGCCGCTTGTGGTCGTGGTATGCCAGTTATGCCGACACCTTTCAGCCGCAAAGCAAGTACTTCACGGCCGGCGGCCAGCCGCTGAAACCGGCCATCGGCGCCAACTATGAAACCGGCCTGAAGGGCGAACTGTATGACGGCCGCCTGAACGCCACGCTGGCGCTGTTCCAGGTCAGGAAGACCGGCAATGCGGAACTGGATGTCGCCAACGACGGCCCGTGCGACCGCAACGCCGACGGCAACTGCTACCGCAATGCCAGCACCTTGCAAAGCAAGGGGGTTGAGGCGGAAGTCAGCGGCGAAGCCTGGCCGGGCCTGCAACTGACGGCCGGCTATACCTATGTGACCAGCCGCGCCGACGACGGCAGCAGCATCAGCGCCGAAACGCCGCGCCACCTGCTGCGCATGGCGGGCAATTACCGCCTGCCGGGCCGGTGGCGCCAGTGGAGTCTCGGCGGCGGCGTGGCGGCGCAAACCGGCTACGCCACCCAGGCGCCGGACAACGATGCGGTGCGCATCGCCGATGGCGGGCGGGCCGTGTGGGACTTGCATGCCGCGTACATCATCGACCGCAGCTGGACCGTGGCGCTGAATGTCGCCAACGCGTTCGACAAAAACTACTGGGCCAACCTGGGCGAACTGCGGCGCGGTAATTATTACGGCGAACCGCGCAACGTGACGCTGACGCTGCGCGCCGCGTTTTAAGTCATCCTCGGGCCGCGGCCTGAACGGCGCGCGGATGGTCGGCGATTGTGGATTATCATGGCCGCTGCCCTCTTTGGAAGGAGTCGATATGCCGCCGAATACGCTGATCAATGCTGACTTTTCGCAACGTGCCGTGCTGCACCGCGAGCAACAACAATGGGTCGCCTCGCCGCAACAGGGAGTGCGGCGGATTTTCCTCGACCGCGTCGGCGCCGAAAAGGCGCGCGCGACCAGCATCGTGTCGTATGCGCCCGGCTCGATGTTTCCGCTGCACGGCCATCCGGGCGGCGAGGAAATCCTGGTGCTGGACGGCCTGTTTTCGGACGCCAGCGGCGACTTTTCCGGCGGCTGGTATTTGCGCAACCCGCCCGGCTCCCATCACGCCCCCAGCAGCGCGCCCGGCGCCACGCTGTTCGTCAAGCTGCGGCAGATGCCGGACCAGGAACGGCAGGCGGTGCGCATCGATAGCGGCGCGGCCGCGTGGCAGCCGCGCGGCGCCGGCCGGTCATGCTTGCCGCTGTATCACGGTGCGGCGGAACACGTCGAACTGCTGCGCTTGCAGCCCGATGCCGTGGCCGAAGCCGAGCTGTTCGATGGCGGCGCGGAATACCTGGTGCTGAACGGACAAATGACGGACGACGACGGCACATATGGCGCCGGCGCGTGGCTGCGCCTGCCGCCCGGCGCGCGCCAGCAAGTGCGCAGCGGCGCAGAGGGCGTGCTGTTTTACCGTAAGACCGGGCACCTGGCCGTGGCCATCGGATAGTCATCCGTGGAGTTGGCGGGAATACGTCCGGCCAGCTACAGGCCTGCGATCCAGCCAAGTTCAAGCCCAGCCGCTTTGCCGCCAGTTTCCGGCCAGCATGCCGGCGAACGCCGCCGGTTGCGGCAAGCCCTGGCAGACCAGCAGCGACGGCTCGACGGCGGCCGACCCCTCGGTCCACCAGATGCTGCGTCCGTCCAGCGCGGCCCGCGCCAGTTGCCGCGCCAGCCCGCCGTCGATGCCGGATAGCGGCAGCCGCGCGCCGTGCGGTCCGCGGCTGCCGGGCGCGGGATGATCCGCCAACGCCGGCCCGGCCAGCAGCGCGGCATCGAAAGACTCCAGCACGAAATCGTCGCGCAGCGACGACAGCGCCAGTTCCTCGATGCGGCCGAACCACGCGTGGCCGCTGTCGATCCAGTCGAGCAGCGCGCCGCCTGCCGCGCCGCAGGCGATGGTCAGCGGAAAATAGCGTCCGACCCGGTCGACGCTGGGCATCAGCACGCCGGCCCAGGCCCGCTCGCCGCATACGCCCGGCGCCAGCACGAAACGCCACACGGGACTGTTCAGATAGGTATCGAGCCAGCGCGGCCCGAGGCTGTCGCGGCTGGCCCGCATCGCCGCCTGCAGCCAGCCGTCCCACGCATCGAGCAGCATCGGCGGCAGGCGCCGCGAGACAAAGTCGCCATGCGTCAGCACCTTGCCGAAAAAGCCGGGCGCCCGGTCCTCGTGCCTGTCGCACGGCGTGTTCATTCGATACATGATGATTCAGGTTGAAGCTCGAGGTCCGGCCGTTTTTGATGATACGGATTGTAAACCAAGATATCCGCAGGCGGCGCGCGTCCATCCGGGCCGATGCCGCGTATCTCTTGCATGGCCGGGGCGGCATGTCGCCGCCCCGGCCCTCCAAGCATGGGAGCCAGTTTGACAATCCAGATATATCCGCCGCAGTCCAGCCGTTTGCGGATCGGGCCGGCTTGCGGCGTCAGCGACGCGGGCGCGGTACGCAAGCACAATGAAGACTGCTTCCTGATCGATGAAGGACTCGGCCTGGCGGTGGTCGCCGATGGCATGGGCGGCCACGCTTCCGGCGAGGTGGCCAGCGCCGCCGCGCTGGTGGCGCTGGCCGACTATTTGCGCCAGGCGCTGGCCGCCGGCGCTGGCGGCGGCTTGCCCGACGCCGACCCGGACGCGACCCGCGCCGACGAGCAGTTGCGCGGCGCCGGCCTGCTGTTCGACGCGGTCGATCACGCCAACAGCCGGCTGTACCGCGACAACCGGGCGCGCGGCATGCCCGACGGTGCCGGCATGGGCACCACGCTGACCGGTTTCTGGAGTCCGCCGGGACTGGACGGCTTCATCCTGTTCCATATCGGCGACAGCCGTTTATACCGCTGGCGCGGCGGCGAGCTGGCCTTGCTGACGCGCGACCAGACCTCGTATCAGCTGGCGCTGGAATCGGGCGCGCTGGAGCATTTGCCGCCGCAAAACCTGCTGCTGCAGGCGGTCGGCCCGGCGTCGGCGGTGGTTCCCGAGGTGCGCATGCATACCGTCTGCGACGGCGACTTGCTGCTGCTGTGCAGCGACGGCTTGCATGGCTGCGTGCCGCATATCGAGATCGAACAGGCGCTGGCGCAGGCCGGGTCCGGCCCGCTGGAGCCGGCCTGCGCCGCGCTGGTGGCGCTGGCCAAGCGGCACGGCAGCCGCGACAACATCACCGCGCTGCTGCTGCGCTGCGAGCAGCGGCCCCTTTAACGTCTACAGGCTGGCCGGGCAGCGGAACTGTTCCAGCGCATCGCGCTGGAATGGGTTGACCACGCTGCTGGCGGTCAGTTCATAGACCGCCTTGCGGCCTTCCAGGTCGAACGTCACGCGGTATTTTTCGCCTTGCGGGCCGGGCGTCAGCACGGCCTTGTCCATCATGCGGAACCAGGCCCACGGGCCTTCGGCGGCCAGCTCGGCTTGCAGCGCCGGTATCGCTTCCAATTTGATCCGTCCGCCATCCTTGCCGCTCGGCAGGATCACCGCACTGCCTTGCAGCGGGCCGCCCTGCACCAAGGTCACCGGCTGGCCGTCGATGGTCAGCACGATCTTGCTCAAGGCCGCATCGGCGCTGACCGGTTTCAAGTCGAAGCGCAGCGACGGCTGGCGGCCGCCGGCGGCAAACATCATGTCGCGCAGCCGCGCGCCGCGCTGGAACTGGTCCAGCGTTTCCTGGCTGATGCCGAGCGCGGCAGCGCCGCCGCCGCTGCGCCAGCGCCATTGCGCACCGCTCATGTCGACATACGAGGCCAGGTTCCTGGTGAAGAAATCGTCCATCGCGCCGCCCTGGCCGAAGAACTTGCCGAAGTCCTCGGGCGTGATTTCCCTGGCCGCGCCGCGCACCAGCGGATAACGGCCGGCGATCGCCGCGCCGCAAAACTGCGCGCCCGAGCCGGCCCACAGCGCGCTCAGGCGGGCCCGTTCATTGCCCAGCGTCAGGCTGTTGCCGGCGCTTTCGACGTATTGCAGGATGCCGGACAGCGGCGCCGGCTTGCCATCCGCTGCGCGTTTCAGGCGCACCAGCGCATCGCCGGGCGGCGCCACCGCGCCGCTGCGGCGCGCGCTGTCGGCCGCGTCGAAGAACAGCGCGGCGTCCTTCAGCATGGCCAGCGTGGCGTCCAGCGGCAGCGCTGCGCCGGCCGCGCCGGTCGCCAGTTTATGCAGGTCGGCGAAGTGCAGCGTCACCGGGTTGTCGCTGCCCGGGCTGGGCGGCGCCGCCGTCTCGGTGCCGCCCAGCGCCGATTCGAGTTTTTTCCGGGCCTGGTCCAGCCGGCCCTTGACCAGCTCGCCGACCGACGCATCGGCCGCCGTGTCGCCGGCCTGGTCCAGCGTGGTTTCGCGCGACGCCGTCGCCAGCAGCGTGCGCAGCGGCGAGTCGGGCGCGCCCAGCGCATTGCTGATGCGCGCCGCCTGGTCCAGCGTGCCGAACGGCTGCACCTTGATATCGCCGAGCAGCGTGTCCCACTGCTGGATGTAGTCGGCGAAATACAGTTGCAGCACCGCCCCCTTCAATTGATTCTTGTCGTCGCCGGCGGGATTGCTGCCGGCCGCTTCTTCCTGGCGGTCCAGGATCCAGTTGTCGCGCGCCACGTCGGCGGCGGCCTGGCCGCTGCGTTCCAGCAGCTTGCGGTAGCCGGCCACGCTGTACAGGCCGGGCAGGCCGCGCGTCAGCGATTCGCCGCTGCGCCGCGCCAGCAGCGACGACACGTCGCGGCCGGCGGCGCCGTTGATGCTGACGTCAGGCAGGCGCGCCGCCGCCACTTCGCGCTTCAGGCGGTTGTACACGCGCAGCGGCAGCGGCATCAGCGCCAGCGTCTGGCGCACCTGGGCGATCAGCGCCGGGTCCAGCTGCGCGCCGCTCAATTCCGGGTCTTCCAGCAGCGCCGCGACGTGGCCGGCCAGCTGGCGCCGCTGTTCCGCGCTGGCGCCGTCGAGGTTGCGGCTCCAGTCCAGGTCCAGCCACGCCTGCACCGATTCGGCGTCGAAGAATTTGCGGTCGCCGAGCATCAGGTACACCCGCAGCGTTTCATACAGCAAGTCCTGGTTGTTGGCGTCGCCGCGCCGCAGCACCGCTTCCATGCGCAGCACGATGCGCGGCAACAGCATTTCGCGCAGCAGCCGGTGGTACAGCGTTTGCGCGCCGGAGCCCAGTTTATCGCCCTGGTACAGGCCGAAGCGGTTCAGCAGCGCCACGCCGTCGTCGCGCTGCGCATACCCGGCCGGCAGGTTGCGGGCCGCGGCCAGCGGCGGCAGCAGCGCCAGCACGCCGTCCTGCGGCGACGTGGCGGCCACCAGGCGTTCGATATCGCGAGTGCGCCCGGCCACGTCGCCGACCATGTCCTGGTTGCGCGAATGGCTGACCAGCAGCGCGATGACGGTCAGCACCAGCGCCACGCCGATCGCCGCCGTGGCGCCCCAGTTGATCCACTGGCGGCGCCGTTCGGCCTGGCGGTTCAAGCCGCCCAGGTCGGCTTCCTTGAAGATCACGTCGCGCAGCAAACGGGTCAGGAAGTAGCTGCGGCCGCTGGCCGCATGCGGCGCCAGCACGTTGCGGTCCAGCCCGAAGGCGCCGGCCAGCGCGCCCATCACGCGGTCGATCGGTCGGCCATCCTGGGTGCCGCTGGTGAAATACACGCCGCGCAGCAGCGCCGCATCGGCGTACACGCTGGACTGGAAGATCTCGGCCAGCATGCTTTCCAGGCCGTCGCGGATGGCGGCGAATTGCTGCGGGAAGCTGTACAGCAAGCCGCGCCGCTGCAAGTCGCGCTCCTGTTCCATGCGGGCCAGCAGGCGCACCTGCAACTGGTGTTCCAGCGCCGCGAATTCAGCCGGGAAGGCGCCCAGTCCGGAAGCGGCCTGGCCGGCGTCGAGCGGGAACGTCATGCCCCACACCTGGCCGCGTTCGTCGCGTCCCATGCCGTCGAAGAATTCGGAAAAACCGGCCAGCAGATCGCACTTGGTGACCATCACATAGATCGGGAAGCCGATGCCCAGCCGTTCGTGCAATTCACGCAGCCGCTCGCGCACCGCCAGCGCCTGCGTCTTGCGGCCCGATTCGCCCAGTTGCAGCAAGTCGGACACGCTCAGCGTGACGATCACGCCGTTGATCGGACGCCGCCCGCGGTGCTTCTTCAGCAAGTCGAGGAAACCGCCCCAGGCGGCGCGGTCCACTTCGGTGTAGCTGTCCTGCGTGGTATAGCGGCCGGCCGTGTCGAGCAGCACCGCCTCGTCGGTGAACCACCAGTCGCAATTGCGGGTGCCGCCGATGCCGCCGACGGCGCCCGGCCCAAGCGCGCCGGCCAGCGGGAATTGCAGGCCGGACTGGGTCAGCGCGGTGGTCTTGCCGCTGCCCGGCGCGCCGATGAACATATACCACGGCAGCTGGTACATATAGCGGCTGCCGGTGCGCAATCCGGGTTGCGCCTTGCGCAGCACCGCCATCGCCTGCCGCATGCGCTCGGCCAGCGCGGCCAGTTCGGCCGCCGATTCCTGCGCGCCGGGCGCCGGCGGCTGGTTCCGGGCGGCCACGCCGTCCATCAACTGGCGCGAGGCGCGCACGCCGGCCAGCCATTTCCAGCCGAACCAGCCGGCCCAGGCCAGCAGCATCAGGATGACCAGCCGCCAGCGCGAACGGGCCGAGGCGAAGGGCTCGGCGCCGTCGAAGGCCAGCAACGGCGCTTCATACCAGACCAGCAGCGACAGCAGCAGCACGCCGCACAGCGCCAGCACGGCGGGCTTGCGCAGCCAGGGAATAAATCGTTTCATAAGCACCTGCAAAGACAGCGTTGGATCGGATCGAGTTTCATGCGGAGACTCCCTTTATTGCGGCGCCGGCGGCGTCAGCAGCACGATGTCGACGCGCCGGTTGCGCGCGCGGCCCAGCGCCGTGTCGTTCGGCGCCAGCGGCTCGCCGTCGCCGCGCCCTTCGGCCGTGTAGCGGCCGGCCGGGCCGGCGCGCTGCGCCAGCATCCGCAGCACCGCCGCCGCGCGCGCCTTCGACAGGTCGAAGTTCGACGGGAAGCGCGCCGACAGTCCCGGACGGGTATTGTCGGTATGGCCGATCACGCTGACCTTGCCCGGCATCGGCACCAGCGCATCGCCGATGCGCAGCAGCAGCGCATCAAAATGGCTGTCCGGCTCCGCGCTGCCGGAGGCGAACAGGCCGTCGCCTTTCAAGGTGACGATGGAACGGTCGGCGGTTTCGTCGACACTGACCAGGCCGGCGGCGATTTCCGGGGCCAGGAAGCGCGCCAGCCGGTCCGGCGCCGGGCGCGCGATGGCGGCGCGGGCCGGCAGCGCGGCCGGCGCCGCGTGAATCCGCAGCAGCGCCGCGTAGACCGGGTCGGAGGCGCGGTTCAGGCCGATGCTCAGCACCAGGTGCAGCACCAGCAGGATCACGCCGGCGGCGGCCGCCAGCACCCACAGCGGCACCAGCCGCAGCATCGAGCGGGGCGCCGACGCCGCGCCGCGCCAGTGCGGCGACAGGTCGGGCTCATAGGTGCCGCGCTGCTGCGCAATCAGGTATTGCAGCCGTTCGCGCAGCAGCGCCAATTGTTCGTGGCCGCCTTCGAGCACGCGGTAGCGGCCCTGCAGGCCCAGCGACAGGCACAGGTACATCAATTCCAGCAAGTCCAGGTTGGCGCGCGCATCCTGGCTCAGGCGCTGCAGCACCAGGAAGAATTTCTCGCCGCCCCACGCCTCGTTATGAAAGGTCACCAGCAGGCTGCGCGAGCCCCACACGCTGCCGCCCCACGGCGTGCTGGACACGGTTTCGTCGAGCAGCGTGCACAGCGCATAGCGCGCGGCGGCGATCGCCAGCGTGTCGATGCGCGCCGCGCGCGCCTCGGCCTCGAAGGCATGGATGGCGCGCTGCAGGCGTTCGCGCAATTGTTCCAGGTCGGGCTGGGTGACGGTCAGGCGCAGCGGCACGATCAGGTCCAGCAGCGGATTGGCGGCGCGCACCAGCGGATTGAGGCCGCTGCCGTGCAGCTGCACCGGGCCCGGGTCGACCGGATTCAGGTTGGCAGCGGCCGGCGCGGCAGATGCGGGCGGGCGCCGCCCGGCCGGGCTGGGCACCAGGATGGTGCGGTCCGGGTCTTGCTCCTGGTCCTGGAACGGATGGGATGGTTCGGTCATGGCTTACTTCCTGATGGCCCAGAACTGCATGTGCAATCCGGGGAATTGACCGGCCACGTGCAGCGCGAAAGCCGGAGAGTGATTGAGCTGCTGCCAGTACGCGCTGGCCCGGTCCAGTTCGAAATAGGTGTAGCCGGCGTGGAACGGCAACTGGCGCGGCGCCACCGGCAACGGGCGCAGGCCGATGCCCGGCAACTGCAGGTTGACCATGTCGCCGATCTGGCTGACCGAGCCGATCTTGACTTGCGGCGGGAAGCCGCTGCGCAGCGCCTCGGCCGGCATTTGCGCATGCACCGCCAGCACGAAGGCGGCGCTCTTCAGCAGTTCCGGATCGGGCAGCACGCCGACCCGGATGCCGAACTGGCGGTCTTCCAGCGGGATCGCAATCGCCTGGCTATCCATCACCGCCGACAGCGACTTGCGCAAGTCCAGCATCAGTGGCTGGAAGCTGTCGGCCAGCTGGGTGTGGCGGTACGGCGGATACGGCGCCGGCCGCTTGCCGGCCTGGGTGAATGTCGCCAGTTCGCCGGCCAGGGCCAGCATCGCTTCATACAATTGCTGCGGATGCAGGCCGGCCAGCACGGCCAGGTGGGCGAACAGCGGTTCGCTGCGGTTGATCAATTGCAGCAGCAGGAAGTCGGCGATTTCTGCGGCGCCGGCCGCTTCCGGCTGGCCGAGGCGCGCCGCCAGCGCATCGCCGCGCTGGTGCAGCAGCCCGACCACTTCAGCGGCAAAGCTTTCCAGTTTCGGCGCCGCGTGGAGGTCCAGGCACGGCGGGCAAAAATCGGCGTCCAGCACCAGCATATTGTCGGCGCGGCGCTCGATGATGCGCGCCACCGCCAGCGTGGCGTAGGCGTTCGCGACCTCGCTTTCGAGCGCCAGCTTCAGGCGCAGCTTGCCGATTTCCAGCAGCGCGCTGGCCTCGCCGCCATTGCTGTCCCAGCTTTCGATTTCGGCGCTGCCGTGGCGCGCGAACTGCTCGTCGCCGGCATGGCCGGCCATGGCCACTTCCGGCACGCCCGGACGGCGCAGCGGCAGCGCCAGCATCACCAGCACGTTGCGCGCGTCGGCCGGCACGTCCAGCGGCAGCGGCAAGGCGTCGTCCAGCGGCAGCGCCAGCGGCGTGCCGTCGGGCAGCACGGCGCTGCATTCGAGCAGAGAAAGCTTACCCTGCGCCAGCAATTGCTGGTCGATGCGCAGCCGCGAAAAGCCCCAGCCGTACGGGCGCAGCGTATTGACGCGCGCTTCCAGCTGGGTTTGCAGGTAGCGGTCGTGCTGCTGCAGGTGCTGCGGTTGCAGCAGCATCCCTTCGGACCAGACTATTTTGTTATTCCAGGACATAGATACCTCGTTGATCTTGATGAAGGGCGACCGGCTCAGGCGGCGCCGCGCAAGCGCGCGACCTGCTCCGCATAAGCGGCGGAAAACTTTTCGCCGAACAGGCGCTGGAAGTCGTCGTCGGCTTCGCGCGCGACCACGCCGTACAGTTCGACCAGCCGATCCCACAGGCGCGACTTGCGGCTGGCGCCGAGCAGCTTGTCGAGCCGCGACGGCTGGCTCAGGCCGGCGTCGATGGCGGCCGGGTCGAAGCGCAGCAGCACCGCGTTGAGCGCGGCGCGCATGCCGGCGATGACCGCCACTTCATGCGCCCGCAAGTCGTCGAACGCGTGCCGCATCGCATCGAGCGGCTCCAGGTAGCCGTTCATCGCGCCGGTCAGCATCTGCGTCAGCGCGCCGTCGGCGGCCGGGAAGAATTTCAGCGGATTATTCGAGCGCACCGCGATCATCGTCATGTCGATGCGGCTTTCCTTCTTGGTCAGCGCACGTGCCAGCAAGATGTCCATGGTGCCGGCGGTCGCTTCGCGCAGCAGCGCGCCGACCAGCCGCGCCACGTCGGCGGCCGGCCGATCGATGCGCAGGCCGGACAAGCCCAGCCCTTCCAGCAGCGCCTGCAGCACCGGATCGGCGGCGCCGGGGACTGGTGCAGAAACAGGCGCAGACGCGGGAACAGGAGCAGGAGCGGGCGCAGGGACAGCGGCAGGCACCACAAGCGGGGCCGCAACCGGGACCGCGACCGGGACCGGCGCGGGAGCGGCCGGCATCGGCGGCGCCACGGCCGGCGCCGCAAAACCATCGGCCATCGGATCGTAGCCGGCCGGGATCGCGATCATGGCCGGCGCTGCCACTGCCACTGCCGCTGCAACCGGCGGCAGGCTGAAGGCCTGCTTTTCCGGCGCCACATGGTCGCTGTACGCGCCATGGAAGGCCGGCGCCGGCGCGACCAGGCCGAGCGGATCGTCGACCATCGCCGGATGGGCCTGGTGCGCGTGGTCCACGCTGTTGAGTATGCTGGCCAGGTCGTCCGGCCATGCCGGCGCGGCCGGCGCGTAAGCCGGCGCGGCAATCGCGGGCGCGATCACGGGAGCGATGACGAGCGGCGCCTCTTGCCAGATGTCGGCCAGCAGCAGGTATTCGCCGACCAGGATGCGGTGGCCGTGTTCCAGGCGGACTTCGCGGCCGCCGCCCAGCGGGCGTTCATTGACGACGCTGGGATTGCCGCCGGTATCGGTCAGGTAATAGCCGCCGTCGCGAAAGGCGATGCGCGCATGCACGCGCGAGATGTATTTGCTGTCGTCTTCCAGCACCAGCTGGTTTTCCGGCGCGCGTCCCAGGCTGCCGCCCTGCTCCGAAAAGCTGCACTCGACGGCTTGCGCCAAAGGCTGGTTGCGGTAAGTCTGTATGCGCAAAGTGAGCGGCATCGTATGGTGTCCTTGCTGTCAGTGTCGGCCGGCGCACATGCGCCGGCGCTGTCGTTTATCGTTGTCGATCGTCGCTTATGGTTTTCCTTCGTCGGCCTCGTCCGGCGCCTGCGGCGCCACCGGCATCAGCGGCGGCACGATGATGGCGTCGCCGGCGTGCGGGATCACCAGCGGCATCGCCGACATGATCACGCCGGCCGGGCCGACGATCACGTAGGCGGCGCCGGCCTTCAGCGCGATCGTCGCGCCGGCCTCGATGATGACGCTCATGCCGGCCTTGATGGTGACCGCCATGCCCGCTTCGACGCCGTATGCGGTGGCCGCCTTGGCCTGCATCGCCATGCCGGCGTCGAGCGACACCGTGCCGCCGACTTTTTCGCTGCGCCCGCCGCCGATGCTGGCGTGCACATCGCCGCCGGTGCGCTCCAGCCGGTCGCCCTTGACCACCTGGTGGCGCTGGTGGCCGACCCACTCGCGCGAGTCGTGGCGCACCCGGTTGTCCTGGTTCTTGCCGGCGTGGATGAACAGCTGTTCGCTGCCCTGCTTGTCCTCGAAGCGCAGTTCGTTGAAGGTGCCGCCGCCCTTCGATGCATTGCTGCGCATGGTCGAGCGGGTCGCATGTTCCGGCAGCGCGTACGGCGGCATGGTGTCGGCGTTGTAGACGCTGCCGGTCACCAGCGGCTGGTCCGGATCGCCTTCGAGGAAGCTGACGATCACTTCCTGGCCGATGCGCGGAATGAACATGCTGCCCCAGCGCTTGCCGGCCCAGCCCTGCGCCACGCGCACCCAGCACGAGCTGGTTTCATCTTCATGGCCGACCCGGTCCCAGTGGAACTGCACCTTGATGCGGCCGTATTTGTCGGTCCAGATTTCCTCGCCGGCCTTGCCGACCACCATCGCGGTTTGCGGCCCGTGCACCAGCGGCTTGCGCGTCAGCGGCGCGCTGCGCCAGGCGTACTGGCGGTCGATGGCGCTGAAGCTGCACGTCATCACCGGTTGCGGCGCCGGTTTCGGCGTGCCGGGCGGCGGCGCCGGCTGGTATTCCTCGGCGTGCAGCGTGTAGTGCGCGGAGACGATCAGATGCTGGCGGTTCTGGTCGCCGCGCGGATGCTCGGTCAGCGCGAACAGGCCGCCCGGGAACAGGCCGCGCGCGCCGGTCTCGGCGCGCACCTGGCGATAATGCGCGTGATAGCTTTCGATCAGGGTGCGGGCCTGGGTTTCGCCCGCGCCGCGCGCCGTGTATTTTCCCGGATAGTCGAACATTTCGTGGCTGGACTCGGCATAGCCGCGCGGCAGCGACGATTTCACCAGCAGCGCCGCGCTGGACGGCCGTTCGAAGTCGAACGCCTGCAAGGCGCAGGCGCCCGGCTGCACTTCGCCCTCGACCCGCCACTGCCAGATCGATTCGCTCTCGCGCATGGTCGGGTCGTCGGTCGGGCCGAACGGCACGCTGGCATAGCCCGGCACGTCGTGGTGCGCGCCGTAGGAATCGGCCAGCACCATCGTGTGGCGGCCGGACGCGCACTTGAAGTAGTAATAAATGCCCTCGTCTTCCATCAGCCGGCTGACGAAATTGAAGTCGGTTTCGCGGTATTGCACGCAATAGGCCAGCGGCTGGTAGCTGCCGCTCAGCGCCGACGTATCGACGTCGGCGCTGGCGTAGCGCTCGAACACGCTCTTGATAATTTGCGGCACGCTCTGGTCCTGGTAAATCCTGCAGTCGGACGCGCGCGTCAGGAACCACAGCCACGGCCGCAGCACGATGTCGTAGCGCCAGTAGCGGCCGAAGCGGCCGGTCAGCGCGAACCGCGCGGCATAGCCGTGGAAAAAGCGCTGGCCGCCGCGCGGCAGTTCGACCGACAGCGTCATCGGCGTGCCCAGCAAATCGTCGATCTGCAAGTCGGCGCGTTCGCTGAGCGCCTCGATGCGGTATTCGCTGAGCTGCGACAAGCCTTCGTCGCCTTCCATGCCGCGCACCAGCAGCGTGTCCGTGCCGAGCACGCAATGCAGCGCCAGTTCGCGCTGGTTCTGGGTCAGTGACATGGCGGTATTTACTCCCCGGCGGCGCTGGCGAAGTCGTACACGAACTCGCTGTCGGCGACGTCCACATGCACGCTGGCGATGGTCTGGCCGGCCACCATGCGGCGCAGGAATTCGCCGCTGATGGCCGGCAGCACGGTGTTGGTCAGGATTGCGTCGATCATGCGGCCGCCGCTTTCCAGCTCGGTGCAGCGGCTGCCGATCAGGCCGACCACCGCGTCGCTCCACGTGAACGGCGCCTTGTGCGCCTGCTCCATGCGGCGCGCGATGCGTTTCAATTGCAGTTCGATGATGGACGCCAGCATGCTGTCGCTGAGCGGGTAGTACGGCACCACCACCACCCGGCCCAGCAGCGCCGGCGGGAACACTTGCAGCAGCGGCGCGCGCAAGGCGGCGGCCATGCTGTCCGGCTCGGGAATCCGCGCCGGATCGCGGCACAGCGCGCCGATGGTGTCGGTGCCGGCGTTGGTGGTCAGCAGGATCAGCGTGTTCTTGAAGTCGATCACGCGCCCTTCGCCGTCTTCCATCCAGCCCTTGTCGAACACCTGGAAAAACAGTTCGTGCACGTCCGGGTGGGCTTTTTCGACCTCGTCCAGCAGCACCACGCTGTACGGACGGCGCCGTACCGCCTCGGTCAGCACGCCGCCTTCGCCATAACCGACATAACCCGGCGGCGCGCCCTTCAACGTCGAGACGCTGTGCGCTTCCTGGTATTCGCTCATGTTGATGGTGATGATGTTCTGCTCGCCGCCGTACAGGCTTTCGGCCAGCGCCAGCGCGGTCTCGGTCTTGCCGACGCCCGAGGTGCCGGCCAGCATGAACACGCCGACCGGCCGCGATGGATTGTCGAGTCCGGCGCGCGAGGTCTGGATGCGCCGCGCGATGGTGTCGAGCGCGTGGCGCTGGCCGATGATGCGCTGGCCCAGCGTGTCGGCCAGGCGCAGCACATTGTCGAGTTCATTCCTGACCATGCGGCCGACCGGGATGCCGGTCCAGTCCTGCACCACCGCCGCCACCGCCTGGGCGTCGACGCTGGCCAGTATCAGCGGGGTTTCGCCCTGCAGTTCGGCCAGTCCGTTTTGCAGCGCCTTCAATTCCTGCAGCGCGTCCCAGTCGGCGCCGTCCTGCCGCAGGCTGGTGCGCAATTTCAGTATCCGCGCCACCAGTTTCTGTTCGGCGAACCAGCGCGCTTCCAGCGTGTCGAGGCGCTCTTTTTCCAGCGCCAGCGCATCCAGCGCCGCCGCTTCGCGCGCCTGCGTATTGACCCCGACCGCCGCTTCGCGCTCGATGATGTCGAGTTCGGTGTCCAGCGCGGCGATGCGCTGGCGCGCGTCGTCCACCGCGGCCGGCGTCGCATGCTGGCTGACCGCGACGCGGGCGCAGGCGGTGTCGAGCAGGCTGACCGCCTTGTCCGGCAACTGGCGCGCCGGGATGTAGCGCTGCGACAGGCGCACCGCCGCTTCCAGCGCCTCGTCCAGCACCTGCACCCGGTGGTGGTTTTCCATCGTGACGGTCATGCCGCGCATCATGCGCAGCGCCTTCGCTTCGTCCGGTTCGGCCACTTGCACCACCTGAAAGCGGCGCGTCAGGGCAGGGTCTTTTTCGATGTGCTTCTTGTATTCGGCCCAGGTGGTGGCGGCGACGGTGCGCAGCGTGCCGCGCGCCAGCGCCGGTTTCAGCAGGTTGGCGGCGTCGCCGGTGCCGGCCGCGCCGCCGGCGCCGACCAGCGTGTGCGCCTCGTCGATGAACAGGATCACCGGTTTTTCCGAGGCCTGCACTTCTTCGATCACCTGGCGCAAGCGGTTTTCGAATTCGCCCTTGACGCTGGCGCCGGCCTGCAGCAGGCCGATGTCGAGCGTGCGCAAGACCACGCTGCGCAAGGCCGGCGGTACGTCGCCGGCGACGATGCGGTGCGCAAAGCCTTCCACCACGGCGGTCTTGCCGACGCCGGCCTCGCCGGTCAGGATCGGGTTGTTCTGGCGGCGCCGCATCAGGATGTCGATCAGCTGGCGGATTTCCTCGTCGCGGCCGACGATAGTATCGAGCTTGCCGCTGCGCGCCTGTTCGGTCAGGTCGACGGTATAACGCTGCAGCGCTTCCTGGCGCGACGGCGCGCCGCCGGCCGGCGCAGTTTCAGCCGCGGCGCTGGCGCCAGGTGCGGCTTCCGGCGAACCTTCCAGCAGCTTGCCGAAGTCTTCCGCCAGCAAGTCCGGCTTGACCCGCTCGAACTGGCGCGATATCGCGAACAGCGTGTTGCGCAGCGTCGCGGTTTTCAGCACACCCAGCAGCAAATGGCCGCTGCGCACTTCGGATGCGCCGAACATCAGCGTGGCGTAGACCCAGCCCCGCTCGACGGCTTCCTCGACTTGCGACGACAGGTCGCTGACCGAGCCGGCGCCGCGCGGCAGGCGGTCCAGCGCCGCCGTCAGGTCATGCGCCAGCGCCGCCGGATCGACGCCGAAATGGTTCACGATGCGCATCAGGTCGCTGTCCTGCAATTGCAGCAGCTGGTGCAGCCAGTGCACCAGTTCGACATACGGATTGCCGCGTAATTTGCAAAAGACGGTGCTGCTTTCGATGGCCTGGTAGCACAGGCGGTCGAGTTTGCCGAACAAGGCGATGCGGCTAATGTCAGCCATATGCTGCTCCTTCATGAAAGGTGTGGTCAGAGAGGTGGTCAGGGGTAGTCGGGGCACTCAGTTTGGCCGGCGTGAAGCACAATTGTTCGTCGTCCTGTGCCGGCGCTGCGCTGCTGACCCAGCTGGTCCAGCCGAGCCGGGAAGCGCGTCCCAGCCGCAGGCCCGGCACTTGTTCGCGCTGCATCACCAGCCGCACGTCCCAGTCCAGCGCCAGGCCGCAGTAATTGCGCACCCAGTCGATCAGCCGCTGCATGTTGGCGCCGCCGGGCAGCATCTGGTGCGCCTGCTCCAGCGTCAGCGGGCCGAACACGATGCGGAATTTGTGCTGCCGGTTCCACACCTTGGTCCCCAGCAGCGTGCCCTGGCCCAGCACCTGGGCCTGCGGCCCGCTGCGCAACCGGCACAGGCCGTCCGGCGGCAAGCGCATCCAGTGGCCGACGAATTGTTCGAGGCGCACCGGCAGCTTGAAAAAATCGCCGAGGATGGCGGCCAGGCCGTCGGCGTTGCGCGGATGCGGCGCCATGCGGCCGGCGTAATGCAGCTTGGCGAAATCGGGCACCGTATCGCGCTCGCGCAGCGACGCCATGCCGATGCCGATCAGCGCGCCGAGCCGTGCCGAAAAGCGGTCGTCGCCGGGCCGGTCCAGGCTCAGCGCCGGCTGGGCGTTGGCCCAGCCGCGGTAAAACAGGCTGATCATGCGGTGCTGGAACAGGTCCAGGAAATGCGCGATGGTGCTATCGCCGGCATTGCGCTGGCGGTCGCGCACGTATTCGGTCAGGTGCAGCGGCAGCACGCCATTGGCGCCCAGCAGCCCGAAAAAATTCACCAGCAGCCGCGGCGCCCTGCCATCCGCATCGGTATCGGCGGCGCGCCGCAGGCCGGCCAGCATCGCGCCCTCGAACGCCAGCGACGGCTGCTGGCCGAAACGCACCGGCTCGTGCTGCGGACGCAGCGCCTCGCCGATGCGCGGCAGTTCCGGATGGGCGCATTCGAGCAGGCGCAGTGCGACGTAGAAATCGTAGGCCGCCGGCGTCGCTTCCAGGCTGTCGAGCAGCGCTACAGGATCTCGCATCGCCCCACCCTTGCCGGCCAGCGCATGACGGCGCCGCGCGCCGTGGTGTGCAGCGTCGTTTCGGTGAACGAATTGAGGCTGACGTATTTGGCGAAAAAGCTTTCCAGCACGGCGCCCAGCAAGAACGCGCCGCTGCCTTCGAAGGCGGCGTCGTCCAGCGTCAGCGCCACTTGCAGGCCGCGTCCGTAGCATACCGGGCCGGGCAGCGGCAGCCGCCGCGTCACCGCGCCGGCCGTCACCGAACGCACGCCGTCGACCTGGCGCAGCGCGCCGCTGTCGTGGGCCGGACAATACAGGCGCAGCAAGTCGCGCAGCGCGGCCGCGCCCTGGGCGCTGTCCTGGTCCGTCAGCGACAGGTAATTCAGCGACAGGTGGCTGACCAGGCGCCACGCGGTTTCGCCTTCGGCGTGCGAGGCGGCCGGCACGGTCGGGCCGGCCACGCAGCGCACCGCGCGCAGCGGCGCGCCGGATTCGAGGATGAAGTCGGTCTTGCCGCTGCCCAGCGGCATGCTCAGCACCAGGTCGCGGTTGCTGCACAGCGTGTCGACGCCGAGCTGGCGCAAGTCGCCGCGGTACGGCGCTTCCCGCGGGTCGACCAGCGACAGGAACACTTCGCTGCCGATGTAGCTGGAGCGCGGTCCCTGGCGGCGCTGCCGCTCGGACAGCCGGCGCACTTCGCGCCGCACCTGGTAGTACGCCGGCGGCGCGCCGCCGGCCAGGTCGTTGGCGGTATAGAACGGCGCGAAGCGCTGTTCCGCGTCGGCCCCGCTGCCGTAGCCGGTGACGCCCTGCACCTGGTAGATTTCATAATCCATCGGCCGGCTGCGGTCCGGCACCAGGTGATGGTCGGCCTGGCCGGCCGTCAGGTTGATGCGGTCGGCGCGTTTCGGGAACAGGTTGATCGCCGGCGTGCAGTGCAGCGCGAAGTTGGCCGCGCCCAGCGCCTGTTCCAGCGCCGGCTCGAAGCGGTTGAACAGCACCACGATATCGAGCTCGCCGCCGGCGCAGCGGCCGGCCGCATGGGCCAGTCCGCCCAGTTCGACGAACAGGTAGCGCTGCGGTAGCGCAAAATATTCCTGCAACAGGCGGTAGCCCTGGAACGAGCGCGGGCCGGCCGGCAGCAGCGCCTCGTCGTCGCTGAACCCACGCTGGCGGATCTGGCTGCGCGGCAGGATTTCATGCCAGGCCGGCGTGGCCTCGGCCGGCATCACCACCATGCCGGCCGCGTGCGCCAGCAATTGTTCCAGCAGCCGGGTCGGCAGCGCGTCGCTGCCGCGCAGGTGCAGCGCCAGGCGGTCCAGCGCGATCGCGTTGAAGGCCAGCCCGGCGCCGGCCTTCAGGCGCAGGCGCAGGCCGGCCTTGAGCGGTCCGAGGCGCGACACGGCGATGCCGTTCAGGTTGCCGCTGTAGGCGAAATACGACGCTTCCGTCAATTCGAGCGGCAGCAGCGTGACCTGGTGCGCGGTGCGGAATTCGCACGAAGTCTGGTCGCCCTTGCCGAGCAGGCTGCGCAGCGAACTGCCGCGCTCGACCTGGTAGCCGCGCGCCAGGCCGGGATTGTCCATGTCCGGCTGCAATTGCACGATCGCCATCGACGGCGTCGGCGCCAGGTATTGCGGGTACACCAGTTCCAGCAAGTGGTTGGTCAGGCGCGGGAATTCGGCGTCGATCTTCAGTTGCACGCGCGCCGCCAGGAAGCTGAAGCCCTCCAGCAGGCGTTCGACGTAGGGATCGGCGCAGGCATAGGTTTCCAGCCCGAGGCGGCCGGCGATCTTGGGGAAGTCGCGCGCGAATTCGCCGCCCATTTCCCGCAAATGCTGCAATTCCTGCTCGTAGTAGCGCAGCAGCCTGGTGTCCATCAGGTGGTCCTCGATTCAATGTCGTACAGGGTGACCTGGCCCATTTCCAGGTCCAGCTCGGTCTTCAAATACAGCCGTTCCGGCAGCGGCTGGCCCCACAGCTCGCCGTGGATCTCGAACGCCAGCTGGTTCGGGTTGGCCGACCGGTCGCCCGGTGCCACCGCTTTCACGCTGACGCTGTCGCGCAGGATGCGCGGCTCGAAATCCCAGATCGCCTGGCGGATGCGGCGTTCCAGTTCGGCCAGCTGCAAGCCCGACGCGGTGCGCCCGGCCAGGTCCGGCAAGCCGAAATTGAGCACCGAGCGCGCCGCCAGCGGGCTGTCGGCCAGCTCTTGCAGCGCGCCCAGGCAGGTGGTGTTGAACAGCCAGCCCAGGTCGCGCAGCACCGCCTTGCGCAAGCCGCGCATCGACAGCACGCGCTTGTCGCGCGGCTCTTGCGGGCTGCCGGCCTCGTCGTCGGTGAGCCGGTCCAGCAGCGACGGTTGCAGCCTCTCCTTGCTGGTCAGCTCGACCATCAGTACTTGGCGTTCGCCTCAAGGTCCCATTTCTTCGGCGTGCCCGGGGTGACGCTGGCGCCGTTGAACGAGTCGTACTGGTAGCTGATCTTGGTGAAGTTGATCGAGAAGGTTTCCGATGGGCGTTCGCCGGCGCTTTTCAGGTCGTACGAGCTGACGATGGCCGCTTCCAGTTCGATCTTCAGGTAGACCTGGCCCTTGCTGCTGGTGCCGCCGGTCTGGATGAAGTGGATCTCGGCCTTGCCCAGGCTCTTGCCGCAAATCGCCTGCATGAACAGGTCGGACGAGGCGATGTCGGTGGCCTTGGACAAGCGGATTTCGGAAAACGACGGGTTGCTGGTGTCGCGGTCGGTGCCGCCGCCGCTGGTCGAAATGGCGCGGCCGACGCCGAATTCGATCGAGTCGATGGTGATCCAGTCGGTGTGGGCGTCGAGGATGGCGGTGCCCTTGATTTTGGTGGCGAAGTTCAGCAAGATCATGTGTAGTTCCTTTTCATGTGGAGGGGAGCGTGCTTACAAGCTACTTACAACGTAATGCGGCGCATCAGGCCTTGGCCGACGGCAGTTTCGACACCAGCCGCAGCGACACCGTCAAGCCTTCCAGCTGGTAATGCGGACGCAGGTAGAACTTGGCGCCGTAGTAGCCGGGATTGCCTTCGATTTCCTCGACCACCACTTCGGCGCCGGCCAGCGGCTTGCGCGCCTTGTCGGCGTCGGTGGCGGTGGCCGGGTTGTTTTCGACATAGCGCGCGACCCAGTTGTTGAGCCAGATTTCCATGTCGCTGCGTTCCTTGAACGAGCCGATCTTGTCGCGCACGATGCACTTCAGGTAATGCGCAAAACGGCAGGTCGCGAACAGGTACGGCAGGCGCGCGGCCAGGTTGGCGTTGGCGGTGGCGTCCGGATCGTCGTACTCGGCCGGCTTGTGCATCGACTGGGCGCCGATGAAGGCGGCGAAGTCGCTGTTCTTCTTGTGCACCAGCGGCATGAAGCCGTTCTTGGCCAGCTCCGCCTCGCGCCGGTCGGAAATCGCGATCTCGGTCGGGCAGGTCATGTCGACGCCGCCGTCATCGGTCGGGAAGGTGTGCACCGGCAGGTTTTCGACCGCGCCGCCGGATTCGATGCCGCGGATTTGCGAGCACCAGCCATAGTTCTTGAACGAGCGGTTGATGTTGACCGCCATCGCGTAGGCCGCGTTGGCCCAGGTGAAGTTGGCGCTGTTCGGCGCGCTGGTGTCTTCCTCGAAATCGAATTCCTCGACCGGGTTGGAGCGCGCGCCGTACGGTGCGCGCGCCAGGAAGCGCGGCATCGCCAGGCCGACGTAGCGTGCATCGTCCGACTCGCGGAACGAGCGCCACGCGGCGTGTTCCGGGGTCTGGAAAATCTTGGTCAGGTCGCGCGGGTTGGCCAGCTCCTGCCAGCTGTCCATCAGCATCACGGCCGGGTCGGCGGCGGTGATCAGCGGCGCGTGCGAGGCGGCGCTCACTTGCGCCATCTGGGTCAGCAGGTCGACGTCGGGTGCGCTGTTGTCGAAGTAATAGTCGGCCACCAGCGAACCGTAAGGCTCGCCGCCGAACTGGCCGTATTCTTCTTCATACAGCTTCTTGAACACCGGGCTTTGATCCCAGGCGACGCCCTTGAATTTTTTCAGCGTCCTGTGCAGCTCGTTCTTCGAGATGTTCATCACGCGTATCTTCAGCATCTCGTCGGTTTCGGTATTGTTGACGAGGTAATGCAAGCCGCGCCACGCGCCTTCGACCGCCTGGAATTCCTTGTGGTGCAAGATCACGTTGACTTGTTCGGACAGTTTCTTGTCGATTTGCGCAATCATGCGTTCGATCGTGCCGAGCACGTCGTCGGACAGCAGCGCGGTGTCTTGCAGCGCCTGCTGGGCCAGCGTGCGCACCGCGTTCTCGACCGCGTCGCGCGCCTTGTCGGACTTCGGCTTGAACTGTTTTTGCAGCAGGCTGGCGAAATCGCCGGCCTCGCCGGTCGCCTCGATGCCGGGCAGCGCGGCCGCCTGGTTGAGCGTGGAAGTGGCATTGCTCATGGATCGTTACCTTTCTGGAGTGGGTGGTGCTTATTCGGTCTCTGGCGCGGCGCGCGGGGCCGGCGCGGCGCTCAGCGCGCGCATCAGTTCCGGCTGTTGCAGCAGCCTGGCGATCAATTCCTCGGCGCCGGTCTTGCCATCCATATAGGTCAGCAGATTCGACAACTGGCTGCGCGCTTCCAGCAGCTGGCGCAGCGGCTCGACCTTGCGCGCCACCGCCGCCGGCGAAAAGTCGTCCATGCTTTCGAACGTGATGTCCAGCGCCAGGTTGCCTTCGCCGGTCAGCGTGTTCGGCACCATCGTGGCAAAGCGCGGCTTGACCGATTTCAGGCGCTCGTCGAAATTGTCGACGTCGATTTCCAGCAGCTTGCGTTCGGCCACCGGCGCCAGCGCTTCGGCCGGCTTGCCGGACAGGTCGGACAGCACGCCCATCACGAACGGCAGCTGGACCGATTTTTGCGCGCCATAGACTTCGACGTCGTATTCGATCTGGACGCGCGGCGCGCGATTGCGGGCGATAAATTTCTGACTGCTTTCTTTTGCCATGGCTAACCTCGTAGTGGTTGGGTGATGGTGGATACGCGCCAGTCCGGATGAATCCGGACGGCGCCGTTTTCACGTCTATCTTGCAGAGTTACGCGAGCACGCGGCGATTGGATGCATGCTTTTTGTATGGATCATGCTGCGGCGCGATCAACTGTCGGCGGGCGGGCCGCTGAGCTGATAAAACTGTTGCAGGCCTTCCGGCGCCAGGTCTTGCAGCAGTTCGATGAAGTTCTTGGTGGCCAGCCGCTGGACCCGGCGCAGCAGCATCGGGATCGGGCTCGACGGTTCGTTGCGCTGGTAGTACTGGCAGATTTTTTCCAGCAGCAGCACCACGTCTTCGCGGCTGGCGATCTGCACCGCGCCGGGCGTGGCGCCAGGCTGCCGCGGCAGGCCCGGCGCGGTGCCGGCGCCCGATGGCGGGTCCGCTTCGGCGGCCGCCGGAGCCGGGCCGAGGCCACGGCTGGCCAGTTGCGCGGCGATAAAATCGCGGATGCGCTGCAGCATCCGCGTCAATGGATCGAGGTCCAGCGCATGGGCCGCGCCGACCCGCTGCGTCAAGTTGCGCTCGATGTCGGCGGCGGCGGCGCAAGCCGTTTGCAGCGTGCCGTGCAGCGCCGCCAGCGCGGCGCCGTCGGCTTCGACGAAGGCGGCCGATACCGATGCCGGCGATGGCGCGATCGTGCCGGGCGGCGCTTCCAGTTCGCCGCTGCCGATGTCGATGTCGCGCATGCTGAAGTTGCCGTGCGCGCGCGAACTGACCAGCAGCGCCGCGCGCACCTCGGGCAGCAGCATGGCCGGACTGGCCAGCGCCGCCAGCACGTTGACGCGCGGTAGCGGATCGTTGCCGTCGTCGGGATCGAGTTGCGGATGCACGCTGTCCCAGCGCTGTTGCAGCAGCTGGTCGATCAATTGCAGGCCGGCCGCGAAGCCGTTCCAGCCATGCTGTTTCAGCAGCGCGCGGCACAGCACCACGGCGATCCGCAAGTCGCGGCTGCGCTGCGTCAGTTGCAGCGCCAGGTCGAGCACGCGCTGCCAGTCGGGCGGCGTGGCGGGCACGATCTCGGCGCCGTAATGGGTTTCCGGCTTGCCCTTCAATTCGCGTTCCAGCGCCAGGTAATCCGGGTCGTATTCGAGGTCCGGACCGCAGGGCTGTTGCGGGTTGACCTCGCCGAGCAGGCCGGCCACGTCGATGACCGCATCCAGTTGTGTGTTTTTCATTGCCGCGTTTGCTCCAGATCGATGACGCCAACTGGCGTTTCCCGGAGTTACGCGCGGGTGCCGGAATTGGATGCGCGGCACAGGCGTTTGAACGCGATAAAAATTCACTCAGGAAAAATTTTTTTCATAGGAGTAACACGGTTGAACACCACATGAAAGCGGCCCTATTTTGATGTAGGGTTATAATTCTCACTAATTATCACGGTCATTTCTTCAGCGTATATGTAGTCATTATCCCGTGATTAATGTTAATTTTTTGCTAAATATTGGCTATAACGACCTATGCAAACCCATACACCGGAAAACCAGCGCCTGGTTGACCTGCTCGCACGAGTTGCGCTGAAAGACCATGCATCATTCCAGCAGCTCTACAGCCTGACCTGCGACCATTTGTACGGCGTCTCGGTGCGCATCGTGCGCAAGCGCGAGCTGGCCGACGAAATCCTGCAAGAGGCTTACATCAATGTATGGGAACAGGCCGGCAGTTATGCCGCGACGTTGTCGACCCCGATGACGTGGCTGATTACGGTGGTGCGCAACAAGGCGCTAGACCGTTTACGCAAAGACAAGTTAGAATTCGAACGCAGCACCCCGCTCGATGCGGAAATGCAGGAGCAGCACGCCGGCGAGCATGCCGAAGGCGCCGACCCTCACCAACTATTTGCTGCCGCCACCGAGAAGATCGATTTGAACAAATGCCTGTCCTTGCTGGAAGCGCCGCACCGCCAATCGCTGGCGCTGGCGTATTACAGCGGCATGTCGCACGCCGAGGTGGCTTGTCATTTGCAGGTGCCGCTCGGCACGGCGAAGGCGTGGCTCCGACGCGGCCTGGAAAAGCTGAAGAAGTGTTACGACGAACTGTACCAGGAGCAGCGGCGTGAAGGAGGCCGACTATGAACTACGAGCGCCAGGAACTGCTGGACAGACTGGCAGGCATGTATGTGCTCGGCACCATGAACGCTACGGCACGGCGTCGTTTCGGCCGGCTCTTGAAGGAATCGACCGCGGCCCAACGCGCCGTCGCGGCGTGGAATGACAGCCTTGCGCCGCTGCACCAGGTAGTGCCGCCGTTGAAGGCGCCACCGCACATCTGGGAACGCATTTCTGAAAAAACCAGGCCGCGTACGCAGCCGGAAGTGGCGACGGCCGGCTGGTTCGAGCGCTGCCGCATGCTGTTGTATGGCGCGGCCCCGGCCGCGCTGGCTTGCTGCATCGGGATCGTCGGTACCAGCCTGCTGGCGACCCAGTATCCCGGCGTCATCGGCTTGCAGGAGCGCAACGTCAATATGCCGGCCAGCTATGTCGGTTTGCTGACCGATGGCGCCGACAATGTCGCGCTGACGGTCAGCTCGCTACGGCGCGGCAAGGTGGTGACGCTGAAGGTGGTCCGGCCGCTGGCCGTCCCGCCCGGCATGGTGGCCCGCTTGTGGGCCTTGCCGAGCAACCGTGCGCCGGTGGCGCTGGCCAATGTGCCGGACAGCGGCAGCGCCAAGGTCATCCTCGACGTGCCGTCCGAAACCATGTTCGCCGACGTGCCGCGACTGGCGCTGAGCTATGAATCGGACCCTGATACCACCGCCCCGAGCGGACCGTTCGTGTTGCTCGGACACTGCGTCAAATACTGGTAGCCGATTGCTGGCCGTGGTCTCGCCACGGCCAACCAGGTCAGCTGGTGCTGACTGTTCCGCCGTACCTCCTCAGCTTATTTTTTCAACTCGACTACGCCGCATGCCAGGCGCTTGCCCGAATTGCCGGTAGGCTGGGTCTTCAAGTCATCCTCGATCGCGTGCAGGATCACGCTGCGGCCGGCCAGCGCCTCGGGCGAGGCCGGGTCCAGCGTCAGCTGGGTCAGCGGAATGTCGATGCTGAAATCGATATTGCCATTGGCATCCGCCGTGACGTTGCCGAAATCGCCGACGTGGTGATGTTCGGCGTGCGGGCCGCCATGCTCGGCGCCGGTCGGGTTGAAATGGCCGCCGGCGCTGCTGCCGTCGTCCGCGCTGCAATCGCCGTGTTCATGCACATGGAAACCGTGCGGGCCGGGCGGCACGCCTTGCGCGTGCAGGGAAACGCTCAGGTGGTCGGCTTGCTGCACCACCGTCAACAGGCCGTTGGCGGTATTGCCGGCGGTCGGGCGCAATTGCGCCTGCGCGGCCGGCTGGCTGGCCGGCCGCGTGGCGGCGGTGCTGGCGCAGGCGCTCAGGGCGAAGGCGCTGATGACGAGTAGCGCTGGGGTGGTAAATTTCATGGTCTCTCCTTGGAAATCCGGCGCGCGGCCGGCATGGCTGAAGTTATTGGTCGGGTGATTGCTTCGGCATTACCTGAACAGGTACGCGGCGCCGGGTATTTTGGATGCCGCACCGTTTACTTATCCAGACCTTTACGCATCCGGACCGGCCGCGCCGCCGTAGTTCCGGTGATCCCTCGCATAGCCTGCATGCGCGGCAAACAGCGTGTGTTTTTCTTGCGTCCAAACGGACGGCGGCCGCGTATCTCCCGGTAAGCGCAATGTACGCGCATCCATACTTGGTATAAAAACATGAAGAAATCACGCTGGCGGTTTGCCATGGCAGTTTTGCTGTTGCCCGCCTTATCGGCCCTGGCGCAGAATCCGGCATTGATTTCGCACGCCGAACAGCCGGCCCGGCTGGTGCGCAAGACCAGCGTGTTCGATGCCCCGGCCGGCGTGGCGCTGCAAGCCGGCGACATCGTCGAATCCGGCGCCACCGGCCTGCAAATCGAAATCCCCGGCGGGCCGATGGTCGCGCTCGGCCCGGCCAGCGGCATTTATATCGACAGCGCCAGCGGCGCGCTGGGGGTCAGCCTGCTGCGCGGCTGGCTCAAGGTGGCGCAGGACAAGCCCGGCGCCGGCCGCGCCAGCGTGTCGGCCAGCCTGGTCGAGGTGCGCACCAGCGGCGGCACCGGCATCGTCCATGCGGCCCCGGACGGCACCGAGCTGTTTGTCGAACAGGGCACGCTGATGGCGGCCCCGGTGGCGCCGGAAAAAGACAAGGACAAACCCGGCCCGGCGCTGGCCGAGCAGGCATTCCGGCGCGACCAGTATGCCTTGTGGCGCGACGCCCGTTCCGGCCCGGCCCTGCCGCCGGTACTGGCGGCGCGTCCGCCGAAACAGTTTGTTTCGCAAATGCCGCCGGCCTTCTTCGATCCGCTGGTGGCGGTGGCCGCGCGCATCCGTCCGGCCCAGCCGGTATTGCAGCATGAAGTCAGCGCGCAGGAGGTGGCCGGCTGGAACGATGCCGCACCGGCGGCGCTGCGCAAGCGCCTGGTGGCCCGTTTTGCGGCGCGCCTGAGCGACGCGGCATTCCGCAAGGACGCCGAAACGCTGTTTGGCGCCCATCCCGACTGGCAGCAGGTGTTGCAGGCGCAACGCACCGAGCGCAAGGTCAAGGCATATTCCGCCACCAACGTCATCTTTTGAAGCCATGAAAAAACTGTCCCTTGCCGCCAAATTCAACCTGGTGTTCCTGCTCGTGTCGGCGGCCGGCTTTGTCGGCGCCAGCATGGTCACCGATGCGCTGCTGGCGCGTAATGCGCGCGAAGAAACGCTGGAAAACGCGCGCCTGCTGATGAGCGCCTCGTCGGCGGCCGGCAAGTACGCGGCCGCGCATATCGTGCCGCTGCTGGAAAACCGCATGAAGTTCGAATTCCTGCCGGAGTCGGTGCCGACCTTCGCCGCCATCGAACACTTGAACGAGTTGCTGAAGTCGTATCCGAACTACAGCTACAAGTATGCGACGCTGAACCCGACCAATCCGCGCAACCGCGCCAATGCATGGGAAACGCCGCTGGTGCAAACCTTGCGCACCCATGCCGGCACCCCGGAACTGGTCGGCGAGCGCAGCACGCCGGCCGGTCCGTCGCTGTACATCGCGCGGCCGATCCGCATCAGCAACGAAGCCTGCCTGGCGTGCCACAGCGTGCCGGAAGCGGCGCCCAAGACCATGCTCGACATTTACGGCCGCGAGCACGGTTTCGGCTGGAAGCTCAATGAAGTGGTCGGCGCGCAGGTGGTGTCGGTGCCGATGGCGGTGCCGCTGGCGCGCGCCAAGCTGCTGTTGCACAGCTATATGTGGTCGATGCTGGGCATCTTCGCCTTCCTGTTCGTCGCCCTGAACCTGATGGTGCACTGGTTCGTCACGCGCCGCATCAAGCAAATGTCGCGCGTCGCCGACGCGGTCAGCCTGGGCCGGTTCGACGCGGCCGAACTCGACATGCGCGGCGGCGACGAGCTGTCGCAACTGGCGCGCTCGTTCAGCCGCATGCGCACCAGCCTGGCCAGCGCGATGAAAATGCTGGATGAGTAACCGCGTCGCGATGCGGGAAAACATCGGCAAATACCGCCTGGAGAGCGTGCTCGGCAAGGGCGCGATGGGCGTCGTCTATCGTGCGTTCGATCCGCTGATCGAACGCACGGTGGCGCTGAAGACCATCCGCAAGGATGCCGCCGAGGATGTGCAGCACCAGGAAATGATCGACCGCTTCCGCAAGGAGGCGCAGGCGGCCGGCCGCCTGATGCACCCGAATATCGTGGCGATCCACGAGTATGGCGAAGACGACGAGGTGGCGTTCATCGCGATGGAATTCATCGAAGGCACGCCGCTGTCGGCGCTGCTGGGCGAGCAGCCGGCGGCCATGGCCAGCACGCTGGGCTGGATGCGCGACTTGCTCGACGCCCTGGCGTATTCCCACGAACAGGGCGTGGTGCACCGCGATATCAAGCCGGCCAACCTGCTGGTGACGCGCGACGGCCGCATCAAGATCAGCGATTTCGGCATCGCCCGCATCGAATCGTCGACGCTGACCCAGACCGGCGCGATGCTGGGCACGCCCAGCTATATGTCGCCGGAACAGTTCCGCTGCGAAGCGGTCGACGGCCGCAGCGACCTGTTCTCGGCCGGCATCGTGCTGTACCAGCTATTGACCGGCAAGCGGCCGTTTTCCGGTTCCGCCTCGACCGTGATGCAGCAAATCCTGAACCACACGCCGCCGCAGCCGTCGATGTTCAATGCCGCGCTGCCGGCCGGCTTCGACAGCATCGTCATGCGCGCGCTGGCGAAGCAGCCGGCCGAACGTTTTTCATCGGCGCGCGCCTTTTTGCAGGCGCTGCTGGCGACCCAGCAGGGCCAGGCCATCGCCGACGCCGACAGCGACGCCACCATCCTGGCCACGCCGGCGGCGGCGCAGCTATTCACGGCGACGCTGGGCGGGCCGGCCGACCAGTCGTCGGCGGCGACCGGCACGGCCGACCTGGCGCCATGGAAAAGGACGGTGTTCCCGTCGCTGGAATTGATCCTGGCGCAGCAGATCGGGCCGATGGCCAGGCTGCTGCTGAAGAAAATCGGCGCCATGGCCGATGATTTCGATGCGCTGTGCCAGCAATTGCTGCCGCACATACCGTCGCCGGCCGGGCGCGCCCGGTTCGAGGAACAACTGGCCGATATCCGCTTGTTGCTGGCCCCACCGCCCGCGCCGGAGCCGGTGCCGGACAGCGCGGTCAAGGAGGCGACGCTGGCGCTGCCGGTGGCCGATGTCACGGCGCTCACGGCGGCGGAGGCGGGCGCGACACTCAGGATGCCGCCAGCGCCGTTATTGGCGCCGAGACTGACGCCGGAATTCAGCGCCGCCATCGTGCCGCGGCTGGCGGCGTGGATCGGGCCGATCGCCAGCATCGTCGCCAAGCGCGCCGCGCGGGAATGCGGCGAAGACGGCGACCTTGACGCGTTCCTGCAATTGCTGGCGCTGCACATCGACAGCGACGCGGAGCGCCAGCGTTTTATCGGCGAAGCGCGCAGCGTCGCCGCAAGCTGATCCGACCCTATTGCACCGAACGCAGGTAGGCCAGCAAGTTGGCGATTTTCTCGTCGCTGGTCATGCCCCAGAAGCGCATCTTGTTGCCCGGCACCACGTCGCCCGGGGACTTCAGGAAGGCCGCCAGGGTTTGCTCGGTCCACACGATGCTGGCGTTTTTCATCGCCGGCGAATAATGAAAATCCGCCGTGGTCCCGGCCTTGCGGCCAAATACGCCATGCAGGTGCGGGCCGAAACCGGCCCGCGCCGAACGCCCGACCTGATGGCAGGATGCGCATGTGGCGAAGGCGCGCTTGCCGGCCTCCAGGTCGGGCGCGGCTTGCGCCGCCGGTTGGCCGGCCATGGCCAGGACCAGCAATGCGGATAGCTTGATTTGCATGTCATGAAAAGATGTCAAATACGCGATTGTAGCCGTATTGATAAATCCAGCGACCGCATTTGTCCGCCGCTCCAGGCCGGCAGATGCGTTTTTAATTGAATTTCAGGCTGCCGGAATCGCTGTCTGAATCCGGCGCCGCCCGGTAAAACTGACGGAGTGGCAAACCATGTTCGCTGCGAATGCCGTTTTCCGAAAGAGGTTCTTTGGAAAATTTACCGGTGCCGACCGCGCGGTCTTCTTCTTCGGCCGCAGGGGTGGACGGATCATAACGGTCGCTCGTTCCTCCCGTAAACGTACCCTTCATCATGCGGTAGCCATGCACCAGTTCATGCGCCAGCGATGCAAAAGACAGTGAGGTGTCATCGATCAGTTTCGGCCGCCCGCTCGCATCGATCTTCACGCTCTGGCGGGGATTCCAGTCGATGCTGGCGCTGGTGCCCTCGCCTTTTCTGCCCAATGATTGTTTCGAGGCCAGCTGGATGGCCTTGGCATTATGCGCGGCATGAAATTCATTTTTCGATACCTGATGCGCTTCGGCTTGTTTTTCGGTTAAGACCGGACGCGCAGCCGAGTTAACACTGACGACAACGACTTTCAGGGCCTTGCCATTGGTGCTCAGTTTTTGTATTTCATCTAAAAGACTGGCGCCATTTTTTTTGCTCGCAATTTTTTCGATGGCATATTCAGCCGCACGGTATTGGTCTTCCGTTCTGGCTTCGATATGGATGTATGGTGCGATAACGCTTGCTTGTATATGGCTCATATTTTTTCCTTTTATTGATTAAACAGGGGTTTTTGAAGCATGGTTGGAATAGATTCTCCGAAGCGTAAAATCTTCCCTGGATTTACTGCCGCCGGGCCTGCTATTTTCTTTACCCACCCATTTTTTGATGGTGTCGGAGTAATATGAAAATTTTTGAAATGAACTGATTAAGGCGTCGTTATGAAGATGCGCTAATAATTGTTTACTCCATATCACAATTTCTGACGATTCGACGGCTACGCCGATGGTGATCTGCGGATGATCATCGATATTCAAGTTGGCTTGTAACAATTCCAATGGAAAGTTCTTACTGTAGTTGTTTGGAAGTTTTAGGGTGCAACTGAATGCCAGATATTCTTCAGCAATCAGTTGGAAGTTGATTTTTATGTCCGATTGCAGAGTGGCTTCATAACTTTGAATCAGGTTCTTCTCGGGAATTCCCGCATTCAGGAATTTGAAAAGAGGAATTAACTTATTATGCAGATCAATTTTCTCGTTCATGATGTATTTAATAATTGATGAAATATTACATTTATTGATATTGTTGAAAGTAAAAACAATATTAATTGTCAGTAAATCACATTTAATTTTTGCAATTTCCAGATCAAATGTTTGTTTTTGAGCAATTTCAACATTTGATGAGGTGAAATTAAGTGGTTATACATTAAAGATAGTTCCGGATTAGTCGGAATCAATAATTGAAGATTTAAGTTGGTTAATTTGTATGATTCTAATTTTTCCGACTTAAGGCCACCTCTAATAAAGCAGACACTGCCGCTAGGTGCATGAATTGGCGCAGCAGGATCAGTGTGCCAGCGTCTGGTGTCAGCGTTTATCATGGTGTGATAAAGGATGAACCACATGAACCATGACAACCCGTATTTTCTTGAAGTGATCGACACCCATGTACTGATCCGTCAATGGCTGGGCGGTGAGAGCAGCGACCCGCAAGTGTGCGCTGCGTTGCTGGCCCGGTTCTCGCCGGACTATTCGATGGTGGGCACCGGCGGCCAGCGACTCGATTTTATGAAGCTGAGCGGCTTTTTCCGTAGCGCGGCGGGCAGCAGGCCGGGATTGGAAATTGGGTTGAGCGATTTGACGCTGCTGCAGCAAAGTGCCTCGGGCGCGGTAGTGGCTTACCGCGAAAGCCAGTCACTGCCCGGCGGCGACCTCACCGCGCGGTTGTCGACCGTGGTGTTCGACCGCGATGGCGCCGGCAAGCTGTTGTGGCGCCATTTGCACGAGACCTGGATCGCCTGATATCAACGCGACGCCTGCACAAACTCGATGAACGCCTTCAGCGCAGCCGGCACTTGGCGCCGGCTCGGGTAATACAGGTACAGGCCCGGATAGTGCGGGCACCAGTCCTCCAGCACTTGCACCAGGCGGCCGCTGGCCACGTGTTCGGCGGCCATGTGCTCGAACACGAACGCCAGTCCGGCGCCATGCAGCGCCGCATCGACCATCATGCGCACGTCGTGCAGGGTCAGCGGGCCATCGACCTGGGTTTCCAGCTTGATGCCGTCGCGCTCCAGTTCCCAGCGGTACAGCACGCCGCTGGGAAAACGGTGGCGTATGCAGGGCAAACCCGGCAAGTCGTGCGGATGTGCCGGCACGCCATGCTCGGCCAGGAATGCCGGCGTGGCGACCACCACCGAACGCATCGACCGGCCGAGCGGGATCGCCACCATGTCCGCTTCGATCCGTTCGCCGAAACGCACGCCGGCGTCGAAACCGCTGGACACCACATCGACCAGCGCATCGTTGTCGTCGATCTCGACCCTGATTTCCGGATACAGTTTTAAAAAGCGCGCCACCAGCGGCAGCAGCACCAGTTGCGTGGCCGAGCGCCCGGCATTGATGCGCAGCGAACCGGACGGCTTGCCGCGAAAATGGTTCAAGTCTTCCAGCGCATCGTCGATGTCGCGGAAGGCCGGCGCGATGCGCGACAGCAGCCGTTCGCCGGCTTCGGTCAGCCCTACGCTGCGGGTGGTGCGGTTCAGCAGGCGCAGGCCCAGCTGTTCTTCCAGGCCGCGCAGCGAATGGCTCAGCGCGGATGGCGACACACCCAGTTCGATCGCGGCGCGGCTGAAGCTGCGGTGCTGGGCGATGCTGAGGAATTGCGCCAGTTCGGCGGGCGTGATGCGTTTCATTGGTGAATATGGCTCATAAGCCCTTATCAAATTATTGGTATTATCACATTAATTGCGACATCGTACATTAACGTCCACGTCCGACGCCTTTTGCGCAGGACACCATACCGGGACCGTTGATGAAGAAACCAAGCATAGGCTGGCTGCGCAATCCGTGGCTGATGATCGCGGTGCTGCTGCTGGCCATGCTGGCGGTCGCGATCGGCAAGCGCCTGCAGGCGGCGGCGCCGCTTATCGCTCCAGCGGCGGCGCCGATGAAGGTCGGCGCCGCCACCGTGGCCTTGCGCGATGCGCGCATCTGGGACGCCTTTTCCGGCCGGCTGGAAGCGGTCGAGCGGGTCGAGCTGCGTTCGCGCGTGGCCGGCGCCATCGCGGCGATCCATTTTAATGAAGGCAAGTGGGTGCGGCAGGGCGAGCTGCTGGTCAGCATCGACCCGGCGCCGTACGCCGCCGAGGTGGCGCGCCTGAAGGCGCAAGCCGGCGCCGCCGAATCGAACGCCAGCCATGCGCATACCGAGCTGGAGCGCTCGCGTTTGCTGTGGTCGTCGCAGGCGATCGCCCGGCGCGACGTCGATGAAAGCGAACGCGCCGCGCGCGAAGCCGACGCCAGCCTGGCCGCCGCCCGCGCCGCGTTGCAGCGCGCGTCGCTGGATTTGGAGCACGCCAGCATCCGCGCGCCGGTGGCGGGCCGGGTCGGCCGGCGCGAAGTCACGCCCGGCAACCTGGTGGACGCCGGCCCCGACAGCCCGGTGCTGACCACGCTGGTGTCGGTCGATCCGGTGTACGCCAGTTTCGACGCCGGCGAGCAGGTGGTGCAACGCGCGCTGGCCGGCATCGGGCCGCAAGGCAATGTGGCGGCGGTGCCGGTGCAAATGGAAATCGATAACGGGAGCGGCCTGCAAACCCGCCAGGGCCATCTGCAACTGGTGGATAACCAGGTCGATGCGCGCAGCGGCACGATCCGCGTGCGCGCGGTGTTTCCGAATCCGGACGGCGCCCTGATGCCGGGCCAGTTCGTGCGCCTGCGGCTGGGCCAGGCCAGCAGCGCCAGCGTGCTGCTGATCGACGAGCGCGCCATCGGCACCGACCAGGACCGCCGCTACGTGATGGTGCTGGATGCGCAAAACAAGGCGTCGCACCGCGACATCACGCTCGGCGGCATGGCCGACGGCATGCGCATCGTCAGGTCCGGCCTGGTTGCCGGCGAACGGGTGGTGGTCGATGGCTTTGAACGCGTCAAGCCGGGCGCGATCGTCAGTCCGGTTGCCGCAGTGAGCGCGACAGTGGCGGCACGATGAATATTTCGTCCTATTTTATCGACCGGCCGATCTTCGCCGGCGTGCTGTCGACGCTGGTCCTGGTGGCCGGCCTGGTGGCGATCCCGATGCTGCCGGTGTCGGAATATCCGGAAGTGGTGCCGCCGACGGTGATCGTCACCGCGCGCTTTCCCGGCGCCAGCCCGGAAGTGATCGCGCAAACGGTGGCGATGCCGCTGGAAGAATCGATCAACGGCGTCGAAGACATGCTGTACATGAGCAGCCAGGCCACCACCGACGGCTTGCTGACGCTGACCGTCACCTTCAAGCTGGGCATGGACCCCAACCTGGCCCAGCAACTGGTGCAGAACCGCGTGTCGCAAGCCGAATCGCGGCTGCCGCAAGACGTGCAGCGGCTCGGCGTCAATACCGTCAAGAGCACGCCCGACCTGACGCTGGTGGTGCACCTGTATTCGCCGGGCGGGCGCTACGACATGGCTTACCTGAGCAATTACGCGGTGCTGCATGTGCGCGACCGCCTGGCCCGGCTGAACGGGGTCGGCAATGTGCAGGTGCGCGGCGGCGGCGAATATGCGATGCGGTTGTGGCTGGACCCGCAAAAGCTGGCCGAGCGGGGCCTGGCCGCCAGCGACGTGGTGGCGGCGGTGCGCCAGGAAAACGTGTCGGCGGCGGCCGGCATCATCGGCGGTGCGCCGAGCGGCAGCGACGTGAATACGCAAATGTCGATCAGCATCCAGGGTCGCCTGGAAGATGAGGAACAGTTCGGCAATATCGTCGTGCGCACCGGGCCGGACGGCGCCGTGACGACCTTGCGCGACGTCTCGCGCATCGAACTGGGCAGCGCCGAATATGCGGCCCGCGCGCTGCTCGACGATCAGCCGGCGGCGGCGCTGTTCGTGTTGCAGGCGCCCGGCTCCAATACGGTCGAGATCGGCAACCAGGTAAGACGGACCATGCTGGAATTGAAGAAGGACATGCCGGACGGCGTCGATTACCGCATCGTGTTCGATCCGACCCAGTTCGTCACGACGTCGATCCGTTCGGTGATCTCGACGCTGCTCGAAGCGGTGGCGCTGGTGGTGCTGGTGGTGATCCTGTTCCTGCAAACCTGGCGCGCCTCGCTGATCCCGCTGCTGGCGGTGCCGGTGTCGGTGATCGGCACGTTCGCGGTGATGCTGGCCTGCGGTTTTTCGATCAATACGCTGACGCTGTTCGGGCTGGTGCTGGCGATCGGCATCGTGGTCGACGACGCCATCGTGGTGGTCGAAAACGTCGAGCGCTACATCGCCGCCGGCCTCAGTCCGCGGGACGCCAGCTACCAGGCGATGCGCGAAGTGTCGGGGCCGATCATCGCCATCGCGCTGGTGCTGTCGGCGGTGTTCGTGCCGCTGGCGTTCAGCAGCGGCCTGACCGGCCAGTTCTACCGCCAGTTCGCGCTGACGATCGCGATTTCGACGGTGATTTCCGCCTTCAATTCGCTGACGCTGTCGCCGGCGCTGGCGGCCTTGCTGCTGCAAGAGCACGGCGCGCCGAAAGACCGTGTGACGCGGGCCATGGACTGGCTGTTCGGGCGCTTTTTCGGCGCCTTCAACCGGCTGTTCCAGCGCGGTTCGCAAGCGTATGGCGGCGGCGTGGTGCGGGTGCTGGGCCGCAAGGGCCTGATGCTGCTGGTGTACCTGGTGCTGGCCGGTGTGACGGTGCTGCTGTTCAAGACCGTGCCGTCCGGCTTCGTGCCGGCGCAAGACCGCACCTATGTGCTGGCGGTGGTGCAATTGCCCGATGGCGCGACGCTGGACCGCACCGAAAAAGTGGTGCGCAAGGTCAGCGACATCGCCTTGCGGCACCCGGACGTGCTGGCGTCGCTGGCCTACCCCGGCATGTCGGTGAATGGTTTTACCAATAGTTCCAACGCCGGCATCGCCTTCATCAACTTGAAGCCGTTTGCCGAACGCAAGGGCGAGCAGCATGGCGCGCGCGCCATCAGCGCCGAACTGACGCGCCGTTTTAGCGCCGCGATACCGGAAGCACGGGTGGTGATTTTCAGCCCGCCGCCGGTACGCGGCCTGGGTTCCACCGGCGGTTTCCGGCTGCAGCTGGAAGACCGCGGCGCACTGGGCTATCCGGCGCTGGACGCGGCGGCGAAGAGTTTTATCGCCGCCGCGTCCAGGGCGCCGGAATTGAGCGGCATGTATTCCAGCTTCCAGGTCAACGTGCCGCAATTGCACGCCGAAGTGGACCGGGTCAAGGCGCGCCAGCTGGGCGTGCCGGTCAGCGACATTTTCAGCACCCTGCAGATTTACCTGGGCAGCCTGTATGTCAACGACTTCACGCGCTTCGGCCGCACCTACACGGTGCGCGCCCAGGCCGATGCGGCGTTCCGCGGCCATGCCGAGGATGTCGCCGCGCTGAAGGTGCGTTCATCCAGCGGCGCGATGATTCCGCTGTCGGCGCTGCTGACGCTGCATCCCGGTTTCGGCCCGGAGCGGGTGATCCGCTACAACGGTTATCCGAGCGCCGACATCAGCGGCGCGGCGGCGGCCGGTTACTCCAGCGGCCAGGCGCGCGAAGCGGTGGAGCGCATCGCCGCGCAAACCCTGCCGGCCGGCATCGGCTATGAATGGACCGACCTGACTTACCAGGAAATTTTGGCTGGCAACTCCGCCTTGCTGCTGTTCCCGCTGGCGGTGCTGCTGGTGTTCCTGGTGCTGGCGGCGCTGTATGAAAGCCTGGTGCTGCCGTTCTCGATCATCCTGATCGTGCCGATGGCGCTGCTGTCGGCGCTGGCCGGGGTGTGGTTGACGCGCGGCGACAACAACGTGTTCACCCAGATCGGGCTGATGGTGCTGGTCGGGCTGTCGGCCAAGAACGCGATCCTGATCGTCGAATTCGCCCGCGAACTGGAATTCGGCGGCCGCACGCCATGGCAGGCGGCGCTCGAGTCGTGCCGCCTGCGGCTGCGGCCGATCCTGATGACGTCGATCGCTTTCATCATGGGCGTGCTGCCGCTGGTCGAGTCCAGCGGCGCCGGCTCGGAAGTGCGCCATGTGATGGGCGTGACGGTATTTTCCGGCATGCTCGGCGTGACTTTTTTCGGCTTGTTTTTCACCCCGGTTTTTTATGTGCTGCTGCGCGCCCTCGGCGGCAACCGGCCATTGCGGCGCGACCGCGCGGCCAGCACGGCAATTTCAATCAAGGAGCTTCAGCATGACTAGCATGAACAATTTTATCTATCACCGCGCCACCCGTTTGCTGTTCGGCGAAGGCCAGATCGCCGCCATCGCCGATGAGATCCCGGCCGGCGCCCGCTTGATGATCACGTACGGCGGCGGCAGCATCCAGCGCAACGGCGTGCTGGAACAGGTGCACAAGGCGCTGGCCGGCCGTTTTTATGTCGAGTTCGGCGGCATCGAGCCGAATCCGGCCTATGAAACGCTGATCCAGGCGGTCGAATTGGCGCGCGCCGAAAACATCGATTTCATCCTCGCCGTCGGCGGCGGTTCGGTGGTCGACGGCAGCAAGTTCATCGCCGGCGCGCTGCGCTACGCCGGCGAGCCGTGGGATATCCTGGCCAGCCGCACACGGCTGGTGTTCGACGCGGTGCCGTTCGGCTGCGTGCTGACGCTGCCGGCCACCGGTTCGGAATTCAATGCGGGCGCGGTGATCAGCCGCCGTGCGACCGGCGACAAGCTGGACTTCCATTCGCCCAACGTAATCCCGCGCTTTTCGGTGCTCGACCCGGCCACCACCTATTCGCTGCCGGTGCGCCAGGTGTCGAACGGCGTGGTCGACGCGTTTGTCCACACCACCGAGCAATACCTGACCTATCCGGTCGGCGCCAAGGTGCAGGACCGCTTTGCCGAGGGCTTGCTGCTGACGCTGATCGAAGACGGCCCGCGCGCCTTGTCGGAGCCACGCAATTACGCGGTGCGCGCCAACCTGATGTGGGCCGCCACGATGGCGCTGGGCGGCACCATCGGCGCCGGCGTGCCGCAGGATTGGGCCAGCCACATGATCGGCCATGAATTGACCGCGATGCACGGCATCGACCATGCGCAAAGCCTGGCCGTGGTGCTGCCGTCGCTGCTGCGCCACAAGCGCCATGCCAAGCACGCCAAGCTGCTGCAATACGCCGAGCGCGTGTGGGGCATCACCGGCGGCAGCGAAGAGGAGCGGGTCGAAGCGGGCATCCGCGCCACCGAGGCCTTCTTCGAGCAGATGCAAATGCCGACCCGGTTTTCCGGTTACGGCATCGATGGCAGTCAGTTTCCGGCGCTGCTCGCCAAACTCGAAGAACATGGCATGACGGCGCTGGGAGAACGGCGCGATATCCACCTGGACGATTGCCAGGCCATCCTGCAGGCCGCGCTGTAAAAATTGCTACTCTTCGAAGCGCGGCCGTTCGCGGCGCAGGATGCGCAGCAGGCTGTCCATATGCGCCCGGCCGCTGGCCGGGTCGCCTGCGCGCATCTGGCGGTGCGCCAGCAGCGCCACTTCCGGGGCGATCCGCACCAGCTCCCGGCCGGTGCTCATGGCCCTGATCTGCACTTCGGCGGCCCGTTCCAGGTAGTATAAATCGTCCCACGCCTCGGCGATGCTGGGGCCGGTCACCATCACGCCGTGGTTTTTCATGAACACGATATCGGCGTCGCCCAGCGCCTGCGCGATGCGTTCCCCCTCGCGATTGTCCAGCGCCAGCCCGTTGTATTGGCGGTCGACCGCGATGCGACCGTAAAACTTCAGCGCGGTCTGGCCCAGCCATAAGAATGGCTCGTCTTCGATCATGCTCAGCGCGGTGGCGTTCGGCATATGGGTATGCAGCGCCGCGTTGACCGCCGGTTTCAGCTGGTGCAGCCGGGCGTGGATATAAAACGCGGTCGCTTCCGGCCGGCCCTCGCCGGCCAGCACATGGCCGTCGAAATCGCAGACCAGCAATTGGCTGGCGGTGAGTTCCTCGAACGCGTAGCCATACGGATTGACCAGGAACAGGTCGGGATGGCCCGGCACCAGCGCCGAAAAGTGGTTGCAGATACCTTCGGCATAACCGTGCCGCGCCGCCATCTGGAAGCAGGCCGCCAGTTCGATGCGGGCTTGCTGGATCGCGTCGCTGTCCAGGCGCCGGGCCGGGATGGCCGATGCCGGGGTATCGATGGTGTAGGTGTGCGCCATGTCGGCTCTCCTCGAATCGGGTGCTTATTCGGGCTGGGCCATCCAGCCCAGCGTGGCGAACAGCCGCGGCACCTGGTCCAGCGTGGCCAGCGTGGCGTCGGGCCGGTAGTCCGGCAGCGTCTGGCGGCCGGTGCCGCGGTCGATCCACACGCAGCGGAAACCCAGTTCGCGCGCCGCCGCGTGGTCCAGGTGCGGGCTGGCGCAAATGTGCACCACCTCGTCCTTGCCGACGCCCAGCCGGGACCAGGCGTGCTCGAAAATCCGCCGCGACGGTTTGTATGCCTGCGCCTGCTGGGCGCTGATGACACGGTCGATATGGCCGCCCAGTTGCGCCACGTTGCCGGCGATGATGTCGTCGTCGGTATTCGAAATGATGCACAGCTTGAAGCCGGCCTGTTTCAGCAAGCGCAGCGTCTCGACCACTTCCGGGAACGGCGGCATCGCCGAGATATTGTCGGTCAGGGTGCGGATATCGCTGTCGTCGTTCGGCAAGCCCAATGCATTCAAGGCCATCTGCAAACCCTGGCCGGCCACCGAGCGGAACGAGCGGTGCGGCACCGATTTTTCCAGCGCGTGTTCATGTTCGTCGTACAGGCCGATCAATTGCGCCTGTACGTCGCCGTCGGCCGGCACGTCCTTGCCGCGCAGGATAGTGCTGACCGCCGCCTGCAAGCCTTCGTCCCATTGTATCAGCGTGCCGTAGCAATCGAAGGTGAGCCAGGTGGGACGGGGAGTCGGGTTCAGGGACATCGGAGCGCCTTTAAAGTCATGAGAATATGGCAATCCTATAATGAGTTGAGCATATTTGGAAATTAAATTAAACTGAGTATGTCATTCTATTTTTAAATATGGAACCGTGCCGATGCTGGACCTGGAATTGTTGAACACCCTGGTGTGCGTGATCGAGGAAGGCAGTTTTACGCGCGCCGGCGAGCGGGTGCACCGTACCCAGTCGACCGTCAGCCAGCAAATCCGCAAGCTGGAGCAAAACCTCGGCCGCACCTTGCTGCTGCGCGACAAGAGCGGCAGCCATGTGACGCCGACCGAACATGGCGAATTGCTGGTGGCGTATGCGCGCAGCTTGCTGGCGCTGGCCCAGGAAGCCGAGGAAGCGCTGTCGGTCCAGTTGCCGCTGATGCCGGTGCGGTTGGGGATACCGGAAGATTTCGACGCCGCCACTATTTCAGAGTTGTTATCCGGCTTCATGCGGCTGGAGCCCGGCGTGCGGCTGGCCACCGTCAGCGGCATGAGCACCGACTTGCGCCGCAAGATGACGGACGGCGAACTCGATATCGCGCTGGTCAAGCGCGAACCGGGCAGCGGCGACGCGGTCGCGCACTGGCCCGAGCCGCTGGTCTGGGCCGCCGGCGCGCACACCGCATTGCCGGATGGCGCGGTGCCGCTGGCGCTGTTTCCGCAAGGCTGCGTGTACCGCGCCCGCGCGATCCGCACGCTGGACAAGGCCGGCCGCCGCTGGCGGGTCGCGTTCGGCAGCCACAGCCTGATGGGCATCCAGGCCGCCGTCGCCGCGGGATTGGGGATCTCGGTCTTGCCGGCCAGCGCCCTGCTGCCGGGCCACCGGGTGCTGGGTGCGGCCGACGGTTTCCCCGAGCTGGCGCCGACCGAGCTGGCGCTGCTGAAAGCGCCGGCGCCGCCGGGCGCGGCGCAGCGCAAGCTGCTCGATTACCTGGGCCAGGCGATCACCCAAGTCATCGCGGCGCGGGCACGGCATACAGCCGCATGAACAGCGCCACGCCGCGTTCGACGCGGCGGCGTACTGCGTCGGCCGACATCGGTGCGCGCGCCCGCAGATTGATTTCCAGGCTGGCAAAGCCATGCCAGATGCCGGTCAGGTCGGCGGCCGCGTCCATCGGTGTATCGGCGGCGATGTGGCCCTGCCCGACGCGATCAGCCGGTCCCAGCCGGTCAGCTGGCGCTGGCTGGCGAAGTCCATATGGCGCAGGCCGAATTCGCTAATCATGCTTTTTTGGAAGGTAATTCTATATATGCGCGCCTACCGCATGTGTTACTTTTTCGAAAAAGTTATCAGCATTTTTACAACAGTCAACAGATTCATTGATGTAAAAAACTGTAATTATTTTTTACAAATTTGACAAATAGGCATCTACAGTGTTTTGATTGTCCCCCTCAAGGACAAGCCCATTGTTTCTTCTTGAGAATAGCCGCGAAAAAGCGGACACACGGGTAGGGAACCAGGATTTTGCACAATAATTTCCGTTCTCGGCATTATCAAAACATTATGTTGTAGATGGAGAAGTGAGTGAAGAACATCGCATTCAAGCGCAGCGTCGTTGCCGTCGCGCTGACCCTGGGTTCGTCCCATGTCGTCATGGCCCAGGCTAGTCCGGCGGAGCCGGCGGTGCACAAGGTTTTTGTCACCGGTTCCAACATCAAGCGCGCTGAAAAGGAAGGCTCTTCGCCGGTGCAAATCGTCGGCGCCAGGGACATCGCGACCACCGGCGCGACCACCGTCGCCGAATTGCTGCACTCGATCCCGGCCTTCGGTTCCGGCGCCAGCGTCGACGTGATCGACGGCGGCTTTTCGCGCGGTGCGGCCACCGCGTCGCTGCGCGGCCTCGGTTCGTCCTCGACGCTGGTCCTGTTGAACGGCCGCCGCATCGCCGCGTCCGCCTATGCCGATCCGAACCAGGGCAAGTCGGCGGTGTACGACTTGAATGCGATCCCGCTGTCGGCCATCGAACGGGTGGAAATCTTCAAGGACGGCGCTTCGGCCGTGTACGGTTCCGACGCGATCGCCGGCGTGATCAATTTCATCACCAAGAGCGATTACCGCGGCCTGGAAATGAGCGCCAGCATCAGCGCCAATGGCGACAATGCATTCGGCCGCAAGAACGCCAGCGGTATTTTTGGTTTCGGCAACCTGGCGCAAGACGGCTACAACGGTTTCATCAGCTTCGACGTAGCCAAGCGCGACCGTACCGCGATCAAGGATGTCAAGGGGATCGAAGCGGCCATGTACGCCGACATCAACGGCCGCCTGAATCCGTATTCGAGCAGCTTGAGCAACCAGCCGTTCTTTTATCGCGAAGTACGGCCTGGCGCTTTCGCCACCTCGCTGAGCCAGGGCAAGGACATCATCAACCGCAGCAATTGCGATCCATCGCAGCGGCTGGTCGGCAACGCGGCGGCGCACAACCTGACGGCCACCGATCCATTGATCGGCCGCACCTTCTGCAACTACGACATCGACGATTACGCCGAAGCGCAAGGCGCCGGCAAGGACGCCAACCTGCTGTCGCGCGTTACCTTCGACCTGACGCCCAACGTCACCGCCTTCACCGAGGCCTCGTACAGCCGTTCCGAGCGCACTTATACCGGTGCCCCGCGCACGTTCCGCAGCACCTCCTCGTCCACCGCCTACAGCTTGAGTGGCTTGCCGCAGCAATTCCAGATCATCTTGCCGATCGGCCATCCGGACAATCCCTTCACCGCCGCCAACGGTTATGCCCCGTCGCGCTCGGCGGTCGGTTACCGCTTGCCTGGCGCCGCGGGCAACGACAACTTGAACCAATCCTACCGTCTGGTGGCCGGCTTGAAAGGCAGCAGCGGCGCGTTCGACTGGGAAACCGCGGTCTTGTGGAACCGTAACGAGCGTACCGAGCATTACAACGGCTTGCTGTACAAACCGACGCTGCAACGCATCATGACCGAGAACCGCACGCTGGCCGAAACCGCGGCCGATCCGGGCGCGACCTACAACGCGACCAACCAAGGTTTTTCGCAAACGACGCAAATCGACGCCAAGGCATCGACGGCTTTCGGCCAGCTGGCCGGTGGCCAGGCCGGCCTGGCGTTCGGTACCGAATTGCGTCAAGAGAAAATCGGCCTGACCCCGGACCAGGCCACCCAGGATGGCAAGATCGTCGGCCTGGCCAACTCGCTGGCCGATGGCCAGCGCAATGTCAGCTCGGCCTTTGTCGAATTGCGTACGCCCTTCGCGAAAAACTTTGAAATGGATTTTGCCGGCCGTTACGATAAATACCAGGGCATGAAAATTAACTTCGTGCCGAAAGTGGGCGCCAAGTGGACCGCGACCGACAAGATCGCCGTGCGTGGCACCTGGGCCGAAGGTTTTCGCGCACCTGCGCTGACCCAGATTTCGCCAGGCGGCGTGCAATCGTTCTCGACCGTAAAAGACCCGATCCGTTGCCCGGATGGCGTGAATCCCTTGCCAGGCGCCGAAAAAGTGGATTGCTCCGGCAAGAGTATTTCCGGCTTGTCTTCGGCCAACCCGGACTTGACGCCTGAGAAATCGAAGAGCATGTCGCTCGGCCTGATCCTGGCCCCCGCGACCAACATCGACGTGCTGATCGATTACTACCGCATCAAGAAAGTCGACGAGACCGCCTTGCTGGGCGCCCAGTTCGTGATCGACCATGCCGACCTGTTCCCTGGCCGCGTGGTGCGCGACACCAGCCCTGGCGGTTTCGTGACCGACAAGAATGGCAATCCGATCCCGAACTCGGGCCCGCTGCAACAAGTGAACCGCACCTACGTCAACCAGGGCAGCACCCAGGTCAGCGGCGTCGATTTCGAAGTTGCGATGCGTAATTCACTGGGCGAATACGGCAAGCTGAGCACCAGGCTGAACTGGAGCTACCTGATGGAATTCCGCCGCGCCGAACGTCCGGGCGCTGTCGCGGCCAATACCGCCGGTTACAACGGCGGCCTGTCCGACTGGTCCACCTCGGTGGGCGACAATCCCAAGAACCGCGGCAATATCTCGACCACCTGGACCCGTGGCGACCATGCGCTGACCGGCTCGATCGACTATGTCGGCCCGGTCTCGCTGCTGCGCCGTAGCGACAACACGGTGACGTATCCAGTCGCTTTCTGCCACTACGGCGCGGGCCAGCCAGCCGGTTCCCCTAGCTTGGGCGGTATGCCGAAGTTCTCCAACTACATCAGCAACTGCGATGTGAAGAGCTGGACCACGCTGGGCATGAACTATGCCTACACCGGCATCAAGAACCTGACCATGTCGTTTAACATCCGTAACGTGCTCGACACCAAAGCACCTTACGATCCGCGTTATCCTATCGAAGGTTTCAACAGCCAATTGCATAACGCACAAGGCCGTTACTTCCGCGTTAGTGCAAACTACAAATTCATGTAATTCGCCATCAGCTTGACTTGGGCTGAGCAAAAGCCATCCGGATATCTTTCATCCGGATGGCTTTTTTTATATGCCTTTATTGTTTACCAGGTCGCGGAAACAAGGGCCGGGCCAGCAGCGCCAGCAAGCCGGCGGCCAGCCAGACGGCGCCCCATGAAGTCGCCGCCAGCAAATGCGGTACCAGCAGCGGCGTCAGGAAGAAGCACAGATACACCGCCGTGTTGGCCATGCCCAAGGCCGTGCCCGCGCTATTGCTGCCGGCCAGCGTCGCCAGTTCGGTGTACGCCACGCCGTGCCATGCCGACACGCAGATTCCGGCCAGCACGAACAGCGCGATCAACAGCCGTGGCGGCGCGGCGCCGCCGGCCACGGCCAGCGCCAGCAGCACGAACGACAGCACCGCCACCAGCACCGACACGCGCAGATAGGCCGGCCGGTTGGCGTGGCGGTCGGTATGGCGTCCGCTCCAGACCCGCATCACCATCGCGCCCAGTTGCAGCGCCACCATGGTGCCGCTGATGCCGGCTATGCCCAGGTGCAAATGGTCGTGCAAGAACACGCTGCCGAACGACAACACCGCAGATTGCGGTGCGCACAGCAGGCCGATGCCCAGCACCACCCGCCACACGCCGCGGTTGCGCAGCGGCGAGACGGCCGGGGTGGGCGGCTGGCCGGCTTGCGCGCCGGCCGCCGGCGTGACATCCGCTGGTTCATGCAGCCACAGCCAGGCGAAGCAGGCCGACAGTCCGCACATCAGCGCCAGCAGCGCATAGACCCACGCAAAACCGTGGTGGGCCGCCAGCCATGGCAGCATTAACGCGCCCAGGCCGCCGCCGAGCGGCACGGCGGTTTGCCGGATGCTCATCGCGAAACCCTGTTCGGACGGACCGAACCAGCGCATCACGGCGCGTCCGCTCGATCCATTGACGCTGCCGCCCAGCAAGCCGAGCAGCGCCATGGCCAGCCCCAGCGCGGCCAGCGAGGTGGCCGGCGGCGCCAGCCACAAGGCCATCATCAGCAAGGTCGCGGCGGTCGACAGCAAGCCGCCAAGCAAGACCGGGCGGTCGCCCCAGCGGTCGCTGGCCATGCCCCACGGCAGCTCTGACAGGGCGACGCCGATGCCCATCGCGCCCAGTGCCAGGCCGAGTCCGGCATTGTCGAGGTGATAGCCGGAACGCAGCCAGATGGCGGTGGTTGGAATGCCGGCCGCGGCGGCGGAAAAACTGGCGTTGGCGGCGACCCCGACGCCCAGTACTTTCCAGCGATGCGCGGCGGCCGGCATGGCCGGGACGGGAATAACGGTAATGCTCTGGTGCATGATGAAAACTTGGGGGAAGTGATTGACCCGGCTAGTGTTACCCAGTAGGATCATTCTGAATATCGGAAAATATTGTAGCGATCATTCGATAAAACAGGACGATGACCATGATGCAGATGAATTTCGACGTGGCCTTCTTGCGCAGCTTTGTCGCCGGCGTCGAGCTGGGCAGCTTCGCCCAGGCCGCCGAGCAGGTCGGACGCTCGACGTCGGCGGTCAGCGCGCAAATCAAGAAACTCGAAGAACAGGCCGGCGTGCCGCTGTTTCGCAAGGCGGGACGCGGCCTGGCGCTGACCGACGCCGGCCACTTGCTGCTGGCCTATGCGCGCCGGCTGGTCGACTTGAACGATGAAGCGGCGCTGGCCTTGCGCGGCATCGAGCTGGAAGGCTGGGTGCGGCTGGGTTTGCAGGAAGATTTCGGCGAAGCCATGTTGCCCGACGTGCTGGGGCAATTTGCGCGGGCGCATCCGAAGGTGCGCATCGAAGCGCATGTGGCGCGCAATTCGGCCCTGTTGGCGGGGCTGGACCATGGCCAGCTGGATTTGGCGCTGGTGTGGGGCGGCGCCGCGCTGCGCGAACAATATCCGTCCGGCCAGACCATCGCGCAGCCGGCGATGCGCTGGATCGGGTCCGGCGCGGCGCCGTGGACTGTTGTGCCGGGTGAAGTGTTGCCGCTGGTCGCTTTCGACCGCGAATGCCAATTCCTGCGCGCCGCCACCGAGGCGCTGGAGCGGGCCGGCATCGCGTGGCGGATCGCGTTTACCAGCCCCAGCCTGGCGGGCTTGTGGGCGGCGGCGGCGGCCGGCCTGGGCTTGACGGTGCGCACTTGTTATGGCTTGCCGGCAAGCGTGCGCGCGCTCGATGGCGCCGCTTGCGGTTTGCCGGCGCTGCCATCGCTGCCGCTGTCGCTGCTGGGTTCCAGTGCGGCCGCCGCGCCGCCGGTCGAGCGGCTGGCGGCGCTGATACTGGCGTCGCTGTCGCCGGGGCGCCCGATTTAAAACGCTTGCGGCGTCGGGCGCAGCATGATTTCATTGATATCGACGCCGCCCGGCTGTTCGATCGCATAGGCCACCGCGCGCGCCATCGCCTCGGCCGGCATGGCGATGTCGTAAAACGCATCCAGCGACTGGCTGCTGCCATACCTGAGTTCGGTATCCACGGCGCCTGGCGAAATCATGGTGGTGCGGATCGTATTGCCCACTTCATAACGCAAGCCTTCCGAAATCGCGCGCACCGCGAACTTGGTGCCGCTGTAGACCGTGCCGCCGGGGCTGAATACCTTGTGGCCGGCGATCGAGCAAATATTGATGAAGTGGCCGCTGCCTTGTTCCTGAAACACGGGCAAGGCGGCGTTGATGCCGTAGAGCAGACCTTTGATATTGATGTCGATCATCGCTTCCCATTCGTCGACCTTACCTTCGCTGAGCGGCGCGATCGCCCTCAGGCCGGCATTATTCACCATCACGTCGACCCGGCCGAAGGTAGCGACGGCGCAGTCGACGAGCTTACTGACATCGCTCAATTTGCGGACGTCGGTGACGGCGACCGCCGCTTTGCCACCGGCGGCGCGGATCTCCCCGGCGATGGTATTGAGCCGGTCGAGCCGGCGCGCACCCAGCACCACCGCTGCGCCGAATGACGCCAGGTGGCGCGCGGTGGCTGCGCCGATGCCGCTGCTGGCGCCGGTGATGACGACGACTTTATTCTGGATAGGATGTTGCATGGGATTCCTGGTCTGACAGTGAAGTAATGCGTTTCAGTCAGTATCGGGGAGCCCCCAACTGCCAAACAATGGAAATGATATGATTTCAAAATTCCAGAATAAGGAACCATGAAAGGATCACCCCATGTTGAACCGGCTCGAAATGCTGCGCATTTTTTGCAGCGCGGCCGATACCGGCAGCTTCAAGGAGGCTGCGATACGGCTCGGCATTTCGCCGCAGGCGGTGACGCGCGCGGTACAGGAGCTGGAACAGTTGCAAGGAGAATTGCTGTTTCACCGCAATACCCGGCAAGTACAAATCACCGCGTTCGGCGAAGCGCTGGCCGAGCGCGCGCGTAGCGCGGTGCAACAGCTCGACGCCTTGTTCGAGCCGCATGTCGACGATGACGAACTGGCCGGACTGGTGCGCATCGCCGCGCCGGCGTCGCTGGCCAAGGCGGTGATCTTGCCGGTGCTGACCAGCATTGCCGCGAGGTATACGAAAATCAATTTCGACTTGCGTCTCAGCGATGAGCGGGCCGACGTGGTCAACGACAAGATCGATATCGGCATCCGCATCGGTCCGCTGCGCGACAACCGCTTCGTGGTGCGGCTGGCCGCCAAGATGCAATTGCGGGTGGTGGCCACGCCGGACTGCATCGCCCGGCACGGTGTGCCGGTCACTTGCACCGACCTGGACCGGGTGCCGACCGCCGCCATGTACGACAGCAATACCGGCCGGCCGTGGCCATGGATATTTGCCGGCGGCCAGCATGCCTTCCCGGACGGCGCGCGCTTCGTCTGCGACGACGCCGAGGCGGAATTGATGGCGGTGTTGGCGGGAATGGCGTTCGGCCAGGCGCCCAGTTTCCTGGCCGACCAGCACATTGCCGCCGGCCGGCTGGTGGCGGTGATGCAGGCGCTCGATCCGGCGCCATGGGATATGTATATCTACCGGCCGCAGCGCGGCCCGATGTCGGCCCGCTTGCGGCTGGTGTTCGATGCACTGGGCGCCGCGCTGGCGCAATGCGGTTGAATCCCTGGTTGAACCGTCGTTAGCGGGCGTCTTTGGGCGCCACTGTTTCGGTATCCAACCCCGCCGGGTAACCTCCCGGCGCCGGCAGTACGCCGTTTTGGTAGTACGGGTCGCTTATTTTCCAGTCCGCCAGATCGAGCAAATATTGCCAGTAATCCGCGTCCCCGAAGGCATGACCTTGGCCGATGGTGAGGTCATAGCTGAGGACTTGCTCGACCGGATGGGCCTGGCCGGGAGCGCTGCCGTAGCGCAGGATTTGGCTGTGATCGGTTTGCGCGATGGGCTGCCCGGCGTATGCCGCGAGTCTGGCTTTGAGCTCGCCCGGGTTTTCCTTGCGCGAGATGGTCTGTCCATCTGCACCGCGTACAGTGATGGTTTGCGGGACATAGTGGCGCGAGAAGGTGGCGAAATCCTCGTTTTGCTCGCTGTCGCCGGCGTCGCTCCCATCGAACCGGACTTGGCCATGCAGGTTGAAGTCTTCGGCGATATGCGCCGGAGCGGGCACGGTAGGGGCATTGATCCACACACGCTCCCTTTGCTTCGGCGTGCCTTGGAGATCGAACACGCCGAGTACCTTCCTGGGCGGCGGATTCCAGAATTCATACTCGGGCTTGCCGTCAAACGTCTTGAGGTAGGAATTTTCCGTCCGCACCGGCGTGCCGTCGGATGAAAGCAAATAGCCGCCCGAGCCGGTACGTACTTTTTCACGCACACGCATTTGCTCATGGAAGTAGCTGAACCAGTAGTTCTGCCGTTCACCGACGGCGGGTGTGCCTAGTCCCCCGCTGTTGCGGGCAAATACGCGCTGATAGACATTGGGCAAGCGATTGGCATGCTCGCTAATGATGCGTTCCGGAATACCGCGCCAGCCGATGCCCTCGACCGCGGCGACGCCGATCACCCGGTCGTGCGGATTGAAATTGACAAACACCTTGCCCCGGTTGTCGCGGCTGGCGTGCTCGCACTGCTGCCATTGGTGGCCTTCGTCGTTGACCTTGGCGGCGCCGATCTGCTGATGCCAGTCATCGCGTTCCGCTTCGTGGTGGACGTGCATGGTCGTTTGGTCCTTGATGCCAACATGCGCGCAATCGGCGTTTTTCTCATCGTCCGCGTAGTCGTCTTTGGCCGCTTTGATCTTGTCGGCGACGGCACGGAATGTTTTCAGACGCGCTTCCCCGCTCTGCACCCCGGACCAGCCATTGGTGGCCGCCAGCCAGTCGGTGATGTTGGTGTCGAAGGCGTACGGCGCACTGTTGAGGATGAGTGTATCCGGCGCGCGGCGCTTGAGGTACAGGATTGCGCACAGGGCGATCATGTTGCCTTGGCTGTGCGCCACCACGTTCAGCGGCTCATTGGGAAAATCTTCGCGGAGGGTGTCGATCAGGTTCGCCAGCCGCCTGGCGGCATGGATGTAGTAGGTGCGTGGCGGCGCATCCTCCAGTTGCCGGTTGATTTCCGGGTTGATCTTTTGCAGATCGAGCAAACCGGCCAGGAGTTTGCGCTTGAACCCGCCCTGCCAAAAGGACAGCAGGTTGTTGGTGCCGTTCTGGAACGGACCGCCGCCCCAGGCGTTATCGGCGGCATGGTAGATGCCGGGGTAGCGCTCCATATCGCCTGCTTGCAGCTTGTAGCCCCAGTAAAACGGAATGATGGGGGAATGCGCATCCGTACCGTCTGTTGCCTTTTTCGCAAATCGTTTCGTTACCGGGTCGAACTTTGCACTTTTCAAGCAATTACGGCCAAGACGCTTATTCAACCCAGCACAAAATTGCTCTGCCGCCTGTTCATACCACTCACCTTCGGAATTGACACCATGTACGAAAATGATGGTGCCTGGCATCAAGTAGGGCACATCCATGATGTGCGTGGTCAGCCGTTCGACCTCGTTGGTTTCGCTCTTGATGTAACGGGCTTGCATCCACTGGGCTTTGCCCTTGTTGGCCTTAACGCGTGGCAATGTGCTGAATTCGTCACCCATGATTTATTATTTCATCCCGTTGGAATTGCAGTGAAAACGTGTGTCGATTGGCTGCCCGGTTGGTTTGGGGAAATTCGACAGCACCCCTTCGCTCCATATCTTGTCTTCATAACCCTCCGTGAGGGCCTGAACTGACGACCTGGCGCCCGCGTAGTAAACCTCACTACGGGCCATGTACACATCGCCGCCGCCAGTCCACCTAGAAATATGAAGTTTCCAAGTCCGACCTGCATCGGTGGAATACGGTAACCTTGAGGTGCACGTGAAACTCGCCCCGTCGCCAGTCTGACACCCGGAACTACTGACAATGATCGGTGCGACCAGATACTGATCATTGGCCGCATCGATGACGAAGGCGCCATCGCTGACGCGGTCCCAGCTTGCCACGTCGGTGTGAATGCCGCGTGCCTGGTCGGTGTAGTACAGCCGTGCTCGCGCGCAGGCCATGTTTTCCAGCGGCACCACCTCAAAATAACGGTTGCCGTCAATCCGGTAAGCCACTTGCGGCGCGGCGACCTGACCGGAATAGCGGACATGGGCTGATTGACCGGTGCAAGCCGCCAGCAAGGCGGCAAAGACCACCAGGCTCATGGTTCTTGTCATGCATTTCTCCTGTTGAGCTGCAATCGTGCAAACGACGCCTGTTGCGACTCCGTTTGTGTGGATATGATTGACGTCCGGGTATGTATATTACTCTGGCATAAAATGAACGACTGCCGGTACAACACAAGACGGTTTCTTGTACTTCCTCAAGCCGATGTTTTCGGGCGCGCGCCCGAATCGGCGAATGTTGTAAGCTCAACGGCGTTGTCGGCCCAGGCGCACCGCCGCGTGCCACACCTATTCCACCCGTATTCCAATAGGCTAGCTCTTGTCCAGACTGTCATTTCGCCAACTGCTGTTCGCCGCCTTCATCCTGATCGCCGGCGTGCTGACCGCCACGTCGGTGCAAGCGTTGCTGACGCTGGAACACCTGGCCCGTCTCGGCCGCGAAACGGCGGCGCAGGCGGTGTTGCTGACCGAACAATCGCAACGCTTGTCGGAACGCACGCTGGCGATGGAGCGCAGCGCGCGCCAATTCCTGGTGCTGGATGACGTGCTGTTTCGCGAGCGCTATTTTTCCGCCTGGGACGATGCGCAAGCAGCGCTGGCGACCTTGAGCGCTGCGACGCCGGACTTTTCAGCGAAACTGCTGGCTGAATGGAAATCCCATGCCGAGGCGGCGTGGACCGTCTTGAAAGCCGGCAAGCGGCGCAACGGTGATGGCCACGCGCTAGTGTCCGCCGCATTCGCCCGCTTGCCGCTGATTAACGACAGCCTGGCGCGGGCCAGCAAGAGCCAGGTCGAACGCCGCAACGATGCGCTGCTGGCCGAGCTGGAATACCAGCGCCGCCTGCTCAGTGCACTGGTCGCCGGCGCGGTGGCGCTGGCCGCGCTGCTGGCCACCGGTTTTGGTTTTGTGCTGTCGCGTCCCTTGCGCCGCATCGAAACCGCGATCGAGCGGCTGGGCGAAAATCGCTACGACCGGCGTATCGAGGTCGGCGGTCCGGCCGACACGCGCCGCCTCGGCCAGCAACTCGATTGGCTGCGCCAGCGGCTGGCCGACCTGGATGCCGACAAGGAACGCTTTTTGCGCCATATTTCGCATGAATTAAAAACCCCGCTGGCGGCGCTGCGCGAAGGCGTGGCCTTGCTGGAAGATGAAGTGGCGGGCGGCTTGAGCGATGGCCAGCGCGAAATCACCGGCATCTTGCGGCAGAATACGGTCTCGCTGCAAACCCAGATCGAAGACTTGCTACGCTACAATACCGCCGCTTTCGAGGCGCAGCACCTGGAGCGCAGCCGCGTCGATGTGCTGGCCCTGCTGCAGGCGGTGGTCGGCGAGCAGCGCTTGCAATGGCAGGCGCGGCGCCTGTCGGTGACGGTGAGCGGCACGGCCGTGCACGCGACGCTGGACCGCGACAAGGTGGCGGCGGCGCTGGCGAATGTGTTGTCGAACGCGGTGCGTTTCAGCCCCGAAGGCGGCGCCGTCGAGTTTGTATTGAGCCGTACCCCGGGCGGCATCGCCATCGATTGCATCGACCAGGGACCGGGCGTGGCGCCGCAAGACGAACAGCGCATCTTTGAACCGTTTTACCAGGGCGCGCGGCAAGCGGCCGGCGCGCGCAACGGCAATGGCATCGGACTGTCCATCGTGCGCGAATATATTAGCGCACACCATGGCAGCGTGACACTTCTGGCGCGCCCGGCAGGCGCCCATTTTCGGATTGAATTGCCCTTATGACGACTAGAATTGTGTGCGGTGTGTGCTGTATTTGCCTGGTGCTGTTGAGCGCCTGCGCGGCCAGGTCGGCCAAACGCGAAGCGGTGGTGGTGCCGTCGGTGCGTACCGTCATCGTGCACGACCAGGCGCTGAACGATCTGTTCGCCTACCAGGCCGGCTTGCGGCTGTTGTCGCCATCCGAACTGGCCAAGACGCAAACAGACATCAACAAGCAGGATGTTTCCGCCAAGGCGGTAGTGCGGCGCGCCATGCTGCTGGCGGCATTGCATGGCAGCGGCGACCTGGGCCGCGCCCAGGGCTTGCTGGACGGCTTGATCCAGTCGGCGGTGGCCGCCGACCAGCCGTACAAGCCGCTGGCGCAATTTCTCAGCAATACTTATGCCGACTTGCGCCGCCAGGAAGACGCGAGCGAAAAACTGAACCAGCAAGTGCGCGACGCGCAGCGCCGCAACGACCAGCTGAATGACAAGCTGGAAGCGCTGAAGAATATCGAACGCAGCCTGTCGGCCCGGCCGTCGCCCTTATCCCCGGTGCCGAAATGAGCGGCGCGATGAACAGCCAGCCACACGTGCTGCTGGTCGACGACGATCCGGATTTGCTGCGCCTGCTGACCATCCGCTTAAACGCCGGCAATTACCGGGTCACCGCGGTCGGCAGCGCCGAAGCGGCGCTGGCGCGGCTGGCGGTCGACTTGCCGGCGCTGGTGATCACCGACGTGCGCCTGCCGGGCCGCGACGGGCTGGCGCTGTTCGATGAAATCCGCCGCCAGCACGCCGCGCTGCCGGTCATCTTGCTGACCGCGCACGGCACCATCCCGGACGCGGTCGAGGCCACCGCGCGCGGCGCGTTCGCCTATCTGACCAAACCGTTCGACGGCAAGCAGTTGCTGGAAAAAGTGGCGCATGCGGTCAACTTGAGCACCACCCCGGCCGCGCCGGCGTCGCCGGATGACAGTTGGCGCGCCGAATTGATCAGCCGCAGCGCGCAGATGGCCGAATTGCTGGCCGAGGCGCGGCTGGTGGCGGCGTCCGATGCCAGCATCCTGATCCGTGGCGCCAGCGGCACCGGCAAGGAATTGCTGGCGCGCGCACTGCACAATGCGAGCCGGCGCAGCAAGGCGCCGTTCATCGCCGTCAATTGCGGCGCGATTCCCGAGCAATTGCTGGAATCCGAATTGTTCGGCCACGTCAAAGGGTCGTTTACCGGCGCGGTGAGCAACCGCGAAGGCTTGTTCCAGGCGGCCGATGGCGGCACCTTGTTCCTCGACGAGATCGGCGACATGCCGTTGCCGCTGCAAGTGAAGTTGCTGCGCGTCTTGCAAGAGCGGGCGGTGCGGCCGGTCGGCGCCAACCAGGTGCAAAGCGTCGACGTGCGGATCTTGTCGGCCACCCATCGCGACCTGGACGTCGCGATGCGGGAAGGCCAGTTCCGCGAGGATTTGTATTACCGGCTGAACGTGGTCAGCCTGACGCTGCCGCCGCTGTCGGAGCGGCGCGAAGACATCGCCTTGCTGGCGAACCACTTCTTGCAAAAGCTGGCCGCCAAATACCAGAAGCCGCTGAACGGCTTCGCGCCGGACGCGCTGACGGCGCTGGTCGGCGCCGCGTGGCCGGGCAATGTGCGGCAATTGTTCAATGTGGTCGAGCAAGTGTGCGCGCTGGCGACGGCGCCGCTGGTGCCGCTGACGCTGGTGCAGCGCGCCTTGCGCGTGCCGTCGCTGGAAGCGCTCAGTTATAACGAAGCGAAGCAGCGCTTCGAGCGCGACTACCTGATCCAGCTGCTGCGCCTGACCGACGGCAACGTGGCCGACGCGGCGCGGCTGGCCGACCGCAACCGCACCGAGTTTTATCGTTTATTGCAGAAATACGAGTTGACACCGGCCCTTTTTCGGGGTGATGGCGACCCTGTCGCCGATGCGCGACAAGCTTAATTCCTTCCAAATCAATCACTTGGCTTTATGATGGGGAAACTTGTCGCTGCCAGGCGACAAGATCGGCGGTAAATCCGGGCCGATACCCGATCCATGCCAGCATAAAAATCCCAAGTGATTGATTTTAAATGGATTTATGAGGCTGGCACGCGGCTTGCTGTATGTGGTGATGTGACGCTCAACACAGTGTTGCTTTAACTTCATTACGAGAGGAACTATCATGCAAAAATCGAAACTGATGAACACCCTGGTCGCCGCTGTCCTGATGTCGGGCGCGTTTGTTACCGCATCGCATGCAGCCGACTCGGCACAACAAGCTAAACCTGCACACGACGTGGTACTGGCAGCCAACACCGCCGCGACCACCGACGAAGCCATCACCACGTCGGCCAAGGCCGCGCTGGGCGCCGATGCGCAAAGCGCCGCGTTGCCGATCAATATTACGACCCAAAAAGGCGTGGTCGTGTTGCAAGGCGACGTGCCGAGCGCCGAAGCCGGTGACCGCGTGGTGCAAATCGTCGCCGCCGTCAGCGGCGTCAAGGAAATCAAGAACGAATTGAAAGTCAAAGCGGCAGGCTGATAAACCCGCGGCAGTACCTTGATTCAGCCCCCCTGCGCGTTGGCGCAGCGGGGGCTTTTTTGCGCCGATTGAATACTGGCGCTGGCCGCCCGAGGCCGCCAGATAGGCGTAGGGTAGAATAGTCCACCGTCTATTCCTCCCTGTTAGTATTATGTCCACATCCCAAAATCCCAGCGGCGCCAGTTGGCGTCGCTTCCTGCCTGATTCTTTCACGCTGTGCTTGCTGACCACGGTCGCGATCGCCAGTTTCTTGCCGTGCACCGGCAACACCGCCGTGGTGTTTGGCAATATCACGACGATCGCCATCGGCGCCTTGTTCTTCTTGCATGGTGCAAAGTTGTCGAAAGAGGCAGTCTTGTCGGGGGTGATGCATTGGCGGCTGCACTTGCTGGTATTGGCCAGCACCTTCGTGCTGTTCCCGCTGATCGGCCTGGCGCTGCGGCCGCTGGCGCTGACCTTTTTGTCGCCTGATTTGTATATGGGGATCCTGTTCCTGTGCGCATTGCCCTCCACCGTGCAATCGTCGATCGCGATGACGGCTATGGCGCGCGGCAATGTGCCGGCCGCCATTTGCAGCGCCTCGGCGTCGAATTTCATCGGCATTTTTCTGGCGCCGGTGCTGGTCGGCCTGATGGTGGTGCAAGGCGCGCAATCGAAGTCGTCGCTGGATGCGGTGTTGTCGATTGTGATGCAATTGCTGCTGCCCTTCATTGCCGGCCAATTCATGCGCCGCTGGATCGGCCGCTGGGTCGACCGTCACAAGCCGCTGCTGAAGTATGTCGACCAGGGTTCGATCTTGCTGGTGGTCTACACCGCGTTCAGCGAAGCGGTCAGCGAAGGCTTGTGGCATACGCTGTCGGTCACCACCCTGGTCAGCCTGGCCCTGATCAGCCTGTTGTTGCTGGCGCTGGTGCTGATCATTTCGACGTTGATCAGCCGCCGCCTCGGTTTCAGCAAGGAAGACGAGATCGCCATCGTGTTTTGCGGTTCCAAGAAAAGCCTGGCCAGCGGCGTGCCGATGGCCAAGGTCTTGTTTTCGACCCGCTCGCTGGGCATGGTGATCTTGCCGCTGATGCTGTTCCACCAAATCCAGCTGATGGTGTGCGCCGTCATCGCGCAGCGCTACAACCGCCGCCTGGAAGGGCGCAGTGCCGGCGTGGAAACGGCCGGCGGCTAGGGACGGCGATCCGGGGAAAAGTTGAACGCGGAGCCTGCAAGACGCTATATATCCGTGTATATTACGGGCCTTGCTCATCTTTTCACCGATAAGGATCCCGATCATGCGCCTGCATACCCTGGCTAAATTACTCAGCAGCGCCCTGCTGGTTTCCGCCGCTAGCTCCGCCATGGCGGGCGAGCTGGTGGTATCGGCCGCCGCCAGCTTGACCAATGCGTTCAAGGACGCCGCCGCCAGTTACGAGGCGCAACATCCAGGCACCAGGATTTCGCTCAATTTCGCCGCGTCCGGCACCTTGCTGCAGCAAATCGCCAAGGGCGCGCCGGTCGATGTGTTTGCCTCGGCCGACCAGGAAACCATGGACGCCGCGCAAAAACAAGGCTTGGTGACGGCCGCCGAACGGCGCGATTTCGTCAGCAACAGCCTGGTGCTGATCGTGCCCGGCGATAGCAAGCTGGGCATCAAGAGCCTGGCCAGCCTCGGCCAGCCGACGGTGACCCGGGTCGCCATCGCCAATCCGGCCAGCGTGCCGGTCGGCCGTTATTCCGAGCAAGCATTGCGCGCAGCCAAGCTGTGGGACACCGTGCAGCCGAAGGCGATCAGCACGCAAAACGTGCGCCAGTCGCTCGATTACGTGGCCCGCGGCGAAGTCGACGCCGGTTTTGTATACGGCACCGATGCGGCCATCATGAAAGACAAGGTGCACGTGGTGTTGACGGTGCCGCTGGAAACGCCAGTGCGCTATCCGGTGGCTTCGTTGAAAGCAAGCACTCACTCTGCCGAAGCGAAAAGCTTCGTCGACTTTATTTTGTCGGCCCCGGCGCAAGCCATTTTCGCCAAATACGGTTTCGAAAAGCCCTAAGCCATGGAGGCAGCCTGGACCGCGCTGAGCCTGTCGCTGAAGGTGGCCGCCTGGGCCACCGGCCTGAATTTGTTGTTGGGCATCGGCGTCGGTTATGCGCTGGCGCGTTCGCGCTTCCCGGGCCGCGACTTGCTCGACGCCTTGCTGACCTTGCCGATGGTGATGCCGCCGACGGTGCTCGGGTATTACTTGCTGGTGGTGCTGGGCCGGCGCGGCTGGCTCGGCATCTGGCTGCAAGAGCATTTCGCGATTAACCTGATCTTTACCTGGCAGGGCGCGGTGATCGCGTCGACCATCGTCGCCTTTCCACTGGTATTCAAGCCGGCCCGGGCCGCGTTCGAGGCGGTCGACGGCCAGCTGGAACAGGCCGCGCGCATCCTCGGCATTGCCGAGATGGGCATCTTTTTCCGCGTCACGCTGCCGCTGGCCTGGCGCGGCATCCTGGCCGGCCTGATGCTGGGTTTCGTGCGCGCGTTGGGCGAATTCGGCGCCACGCTGATGGTGGCGGGCAGTATTCCGGGCAAGACCCAGACCCTGTCGGTGGCGGTGTATGAAGCGGTGCAGGCGGGCGAAGACGGCGCCGCCAATATGCTGGTGCTGATCACGTCCATCGTGTGCATCACGGTGCTGCTGCTGGCCAACCGGCTGGCGCCCGGCCGCATCGTCAACACGCAGCGTCCATAAGCCAGCGTCCATACATCAGCGTCCATAGATAAGCGATCCCATGCAACTGGAACTCGACATCAGCGCCACGCTGCGCTCCGGCAAGCGCAGTTTTAATTTGCGCGTAGTGTGCAGCTCGACCAGCCAGCGCATCGTGTTTTTCGGCCCGTCCGGCGCCGGCAAAAGCCAGACCTTGAAAGCCATCGCCGGGCTGGCCAGGCCCGACAGCGGTTTTATCCGGCTCAACGGACGCACGCTGTTCGATACGCAACAAGGCATCAACCTGGCGCCCCAGCAGCGCAAGGTGGCCTATCTGTTCCAGGATTACGCGCTGTTTCCCCATTTGACGGTGCGCCAGAACGTCGCGTTCGGCTTGCACGGCGGCTGGCTCAATCCGCCGCGCAACGTGCAGGACCCGCGCATCGACAAATGGCTGGACGCCTTCCATTTGCAGGAATTAGGCCAGCAATATCCCGGCGAATTGTCTGGCGGCCAGCGCCAGCGCACGGCGCTGGCCCGGGCGCTGGTGGCCGATCCGGCCGCGCTGCTGCTCGATGAACCGTTTGCCGCGCTCGATCCGGCGCTGCGCCTGAAGATGCGCAAGGAGCTCGACGAACTGCAAACCCGGCTGGATGTGCCGATGATCTTGATTACCCACGATCCTGAGGATGCGCGCGTGTTGGGCGAACATGTGCTATACCTGCGCGATGGACAAATCGACAGCAGCGAAGACAGGATTGAATATAATGGAAGCAGAGCTTAAGCCGATACAGTTGCGGGGTTCGGTCTGGATGACGGTGGGCGGCGCAAACCTGGGCGGCGCCGGCCGCGTCGAACTGCTCGGCGCCATCGCCGCATGCGGTTCCATCACGCAAGCCGCCAAGGCCGTCAAGATGAGCTACAAGGCGGCCTGGGATGCGATCGACGCGATGAACAACCTGGCCGGTGTCGCGCTGGTGGAACGGGCCGCCGGCGGCAAGGGCGGCGGCGGCACCCGGCTGACGCCGCGCGGCAGGCAACTGGTGGAAAATTTTCGCCTCATCGAACGCGAGCACCAGCGCTTCGTGGACCAGCTGGGCGACCAGGCCGCTGGCCTCGCCGACGATCTTTTACTGATCAGGAGAATGTCCTTGAAAACCACCGCACGCAATCAATTTCTTGGCCGCGTTTCGCAAGTGAAACAAGGCGCCGTCAATGATGAAATCGAACTGGCCTTGGCGAATGGACAAACCATCGTCGCCACCGTCACCCGCGACAGCAGCGCCAGCCTGGGGCTGGTGGCCGGCGCCGAAGCGTTCGCGCTGATCAAGGCATCGTCGGTGATCCTGGTCACCGACAGCGAAGGCGCGCGTTTCTCGGCGCGCAACCAACTGAGCGGCACCGTGTCGCGCGTGCAAACCGGCGCCGTCAATACCGAAGTGGTGCTCGACTTGCCTGGCGGCGGCAGCATCGCCGCCATCGTCACCAATGAAAGCAGCAGCAACCTCGGCATCGCCACCGGCAGCGTGGTGACGGCGATCTTCAAGGCGTCCAGCGTGATCCTTGGCGTGCCAGCCTGAGATTGACCTTACTCGGGTAGCGTTTCCAGCCAGGCCCGGGCATGTAGCAGCACCAGTTCCAGTTCCTTGCGCACATTGTCCAGCAAGGGCTGCAGCTCGGCGCCGGGCTGTTCCTTGATGGCGCGCTCGACCACGAACGACGCTTCGATCAGGCGCTTGGTGCCCAGCGTGCCGATCGAGCCGCGCATGCCGTGCAGCACGCGCCCGGCGTCTAGCGGCCGTTGCTCGCGCAGCGCGGCGCTCGCGAGGTCGACCGGTTCCATGCCATGCGACAAGGCATCCTCGACCATGCGCCGCAAGATGCCGCGCCCTTTCGCATCCTGGCCCAGCACGCGCATCAGCGCCGCCATGGAAAACACTTGTTCGTCGGCCGGCAACGGTGGCGCGAGCGGCGGCGCCTGGATGGCCGGTTCCAGCCTGGCCGGCAAGTGGCGCCGTATCACTTCCGTCATTTCCTCGACCACCACCGGCTTGGCGATGAAGTCGGTGATGCCGGCCGCGATGCAGCGGTCGCGCTCGGAGACCAGCACGCCGGCCGTCATCGCGATCACCGGCAGCGTCAGGCGCAGTTCGGTGCGGATGATGTGGGTCGCGCTGAAACCGTCCATCACCGGCATTTGCATGTCCATCAGCACGATGTCGTACTGGTGGGCGTCGCTGCGCAGCCGTTCGACCGCCTGCAAGCCGTCGCCGACCACGTCCAGCGTCGCGCCCATGTGTTCCAGGATGCCGCGCGCCACCGCCTGGTTCAGCAAATTATCTTCCACCAGCAGGAAATGCACGCCGCGCAGCGCATCGGCCAGCTGATGCGCCTGGATCACATGCTCGTCGCCGCCTTCCTTGGTGATCAAGGCCTGGTGCAGCGCGTCGAACAGGCTGGAACCGGTGATCGGCTTCATCAGCACCACGTCGGCTTCGGTGGCGCTGGAAATTTCTTCCAGCCGGTTGCGGGCAAAGGCGTTGACCATCACCACGATCGGCTGTTTCTGGCCGTGCGCGGCCTGGCGGATCGCCTTGGCGGTGGCCAGCCCGTCCATGCCTGGCATATGCCAGTCGGCCAGCACGATATCGAACGGCGCGCCGGCGTCCAGGCGCTGGCGGTACAGCGCGATCGCGGCCTGGCCGGAATCGACTTGCTCGGCTTGCCATCCCCATGCATGAATCAGCTTGCCGATCAACTGGCGGCTGGTCTGGTTGTCGTCGGCGATCAGCAGCGTCAAGTCGCCCAGCGCCGGCTTGCGGCGTTCTTCCAGCTGCTCTTGCAACACGTCGAACGGCAGCGTGAACCAGAAGGTGCTGCCGACGCCCTCTTCGCTGCGGATCTCGATCTTGCCGCCCATCATGCCGATCAAATGTTTGCTGATCGCCAAGCCCAGGCCGGTGCCGCCGAAACGCCGCGTGATGCTTTCATCGGCTTGCGAAAAGGCGTTGAACAATTGCGCCTGCTGGGCGGCCGTCATGCCGATGCCGGTATCGCGCACCTCGAAGCGCAACAGGCTGCGCCCGCCTTGCCGTTCGGCCTGGCTGACGCTGACCACCACTTCGCCCGCTTCGGTGAATTTGATCGCGTTGCCGGCCAGGTTGACCAGGATTTGCTGCAAGCGCAGCGCATCGCCGACCAGGCGGCGCGGCACGTCCGGCTCGACGCCGATCGCCAGTTCCAGTTCCTTTTCGCCGGCATTCATCGTCATCGTCGTGGCCAGCGTGTTCATCAATTCATCGAGGTCGAATTCGACCGGCGACAAGGCCATGCGGCGCGCCTCGATTTTCGAAAAGTCGAGCACGTCGTTGAGGATGCCCAGCAGCGACTGGCCCGACACGCGCACCATGGTCAGGTATTTGCGCTGTTCGCTGGTCAGCGCGGTATTGCCCAGCAAATACACCATGCCCAGCACCGCGTTCAGCGGGGTGCGGATTTCATGGCTCATATTGGCCACAAAATCGCTCTTGGCGCGGTTGGCCGCTTCGGCCCGGTCGCGTTCGTCTTCCAGTTCGGCGGCGCGTTCCTCGACTTCCAGTTGCAGACGGTAGCGTTCGCTGGTGTCGGCGATCACCGCCAGCAATTTGATGCCCTGGTCGGTGTGCACCGCACTCAGGTTCAGTTCGATCGGGAATTCGTCGCCATTCTGGCGCAAGCCCCAGAAAGCGAGTCCGTGGCTGCTGTGCAGCATGCCGTCCGCGAGACCCGGCGCCAGTTCGCTTTGCCGCTCGGTGATCAGTTGGCGCTGGTTGGCATATTCCTGGTGCAGTTTTTTCGGCAGCAGCATTTCCAGTACGCGGCCGTGGATTTCCTGGCGCGCATAGCCGAAATACTGTTCGGCGCGGCGGTTGAAGGTTTCGATGCGGCCGTCGGCGCCGGCCACCACCATCGCGTTCGGCGCGTATTCGATCAGGCTTTGCAGGCGCGCATCGGCCGCCAGCCGTTCGCTCATCAGGTTGTTGAAGGCCGACGTCAGTTCGCCGATTTCATCGTGATGCACCACCGGAATCGGCGCAAAGTGGCTGGCGTCGGTGCGCAGCGCCAGGATCGCATCGCGCAGCCGCACCAGCGGCGACAGCAGGCGCACCGTCAGCCAGCCGACCAGCGCGGCGGCGAATAGCGAGCCAAGCAGACTCAATAGCGCGAGCCGGTACAGCACGCCATCGAACGGCTCGAACGCCTCTTCCACCGGCAGTATGGCGCCCAGGATCCAGTCGACGCTCTTGAGCGCCTTGAAACTGTTCAGTGCGCGTGCGCCATGGCTGTTGGTGCTGATCAAGGTGCCTTCGAAACCGTCGCGCAGCGCGTGCGTGGCGCCCGGGCTGGCGTTCGGCGGACGCGGCTGCAGCAAGCGCGGCAAGTCAGGATGCAAGACGTAGACCGGCACTTCGCCGCGCGTGATGGCGAAATAATAGCCGGTGCTACCGACCTTGGCGGTGCGCAAGTGACCGAGCAAATTATCCTTGTACAGGCGCAGCACGCCGATGACGATGCCTTCGACCTCGCCGTCCGGCCCCAGCACCGGCGCGGCGATTTGCACCACCGGCTGTTTGCTGGACTTGCCCAGCATCGGTTCGGCGATCGTCGGCTTGCGGGTCTGCATCACAATCTTGAAATATTCGCGGTCGGCGGCGTCCAGGCCTACCCGTCCGGCTACTTTCGGCAAGTCGGAAATCACCTTGCCGTGCCTGTCGAGCACCAGCACATCGTCGAACAGCGACAGTACCGCGCGCTGCGCATAATAGTCGCGCAACCTGCCCTCGGAACCGAGCAGCTCGATCGGCTGCTGCCTGGCGGTCAGTGAAATGATGTCGACCAGCATGGTCAGTTTGTCATCGAGCTCTTCGGCGGTACGGTTGATCAGCGCGGTTTGCTGGGTAAAGAGTACCTTGGTGAAATCGTCGCGCGTGCGCTGGATTTGTACTGCCGTGACCAGCGCGATCATGGCGATTGACGTCAGGCTGGTGGCCAGTGCAACTTTCGCTTTAATGCCGAGAGGCTTCATGTTTTCCCTTGCTATGCATCGCGGCAGGGGTGGCGCCGCGCTGACATGGTTGCCGGATCTTATCTGTTAAATGTCCTATAAGTAACAGCATAAGGCAAAAAAACTCCGCGCCAGTAATGGCGCGGAGTTTTTTTATGCCGGGGGAAAGGGATACGAGCTTAACGCTTGGCGGCGGCCGCCAGGATCACGTCGGCCACTTGTTTCGGCTGCGACAGCATCGGCACATGACTGGTTTGCAATACCGTAGTCACTGCGTTCAATTTCTTGGCAAAGGCCTGTTCCAGTTGCGGCGCGATCATGCGGTCCTTGCCGGCAACGATGTAATAGTTGGGCTTGTTTTTCCAAGCCGCAACAGTTGTCTTGTCGCCGAAGGCTTTGCCCTGGATCGGACCTTGGGTGGCGGCCATCAGTCTGGTGGTCGCGGCCGGCAAATCCTGGGCAAAATTGAGGCGCACCGATTCTTCCGGCAGGTACAGGAAACCGGCGGCGTCCGGTTTCAGCGTGGCGATGCCCGGCGGCACAGGATAGTCCTTGCCCAGGTCGCCCGATGCTTCGCCTTCGGACGGCGCGAACGCCGCCACGTACACCAGCGCCTTGACCTTGTCGCTGGTGCCGGCCTGGGTGATCACGGTGCCGCCCCAGGAGTGGCCGACCAGGATCACACGGCCGCTCTGGGCGTCGATCACGCGTTGCGCGGCGGCGACATCGTCGGCCAGCGAGGTCAGCGGATTTTGCACGGCAACCACTTTCAAGCCTTTGGCTTGCAGCAGCGGGATCACTTTGTCCCAGCTGGAACCGTCGGCGAACGCGCCGTGCACCAGCACCACGGTGGTGTCGGCATTCTGCTCGGCGATGGCGGCGCCAGCGGCGTGGGCTGGCGCCAGTGCGGCGCCGGACAGGATGGCGGAAGCGAGCAAGGCGGTTTTGAGCGTGGTGTGTGACATGATGAGACTCCTTTGTTATCAGTGGAATAGCCTGCTATTGATTAGCGTGCTAAGTTACATGCAAAGAATGATCGAAATAATCGGGTTTGCCTAGTATCAATTAATCGGTGACCAGGCGACGGAGATGAGGATAGCGTACTAATTATTAGTGCGCAATACATTTTTAAGCCGCACTGGAAAATACGGCCAACTGATGTGTTCATCAACTGCCCAGTTGGACGTTCAATTTCCGCAATCCCTCCATCATGGCCTCGAACTCCTTGCCGATGACGGCGCAATTGTCGACGATGGTTTGATCGACGCTGACAATCGCGTGGCGCAACTGGCGACCGCTGTCGGTCAGCGTCAGCACGCGGTTGCGCTCGTCGCGCGGGTCGCGGCTGCGCAGCAGATAACCTTCCGCCTCCAGACGCTTGACCAGCGGCGTGATCGAGCCGGAATCCTGTTGCAGGCGCTCGGCCAGGTCCTTGATGCCCAATCCTTCCTGTTCCCACAGCACCACCATGACCAGGTATTGCGGATAAGTCAGGTTGAGCGCGCTCAGCATCGGCTTGTACAACTGGGTCATTTTCAGCGACGTCGCATACAGCTGGAAGCACAGTTTATGGTCGAGGCTGGACGGCGGAGGAGCGTTGGAGGTGGCCATGGCAAAGCAATCAAAGTACGGTGATGCCGCCAGACTAACGATAATTCGTCCGTTAAGCAAACCCGGACGCAAAAATCAAGGGCCTCCTGATTGATCTATACCGTCTCATGAGCATAATTGATCCTCAGCAATGTCTTAATGCAGTAAACTACCAGTGGCTTTTTTTACAAGGTAGACGATATGATTCAAGCGCTTCCCTCCCTCACGCTGCCCGCCGTTTCGGTGGAAATCCTGCGCGCGCGCTGTTCGACGTGCAGCATGCACCAGTTGTGCCTGCCGATGGGACTGGATATGGGCGACATGGACAAGCTCGACCAGATCATCGGCCGGCGCCGCAAGGTAACGCGCGGCAGCACGCTGTTTCGCATCGGCGACCCGTTCGCCAACCTGTATGCGATCCGCCTCGGCCATTTCAAGACGTACCAGATCAATCCGGGCGGCGAAGAGCAAGTCACCGGTTTCCAGATGGCGGGCGAGTTGCTGGGCATGGATGCGATCAGCGCCGACCGCCACCATTGCAATGCGGTGGCGCTGGAAGACAGCGAAGTGTGCGAAATTCCGTTCGCCAGCCTGGAGCAATTGCTGGCCGAAATGCCGACGCTGCTGCGCCATTTCCACCGCATGATGAGCCAGGAAATCACCCGCGAACAAAGCGTGATGCTGTTGCTGGGTAATATGCAGGCGACCCAGCGTTTCGCCGCCTTCATCGTCAACCTGGCCTCGCGTTATGAAGCGCGCGGTTATTCCGGCTTGAAATTCCAGCTGCGCATGTCGCGCGAGGAAATCGGCAATTATCTGGGACTGACGATTGAAAGCATCAGCCGGCTGTTGTCGAAATTCAAGAAGGAAGGGCTGCTGAAGGTCAGCAACCGCGAGATTGAAATCGTCGATCCGGGCTTGTTGAAAGCGATCACGGCGGGTACCGCTACTTGCGGCTAGGATGGGCATCGGCCCGCAGCATCACGCTGCGCTGCGCCGGCCAGATCCAGCTGCCGTCCAGGCGCCAGTCGCGTGCCGTGTTTTCCACTTGCACTTGCCAGCGGCTGCGTTCCAGCATGGCCAGCGGCGCGCTGAAGCTGCCCGCCGCATCCGGCAACACGTCCAGCCTGATGTCTTGTTGCGGCAGCGTGGCGTGCGCCAGGTGCAGCCGGATCGCGGCGGCATAGGGCTGGCCGTGGCTGCTGACGGCGCCGCGCAGGCGGCCCGACGCCGCGTCGTAGGTGACGCTGGTCGCCATGCCCAGGGCGCTGGCCGCGCGGTCGCGCCGCAAGTCCTGGTTGATGGCCTTGCCCTGCTTGTAATAATCGCCGACCACCAGCGCATCCTGGTGCGAAAACGCCAGCCAGCCGGTGTAGCAGCCGGCCAGCACCACGATGAACGGACCCAGCATCAGCAGCCATGGCCAGCGGTGGCGGTACCACGGCAAGACCGGCGCGCCGCCGGGCTGGCGCGGCAGGGTGTTCGAGCTACTGTGCGGCATGCGGTTCTCCTGTTAGCGCGGCACGAAAAATACCGCTTTTTCCTTGACGCGGACGCGCTCGTCGCCAAGCGCCGTCAATTCGATGAAGATCTTGTTCGAGCCCTTCAGGCCGTCGCCGTGCGCGGCGCGCAGCCGTAGCGGGAAGGCGTAGGTTTCGGTCGGTCCGACCGTCACTTGATCCGGCGTCGCCAGGCTCAGGCTGGGCAAGCCGGACACCGTCACCTGGTAGCGTTGCCGCTGTTCCGAGGTGTTCATGATGTGCAGCCGGTAGACGTTTTCGATGATGCCGTCCTCGACTTCGCGTCCCATCGCGCCGCGGTCGCGGATCACGTCCATTTTCAGCGGCATGCGCAGCCATAGCGAAGCGGCGACGGCGATCGTGATCAGGACCAGGATGGCGCCGTAGACCAGCACGCGCGGGCGCAGCGCATGGCGGCGGATTTGCCGCGCATCGTAGTGGCTGGCCAGCGCGTGGTCGGTGGTGTAGCGGATCAGGCCGCGCGGCCGTTCGATCTTGTCCATCACGCCGTTGCAGGCGTCGACGCAGGCGGCGCAGCCGATGCATTCGTATTGCAAGCCTTGGCGGATATCGATGCCGGTCGGGCACACTTGCACGCACAGCGTGCAATCGATGCAGTCGCCCAGTTTCGGATGGGGCGCCGGTCCGGCCACTTTTTTATGCAGCGCGCCGCGCGGTTCGCCGCGTTGGGCATCGTAGCTGATGACCAGCGTGTCCTGGTCGAACATCGCGCTCTGGAAGCGTGCGTACGGGCACATGTATTTGCAGACCTGCTCGCGCATCCAGCCGGCGTTGCCGTAGGTGGCGAAGCTGTAAAACACCACCCAGTACCATTCCCACGGCCCGAAGTTCAAGGTGCGCACTTCGTGTACCAGCGTGTCCAGCGGCGTGAAATAGGCGACGAAGGTGAAGCCGGTCCACAGCGCCACCGCGCCCCAGGCCAGGTGCTTGGCGGTCTTCCTGGCGCTTTTCGGCCACGACGGCCCTTGCCGGTCCAGCAGCATGCGCGCGCTGCGCGTGCCTTCGATCTTGCGCTCTATCCACAGGAAGATTTCGGTGTACACCGTTTGCGGACAGGCGAAGCCGCACCAGACCCGCCCGGCGATCGCGGTGGCCAAAAACAGCAGATAGGCGCAGATGATCAGCAGCGCCGCCAGGTAAATGAAATCCTGCGGCCACAGCACCAGGCCGAAGATATAGAACTTGCGCGCCGCCAGGTCGAACAGCAGCGCCTGGCGGCCATTCCAGTGCAGCCACGGCAAGCCGTAGAAGGCCAGTTGCGTCAGCCAGACGCACAGCCAGCGCCACGACGCATAGCGTCCCTTGGCTTCGCGCGGATAAATCTGCTGGCGCGCCGCATACATGCTGATGACTTGAGGTTCCATCGTCTGGCCGGGAAGTCACAGCATCATGGCTGCGGGTTCGACAAGCTCCACACATATGCCGACAGCACATGCACTTTCGCTTCGCCGAGGAATTCGCCGAACGCCGGCATGCTGTTGTTGCGCCCCATGCGGATGGTTTCCATGATGGTTTCGGCGCTGCCGCCATACAGCCAGATCTTGTCGGCCAGGTTCGGTGCGCCGAGCGCCTGGTTGCCGCTGCCGTCCGCGCCGTGGCACGCCATGCAGGCGCCGAACCTGGCTTTGCCGAACACCACCTTGATCGGATCGGCGTTCGAGCCGGACAGGCTGAGCACGTAATGGGCGACGTTTTCGACATCCTTGTCGGAGCCCAGCGCGGCGGCCATCGGCGGCATCACGCCGTTACGGCCATGCAGGATGCTGGTCTTGATGACGTCCGGCGCGCCGCCGTACAGCCAATCCTGGTCGGTCAGGTTGGGAAAGCCCTTGTTGCCGCGCGCATCCGAGCCGTGGCATTGCGCGCAATAAGTCAGGAACAGCCGTTCGCCGATGATGCGCGCCTTCGGATCGGCGGCCACGCTTTTCAAGTCCTGCTTCAGATACTGCTTGAACAGCGGGCCGTAGTCGGCGTCCGCTTTTTTCAGCTCGTCCTGATATTGGCTGGACGATTTCCAGCCCAGCTTGCCGGCGTAGGTGCCCAGTCCCGGATACAGGAACAGATAGGCCAGCGCAAACACGATGGTGATGTAGAACAGCCACATCCACCAGCGCGGCATCGGCGTATTCAGCTCGCGCAAGTCGTCGTCCCATACATGGCCGGTGGTGCCGTCGGCGGCCGCGCCGGCCTCGATTTTTACTTTCGATTGCGAGTACAGCAGCACGCCGCAACCGATGATGCCGAGCAGGCTCAGGACGACAATATAACTATTCCAGAATGCGCTGCTGAAGTCAGACATGGCCGCGCTCCTGTTGTTCCTGGTGCGCCTGGCCGGCGCTCTCGTCGGCGAACGGCAGCATCGCCGCGCTGTCGAAATCGCTGTCGCGGCGGCTGAACGTCCACCACAGGATGCCGATGAAAGTGAGAAAGGAAACCACCGTCATGACGCTGCTGAAGCTGTCAAACAGTTTGTCGATCGCCATATTAATTCCTTGTCTTGATGAATGTGCCGAGGCCTTGCAGATAGGCCACCAGCGCGTCTTCTTCCGTCTTGCCGGCCAGTTGCTCCGGCGCCGCCTTGATTTCCGCCTCGGTGTACGGATCGCCGAGGCGCTGCAAGGCGCGCATCTTCGGCACGATCTCGGCCGGGACCAGCCTGGTGTGCGCCAGCCAGGGATAAGCCGGCATATTCGATTCCGGCACCAGGTCGCGCGGATTGTTCAAATGGGTGCGGTGCCATTCATCGCTGTAGCGCGCGCCGACCCGCGCCAGGTCGGGGCCGGTGCGTTTCGAGCCCCACTGGAACGGCCGGTCGTAGACGAATTCGCCGGCCACCGAATAATGGCCGTAGCGTTCGGTTTCCGCGCGCAGCGGCCGTATCATTTGCGAGTGGCAGTTGTAGCAGCCTTCGCGCACATAAATGTCGCGCCCGGCCAGGCGCAGCGGGCTGTACGGCTTCAAGCCGGCGACCGCTTCGGTGGTGCTCTTCTGGAAGAACAGCGGCACGATTTCGACCGCGCCGCCGACGCTGATCACCAGCGTCACCAGCGCGATCAGCAGCCACGGGTTTTTTTCTATCCATGCATGCGAAAACTTCATCGTTCGGTCTCCAGTATCAGGCGTGCGCCGGGTTCAACGCCGGTATCCGCACCAGCGGGGTGTTGCTGCCGCGCAGCGTCATCCACGCGTTGTAGCCCATCACGCACATGCCCGACAGGTACAGCACACCGCCGCACAGGCGCACCACGTAATACGGATAAGTGGCCTTGACGCTTTCGACGAAGGTGTAGGTCAGCGTGCCGTCCGGATTGACCGCGCGCCACATCAGGCCCTGCATCACGCCGGCGATCCACATCGCCGCGATGTACAGCACGATGCCGATGGTGGCGACCCAGAAATGCAGGTCGACCAGGCGCGTGCTGTACATGGTCTGATTGCCGGCCAGCCGCGGCAGCAGGTAATAAAGCGAGCCCATGGTGATGAAGCCGACCCAGCCCAGCGCGCCGCCGTGCACGTGGGCGATGGTCCAGTCGGTGTAGTGCGACAGCGAATTGATGGTCTTGATCGACATCATCGGGCCTTCGAAGGTGGCGATGCCGTAGAACGACAGCGAGACGATCATGAATTTCAGGATCGGATCGGTACGCAGCTTGTGCCACGCGCCGGACAAGGTCATGATGCCGTTGATCATGCCGCCCCACGATGGCGCCAGCAGCACCAGCGAAAACACCATGCCGATCGACTGGGTCCAGTCGGGCAAGGCGGTGTAATGCAAATGATGCGGGCCGGCCCACATATAGGTGAAGATCAGGGCCCAGAAATGCACGATCGACAGACGGTAGGAGTACACCGGCCGCTCGGCCTGTTTCGGGATGAAGTAATACACCATGCCGAGGTAGCCGGCGGTCAGGATGAAGCCGACCGCGTTATGGCCGTACCACCATTGGATCATCGCATCCTGCACGCCGGTGTACGCCGAGTACGACTTGGACAGCGACGCCGGCATCACCGCGCCGTTGACCACGTGCAGGATGGTGACGGCCAGGATGTAGGCGCCGAAAAACCAGTTGGCGACATAGATATGTTTGACCTTGCGCTTGATCAGCGTGCCGAAAAACACCACCGCATAAGCGATCCACACCACCGCGATCAGCAGCGCGATCGGCCATTCCAGCTCGGCGTATTCCTTGCCGCGCGTCAGGCCCATCGGCAAGGTGACCACGGCCGACAGGATCACCGCTTGCCAGCCCCAGAAGGTGAACGCGGCCAGCCGGTCGGAAAACAGCCGCACCTGGCAAGTGCGCTGCACCACGTAATACGAGGTGGCGAACAGGCCGCAAATACCGAACGCAAAAATCACCGCATTGGTGTGCAGCGGCCGCAGCCGGCCGTAGGTCAGCCACGGGATGTCGAGGTTCAGCGCCGGCCATGCCAGTTGCGCGGCGATGATGACGCCGACCAGCATGCCGACGATGCCCCACACCACCGTCGCGATCGCAAATTGTTTGACGACCTTGTAGTTGTAATGCAGTGATTCGTCCACTACTTCTCTCCCGGAAATGCTGTGATGTTGTGCATCAGAGAGTAAGTGTTTGGTTGGCAAAAAACCTTGATGTGGATCAAAAATCAACAGATGATTCGGGGGCGGTGGGGGATGCCGGTGCCGCTGTGTTAGCTACCTGAATCACGGCTGTGGTCTCTCGCTTTGGATACCGCTGTCATCATCCTGCAGCACCCGCAATCCCGGGCCGACCAGGTCGTCGAACTGGCCGCTGTCGGACGCCTTGAAAAATACCCATAGCGCGATGAATACCACCACGATGCTGAGCGGGATCAGCAGATACAGGGCTTCCATGTCAGCCGCGCCGCAGCCGCAGGGCGTTGGCGATCACCACCGCCGAGCTGAGCGCCATGCCGAGACCGGACAGCCACGGATTCAGGTAGCCGAACGCCGCCGCCGGGATCGCCGTCAGGTTGTACAGCATGGCCCAAGCCAGGTTCTGGCGGATCACGCGCATCGTCTTGCCGGCGCTGCGGGCGGTCTCCATCAGCGACGATAATCGCCCCGACAGCAGCACGCCGTCGGCTTGCGCCTGCGCCAGCGCGGCGCCGCCGCCCATCGCGAACGACACGTCGGCCGCGCCCAGCACGGCGGCGTCGTTGATGCCGTCGCCGACCATGGCCACCACCGCGCCTTCCCGCTGCAATTGCTGCACATAGTGGAGTTTTTGATCGGGTAGGCAGCCGCCGCGCGCGCCGCTCATGCCCAGTTCGCGCGCCACGCCGTCGCTCAGCGCCTGCTGGTCGCCGCTCAGCAAGATCACTTGCTTGCCGGCCTTGCGGAAATAATCGACGGTCGCCTGCGCGTCGTCGCGCAGCGCGTCACTCAGCAGGAAGCGCGCCAGCCAGCGCTCTTCGCAGCCGAGGTAGAGCGCGGTCATGCCGGGCGGCGCGTCGGTTTCGGCCAAGGGATCTCCCGCCAGGCCGGCCACGAAAGTCGCATTGCCGAGCCGGTAGCAACGTCCGTACAAGCGCCCTTCGATGCCCATGCCGGGAATTTCCGCGACGTTTTCGGCGTGCCAGTCCGGTTCCACGCCGCCGGCCCTGGCGGCGTCGATGATGGCGTGCGCCAGTGGATGTCCGCTGCCCGCTTCCAGCGCGGCGGCGATGCGCAAGCACTGCCGCTGCACCGTGCCGCCGGCCGGCTCGATGTGGCGCAAGACCGGCTTGCCGAGCGTCAGCGTGCCGGTCTTGTCGAACACGACGTGGCTGGCGCGGTGCAGCGTTTCCAGCACGTGTGGACGGACGATCAGCACGCCGCGCCCCAGCAGGCGGTCGGTGGCGGCGGCCAGCGCGCTCGGCGTCGCCAGCGACAGCGCGCACGGGCACGACACCACCAGCACCGCGATCGCCACCGGCCAGGCGCGCGCCGCGTCGTGCCACTGCCAGAAGCCGAAGCTGGCCAGCGCGAACAGCAGCAGGCAGGCCACGAACCACGCGGCGGTCCGGTCGGCCCACTGGGCGATGTGCGGCTTGCCGGCGCCGGCCCGTTGCACCAGTTTCAGCAAGTCCGCCAGCGTGCTGTCGCGCGCCGCTTTCAGCACCCGCAAGACCAGTGCCGCGCCGGTATTGATGGCGCCGCCCGGTATCTGATCGCCGGCAGCCTTGTGCTGCGGCGCGCTTTCGCCGCTCAGCAGCGACAGGTCGAGTATGCCGTCGCCTTCGACGATGATGCTGTCGGCGGCGATGGCGTCGCCCGGCCTGGCCAGGATGAAATCGCCGGCCGCCAGCGTCGCGGCCGCCACCAGCGTGGATGCGCGGCTGGCCGGGAAATCGTCGAGGCGCGAGGCCGATGCCGGCAGCGCATGCTGCAAGCGTTCCAGCGCGCCGGCCGCCTTGCGCCGCGCCAGCAATTCCAGGTAGCGGCTGCACAGCAGCAGGAAGATGAACATGGTGGCGGAGTCGAAATAGACGGCGCCGTCGCCGCGCCAGGTGGCGAGCAGGCTGGCGCCGAACGCGGCGGCGATGCCGAGCGCCACCGGCACGTCCATGCCCAGCGCGCGGTTGCGCACGCTGTTCCATGCGCCCTTGAAAAACGGCTGGGCCGAATAGCAGACCGCCGGCAAGGTCAGCAACAGGCTGGCCCAGCGCATCAGGCTGGCCATGTCGTGCTCCAGCGTGCCGTCTTCGGCCAGGTAGGATGGCGCGACGTACATCATCACTTGCATCATCGACAGGCCGGCGACAAATAATTGACGGCCCAGGGTCTTGCCGGTCCGCTGCAATTGTTCGCCGTGGCGCACCGCGTCATACGGATACGCCGCATAACCGACCTGGTGTATCGCCTGCAGGATGGCGCCGGGGCTGCATTCATCCTTGTGCCAGCGCACATGCAGCTTTTCGGTGGCGACATTCAGGCTGGCCGCTTGCACGCCCGGCAGGCGCAGCAACTGGCGCTCGATCAGCCAGACGCACGCGGCGCAGCGGATGCCGTCGACCGACAAGATCGCTGCGCAGCGGTCGCCATCGCCCTCCAGCGCGAAGCGGGCATCGTCGTTATGGTACAGCTGCAGTTCGGGTGGCGCCGCTGTCGCGCTGGCCGCGAATGCCGTGCGGCTGCGGTAATAGTCAGTGTGGCCGATATCGGCGATGGTGTGCGCCACCGCAGCGCAGCCGGGACAGCACATGCTGCGCGGCTGGCCGTCGATCGCCACCGCCCAGCTGGCGCCGGGCGGCACCGGCAAGCCGCAGTGGAAGCAATCCAGCGTAACGGCCGGCGCCGGCACCGCGTTCATGGATGGGCGCCCGTGATGCACAGCGATGCCAGCCACGCCGGCAGCATGCCGTGCGCGGCGCGCAGCAGTCCGGCCACGCCAAACGCCAGCACCAGCAAGCCGCTGGCCAGCCGTATGGCACGGCGCTGCAAATGGCGCCGCAGACGCGCGCCCAGCAAGCCCATGGCCAGCAGCGCCGGCAAGGTGCCCAGGCCGAAGGCCAGCATCACGGCCGCGCCGTCGATGGCCGAGCCGCTCAGCATCGCAGCCAGCAGCACGCTGTAGACCATGCCGCACGGTAGCCAGCCCCACAGCGCGCCCAGCAGCAAGGCCTTGGCCGGGCCATCCATCGGCAGCAGCCCTTTCATCAGCGGCCTGACCTTGTTCCACAGCAGGTTGCCGGCCGTTTCCAGCCGCGCCAGGCCGCGCCAGGCGTCCATCAGGTACAGGCCCAGCGCCACCAGCATCAGGTTGGCCAGCCAGTAGCCGGCCGCTTGCAGCGCGGCGATCTGTAACAGGCTGGCGCCCAGCGTGGCGCCGGCGGCGCCGGCGATCATGTAGCTGCCGATGCGGCCCAGGTTGTAGGCGGCCACCCGCGCCAGGCTGCCGGCCCATGCCGGCCGCGCCACGGCGATGGCGATCACCGGCCGTGCATTGCCGCCGGTTGTGGCGGCGACCGGGGCGGCTGACAGCGCGCCGACGATGCCGCCGCACATGCCGATGCAATGCAGGCTGCCGGCCAGGCCGACCAGGAATACCGGAAGCAGGTTCAGCGTACTCATCAAAAAAATTTATACCGTTTTCGAGTAGCGCAGCGGCTGCGGCGCGTTGTCACGCGCGGCGTTCAGGTAGCGGTCGAACACCATGCAGATATTGCGGATCAGCAGCCGTCCTTTCGGCGTGACGGTCAGCCATTCTTCTTCGATGGTCAGCAAGCCGTCGGCCTGCAGTTCGGCCAGTTTGCGCAATTCCGCCGCGAAGTAGTGCTGGAACACGATGGGATAAGCCTGTTCGATCGCCTCGATCGACAGTTCGAAATGACACATCAGCATCTGGATGATGATGCGGCGCAGCAGGTCGTCGGTATCCAGGCGCACCCCGCGCGTGATCGGCAGGCGGCCTTCGTCCAGCCTTGCGTAATAGGCGTCGAGCGTCTTTTCATTCTGGCTGTAGACCGCGCCGACCGCGCTGATGGCGGACACGCCGCAAGCGATCAGGTCCGCTTCGGCGCGCGTCGAATAGCCCTGGAAATTGCGGTGCAGCCGGCCCTGGCGCTGGGCGACCGCCAGCTCGTCGCCGGGCTTGGCGAAATGGTCCATGCCGATGTAGATGTAGCCGGCCGCCGTCAGGCGCGCGATGCACAGGTCCAGCATGGCCAGCTTGGTGGCGCTGTCGGGCATGTCGGCATGGAGGATGCGGCGCTGCGGCTTGAACACCTGCGGCAGGTGCGCGTAGTGATACAGCGCGATGCGGTCCGGGCTGGCGGCGATCACCTTGTCCAGCGTGGCCGTCATGCTGGCCATGCTTTGCCTGGGCAGGCCGTAGATCAGGTCGATGCTGACCGAACGGAAGCCGGCGTCGCGCGCGGCCTGCATGATGGCCAGTGTTTCCTGTTCGGGCTGGATGCGGTTGACGGCCTTTTGCACCTCCGTATCGAAATCCTGGACGCCGAGGCTGATGCGGTTGAAGCCTTGTGCGCGCAAGGAATGAATCCGCTCGCGGCTGACGGTGCGCGGGTCGATCTCGATCGAATATTCGCCGTCCTGGTCGGAGGCGAACGTGAAATTGGCGCGCACATGGGCCATCAGATCGTCTATCTGGCGCTCGCTCAGATAGGTTGGCGTGCCGCCGCCCAGGTGCAGTTGCTCGACCTGGTTGATGCCGGCGAACAGCTTGCCCTGCATCGCGATTTCCTGCTTCAGGTAGCTCAGGTAAGTGGCCGCCCTGGAGCGGTCTTTGGTGACGATTTTATTGCAGGCGCAGTAATAGCAAATCGTGTCGCAAAACGGGATGTGCAGGTACAGCGACAGCGGCCGGCGGCCGCCGCGCATGCGCAGCGCGGCCAGCGCCTCGAGGAAATCGCCGTAGCCGAAATCCGGCGTAAACCGGTCGGCCGTCGGATACGAGGTATAGCGCGGGCCGGACTGGCTCATCTTGCCGATGATGGCCGCGTCGAATTCGACCAGCGGCGTCAATGCCGGCAGCTCGGGCGCGGCGGGGAGGTTCATGGTGGACATGGCGGTTTTTCAGTGATCAGGCGGCCAGGCGTTTGACGCCGTGCAGTGCGCCATTGGCGGCGGTTGCCGCGCTGCTGGCGCGCTTGGCGGCCGGCGGCTTGCCGAAGTTGAACAGGCTGACCGCCTGTTTCAGGCTGTCGGCCTCGTCGGCCAGGCTGGTGGCGGCGGCCGCCGCTTCTTCGACCAGCGCCGCGTTTTGCTGGGTGACCTGGTCCATGTGGGCGATGGCCTGGTTGACCTGGTCGACGCCGATGCTTTGCTCGCGCGACGCGATCGAGATGTCCTGCATGATGGCGGTCACCTGCTGCACCGACTTGACCACCTGCTCCATGGTGGCGCCGGCGCGGTTGACCTGCACCATGCCGGCGCCGACCTTGCCGACCGAGATGTTGATGAGATGCTTGATATCCTTGGCGGCCACCGACGAGCGCTGCGCCAGGTTGCGCACTTCGCCGGCGACCACCGCGAAACCGCGGCCCTGTTCGCCGGCGCGGGCCGCTTCGACGGCGGCGTTCAGCGCCAGGATATTGGTCTGGAAGGCGATGCCTTCGATCAAGCCGATGATGTCGACGATTTTCTTCGACGATGCATTGATGTCGTCCATGGTGCTGATCACTTCGGCGACGATGTCGCCGCCCTCCACCGCCACTTTCGACGCGGCCACCGCCAGCGCATTCGCTTCCATCGAATTGTCGGCGTTCTGCTTCACGGTGGATGAAAATTCCTCGATGCTGGAGGCGGTTTCTTCGAGGCTGGCGGCCTGCGATTCGGTGCGGCCCGACAGATCCATATTGCCGGCCGCGATTTGCCGGGTGGCGACCGCCATGGTTTCGACATTGACGCGCACATCGCGGATGGTGGCGATCAGGTTGCTGTTCATTTGCTGCAAGGCGCGCAGCAATTGGCCGACTTCATCGGTGCTGTCGGTCTTGAAACTGCCGGACAGGTCGCCGGCGGCGATGCGGCGCGCGCCGTCGAGCGCCTTGCCCAGCGGTTGCAGCACCGAGCAGCGCAGCGTGTACCACAGGAATACGTTGATCAGGAAACCGGCCAGCGTGGCGCCGAAGATCGCGTAATTGGTGAGCTTGCCGCCGCTGCTGTACAGGCTGATGATGCAGACCAGCAGCTGCAAACAGTTCACTACGCTGGTGGCCAGCCAGATGCGCAGGTTCAGCGACATATGGGCCAGCCTGGCCAGCAGGTTCGGCAAGCCGGGACGGATCACGGCGCCATGCCTGATCCGCACACCCTGGCCTTTTTGCTGGCGCAGCTCGGCATAGGCGGCGCTGGCCGCCTCGACTTCGGCTTTTTCCGGCTTGATGCGCACCGACATGTAACCGACCGTCTTGCCGTTTTCCATGGTCGGCGTGACGTTGGCGCGCACCCAGTAAAAGTCGCCGTTCTTGCAGCGGTTCTTGACCAGGCCGGTCCATGGCGTGCCTGCCTTGATTGCCGCCCACATGTCGGCGAACGCTTCGACCGGCATGTCGGGATGGCGCACGATGTTTTGCGGCGCGCCGATCAGTTCCGCTGCCGAAAAGCCGCTGACCTGGCTGAAATACGGGTTCACGTAGACGATATTGCCCTTCAAATCCGTTTTGGACACGATGGCGTGGTCATCCATCAATAGCACTTCACGGTTGGTGACGGGCAAGTTTTGGCGCATGGCGGCATCCCTGGAACAGAAAGATCAAGAAAATCTTGCACAATTGCAAGAGCTAGATCCAGTGTACGGAGTCGTCGCGGCAAATTTATTGATGTAGATCAAAATCCTGAATATTGGCCGGCATGGAAGGGCCGGCAAGCTGGCCAGGGCCGGTTTTGTCAGTCGATACCCGGACTGAGCGGGCGCAAATTACCCACCGCATAGCCCTGCGCATAATCGACGCCCAGTTCGCGCACCACTTCCAGCGTTTCCGCGTCTTCGACGTATTCGGCGACGGTCTGGATGCCCATCACGTGGCCGACTTCATTGATGGCCTTGACCATCGCGCGGTTGATGTTGTTGTTGGCGATGTCGCGCACAAAGACGCCGTCGATTTTCAGGTAGTCGACCGGCAGCGCCTTCAAATAGCCGAACGACGAAAAGCCGCTGCCGAAATCGTCCAGCGAAAAACGGCAGCCCATCGCTTTCAGGCGGCCCATGAAGATTTGCGCCTTCGGCAAATTGGCGATCACCGCGGTTTCGGTGATTTCAAAGCAGATCTGTTCCGGCGCGATTTCATACTGGACGAATTGTTCGGTGATGTAGTCTTGCAAGCCGGTGTCGGCCAGCGACATGCCGGACAGGTTGATCGAATACAGCGCCGGCTTACGGCGCCAGCTGTCCTGCAGCGCGTCGATCGGCGCCAGGCTGTCGCGCACGCTCTTGATGTGATGGCAGACCGCCTGGATGACCCAGCGGTCGATCGAAATCATCATGTCGTAGCGTTCGGCGGCTGGAATGAAGGCGCCCGGCAAGATCAGGTCGCCCTTGTTGCCGAGGATGCGCACCAGGACTTCGTCGTGGTTTTCCCGGGTTTCGCGCAAATGCACGATCGGCATCGCATACAGCCGGAACGCCTGGCGCTCGAACGCGTCGTTGAGGCGCGACACCCACATCATTTCGCCGTGGCGCTGGGTCAGCATCAGGTCGGATTCCTGGTACACATGGATGCGGTTGCGGCCCTGTTCCTTGGCCAGGTAGCACGCCTGGTCGGCGGCGACCAGCAATTCGCTCATCGACTTGCTGTCTTGGTTGATTTCGACCATGCCGATGCTGACGCCCAGCTCGAAGCTGCGCGCATCCCATACAAAGCGGAAATCCTTGACCGACTGGCGGATCTGGTTGCCGATCAGCCGCGCCTGGTCGGGCGGGCAATGCGGCAGCAATACGCCCAGCTCGTCGCCGCCCAGGCGCGCCAGGATGTCGCTGTTGCGCATATCGGTTTGCAGCATTTTCGACAGCAATTGCAGCAGTACGTCGCCGGCGCCGTGGCCGCAGGTATCGTTGATGATCTTGAACTGGTCCAGGTCCATGTACAGCAAGGCGTGTACATGGCCTTCCTGTTTCGACGAGCGCAAGGCCATCGCGATTTGCTGCTCGAATTCGCGCCGGTTGATCAAGCCGGTCAGGGTGTCGTGGGTGGCTTGCCATGACAATTGCTGGCTCAGCTTGCGTTCATGGCTGACATCGTGGAACACCACCACCGCGCCGAGGATGTCGCCGTCGCGCGACCAGATCGGCGCGGCCGAATCCTCGACTGCGAGGCTGCGCCCTTCGCGGGTGATCAGCTGGGCGTGCGACGACCCTGCGATCGCCTGGCGCTGCTGCAGGCATTTGATGGCGACATGTTCCATCGGCTGGGCGGTAATTTCATCGACCAGTTTCAGGGTTTGCCGGATATCGACGCCATGCGCCAGTTTGTTGCTCCAGCCGGTCAATTGTTCGGCGATGCGGTTCAGGTAGCGGGTCTTGCCATGCCGGTCGGTGGTGATCACGCCGTCGCCGATGGAACTTAGGGTCACTTCCGCCAGTTCCTTGCGCTCGGCGATCAGGATTTCCTTTTGCATCCGTTCGGTGATGTCCCAGATGATGCCCAGCGTGCGTTGCGGCGTGCCGTCGCGCTTGCAAAACACCTGCGCCTTGGCGGCCAGCCAGTGTTCGCTGCCGTCTTGCCACAGCACCCGGTATTCCAGGCCGTAGCCGTCGCGCCGCTCTACGCCATCCTGCAATGTTTGCACCACCCGGTCGCGGTCTTCCGGATGCACGAAGGCCAGGAAGGCGCGGAAGGAATGGGTCAGCGGCTGGTCTTCCAGGCCCAGCAGCGCGGCGCCGCGCGGCGACCAGGTGACCGAGCCCTTGATGATGCTGCCGTCCACGATACGCGAATCCCAGATCGCCATCTGCGCGGCGTCCATCGCCAAGCGCAGGCGTTTTTGCAAGTCGCCCATCCGTTTCACCTGATTCGGTTAAAAATAAGTTAAAGAATCAAAAATGCAATTTTTGCTTTGATTTACCTATTAGACGAAAAAGACGGGCTTCGGTTCCTGGCGACTGGATGCCGATGGCGGTTTATTTCGGCGGCGACGACGCTGTCAGTGCGCGCCACAAACGACTTGCGCCAGCGACTACGGCCAGCACCAGTGCCCCGGCGGCCACGCCGGCCACTGCATTGAGCAGGCTGGGCACGATCGCCCCCAGCAGCGGGCCGGCCGCGTGTTCGGCCTGGTGCAGCCAGCCGGCCGCCAGCGGCCAGCCGTGGGTCAGAATACCGCCGCCGACCATGAACATGGCGACCGTGCCGATCACCGACAGCGCCTTCATCAGTTTCGGCGCCGCCGTCAGCAAGCCGTGGCCGAAGCCGCGCAGCAAGTCCATCAGCGCACCGGGGCCGCGCCGCTGGCTCAGGTACAGGCCGGCGTCGTCCAGCTTGACGATGCCGGCCACCAGGCCGTACACGCCGATGGTCATCAGCAGCGCGATGCCGGCCACCACCGCCACCTGCTGGCCGAACGGCGCGACCGCCACCGTGCCCAGCGCGATCACGATGATTTCCGCCGACAGGATGAAGTCGGTGCGGATCGCGCCCTTGATCTTGTCCTTTTCCAGCGCCACCAGGTCGACCGCGGGATCGCTGACGGCGTGCGCCAGCTGCGCGCGGTGGGCGCTGGCCTGCTCGGGACCATGCAGGTATCGGTGCGCCAGTTTTTCAAAACCCTCGTAGCACAGGTAGGCGCCGCCCAGCATCAGCAGCGGCGTGATGGCCCAGGGCGCAAAGGCGCTGATGGCCAGCGCGGCCGGCACCAGGATGGCCTTGTTTTTCAGCGAACCGAGGCCGACCGCCCAGACCACCGGCAATTCGCGCTCGGCGCGCACGCCGGACACTTGCTGGGCGTTCAGCGCCAGGTCGTCGCCCAGCACGCCGGCGGTCTTCTTGGCCGCCACCTTGCTCATCAGGGCCACGTCGTCGAGGATGCTGGCGATGTCGTCGAGCAGCGCGAACAGGCTGGTGCCGGCCATGTCAGGCCGCTCCCGGCCGGGCTGGGTGGACGATGATCGGGGGCAGCGGCATATTTTTCATGGTTTTTTCCGGGACAGGGGGCTAATAAAATTTTAATGACTGGCAGGTATAACGATGCACGACAGATACTGCCCAATGCTTTTATTGTTAGTTAGAAAATATAGCCACGATATTACCCCAGCGGCGCTCCAAACGGCGCACCGGGACTGCTGTAGAATCGTTCCCTTAGACAACTTTTTTGAGATAGAAACAGCATGAGCTTCGCCACCTGGATCACCTTTGTCATCGCCGCCAGCATCATCGCCGTCTCGCCCGGCTCGGGCGCGATCCTGTCGATGTCGCACGGCCTGTCGTACGGCGTCAAGAAAACCAGCGCCACCATCCTCGGCTTGCAGGCGGGCTTGATCCTGATACTCATTATCGCCGGCGCCGGTGTCGGTTCGCTGCTGCTGGCGTCTGAAATCGCCTTCAACATCGTCAAGACGGTCGGCGCGCTGTACCTGATCTACCTCGGCTTGAGCCAATGGCGCGCCAGGGCCGAAGCGGTTTCGACGATGCAAGTCCAGACCGAGTTGCCGTCGGTGCGCAAGCGCGTGCTGACCGGTTTCCTGACCAATGCGACCAATCCGAAAGGCATCATCTTCATGGTCGCGGTGCTGCCGCAATTCATTACCCACGGCGCGCCGCTGCTGCCGCAACTGGTGATACTGGCGGTTACCATGTGTACCATCGACCTGATGGTGATGCATAGCTACGCTTTCCTGGCGTCGATGATGCAGCGGTTTTTCCGCGATGCGCGGGCGGTGAAAAAACAGAACCGTTTTTTTGGCGGCATGCTGATGGCGGTCGGCGCGGCGCTGTTCTTCGTCAAGCGCGGGGCCCAGGCCTGAGCGCGGGGGCAAGCCGCATGTGCAAACATTTGTAACCCTGATTGTCATATCGGCATGGGCTGCGTTCTAATGGATTATCCGACACTCGTCCGTCGCCACCTGGAGTGCGCTCATGCGTCCCACCCTGCTCAATGCGCTGGCCACGCTGCTACTGGCCTCGATTACCTCGCTGGCGCTGGCTGATCCGCCGGCGCGGGTCGGCCGCATCTCGGCCACCGATGGCCTGGTGGTGCTGCAAACCACCGAGGGCGAATACATCGACAGCGGCTTGCTGAACTGGCCGCTGACCACCGGCAACCGGATCAGCACCATGCGCGGCGGCGGCGCCGAATTCCGGCTCGGCTCCAGCGCCGTGCGCCTGTCCGGCGACGCCGAACTGGAAGTGAGCCAGCTCGACGACGATCATTTCAAATTGCGCCTGCTGCACGGCAGCGCCAGCGTGCGCTTGCGCAATCCGCAAGCGCTGCCCGGCTTCGCGCTGGACACGCCGCAGGCGCGCATACGCCTGCAGCAGCCGGGCTGGGTGCGCATCGACGCCGACCGGCCGCTCGGCACCACCGTGCTGGGGGTGCTGGAAGGCGTGGCCGAGATCGACGGGCCGGGCGACACGCTGACGGTACGGGCCGGCAAGCGCGTCGAACTGACTGACGACGATGTCCGCATCGGCCTGCTGCAGCGCGACGCCTTCGACAATTGGCCGGAACTGGCGCTGGCCGGCGCGCCGGCGCTGAGCTACGTCAGCGAAGATACCACCGGCTATGAAGAATTGGACCGTTACGGCAGTTGGCAAAACGACGCCGATTATGGCCCGTTGTGGTTGCCGCGTTCCCTGCCGGCCGGCTGGGCGCCGTACAGCGATGGCCGCTGGACCTGGGTCGCGCCGTGGGGCTGGACCTGGGTCGACAATGCGCCGTGGGGTTATGCGCCGTTCCATTACGGGCGCTGGGTGATGGTCGGCCAGCGCTGGTGGTGGTCGCCGGGGCGCGGTCGCCAGCGCCCGGTATGGGCGCCGGCGCTGGTCGGCTGGGTCGGCGGCAATCCGCATGGCGGGCATGGCCCGTCGGTCGGCTGGTTCCCGCTGTCGCCGCGCGAGCGTTATGTGCCAGGCTACCGCGTGTCGGCCGATTACCAGCGGCGCATCAATAGCGATGGCCGCTGGACCGGCAATGGCGGGCAGCGCGAGCGGCGCGACGGTTTGATCGTGCTGCCGCAAGACCAGTTCGGCCAGCGCCGCACGGTGCAGGTCGGCAGCAACACGCCGGCGACGCTGCCGCCGGCGCAAATTCATCATGTGCCGCTGGCGCCGTTGCCTGCCGCGCCGCAGCCGGGCAACTGGCAGCGGCCGAATGGCGATGAGGCGCCGCGCCGTCCGGACTGGAACCAGGCGCGCGACTGGCCGCGCCGTGCGGCGCAGACGCTGGCCACCGACAGCCCGGGCCGGCCGCCGATCCCGGCGCTGCCGGCTACGCCGCCGCTGCCGGCAATTCCGGCAATGCCGGCGCTGCCGCGCGCGGCGCCCGATCTGGAGCGTGAGCACTGGCGCGAGCAGAGGCTGTATCAGCAACAGCGCGAGCAGCGCGCATGGCAGGAGCGCGAGCGCCAGGAGTATCCGCGCCGCCGCGACGGCCGGATTGAAACCGGTTCGATGCCGGCGCTGCCGCCGGTGATCATGCCGCGCGCACCGGCGGTAGTGGTGGTGCCGGCGCAACCGTCGCAGGCCAGTCCGCCGCCGCAACCGCAGCAACAACCGCAGCCGCCGCGCCGGGAAGATGGCCGGCGCGAGCGCGGTGATCGTGGCGAGGGTAATGGGCCGCGTCGCGGCAACAATGCCGAAATGTTGCGCTAGTTTTCACTCGGGAACGCAGGAATCCGGGCCCGGCTTTACCGCCTGGCCCCGGTTTTGCGTAGTTCATGCCGCAAAAGCGGCAGTTCATCACATAGCCTTGGTACTTTGGGAGCGGTTTTTATACAGTGGCGATACTGAAAAGCAACGCGGGCCGACGCCAGCCGCGCAGCGCCGCTTTCAGCCGTACCCATTTACCCGGGCTATTTCTGGACAATAGAAATAGTTTTTCGCCAGCCGTTCGCGGCTGGTTTTTTTTTGCCGCGGCGTCCTATTCCCGTGCGGCGAACCTGCCGGGCGGCCTGCTCAGGCTAGCAAAATTGCTTATATCTCTACAAACGAGGGATAATGCAGCGCGCTAGCCGGCGTCAATCACCATGCCGGCATGGCACTTTGTCACTCCTCTTTATCTCAAAAGACTACGCATGAAGCCATTTCAGATTGCCTTGATTGCCGTCTCGTTGCTAGCGCTGGCGGGCCAATCCGTGGCCGACTCGCACCCATCGAAGAGTGGCGGCAGCAAGTCGACGTCGTTCAAGAGCGGATTTTCATCGCAAAAGAGCAGCCCGAGTCCGGCCAGGAGCAGTAGCAATGGCGCATCCAGGCCGCCGTCATCGTCGTTCGGCTCGTTCAGTTCGCGCCGCCAGGACAGCCCGGCGTCCTCGAATACGTCCGGCGACAGCCGCGCGCCCAGCCGTTCCTCTGGCGGTTTCGGTTCCTTCGGCCAGCGCGCCGCGGCGGACGATACGGCGCCATCGCGTTCCCGTTCGGCGCTGTCGCGCGACCTGGACCAGAAAAGGGCCGACAGCAACGCGCTGCGCACGCTGGAGCAGCGCCGCGCCGCGGCGAATGCGCCGGCGCCATTCGCGCCGCCGGCCGATGCCTACCGCCCGCAGCCTCAGCCTCAGCCTCAGCCTCAGCCTCAGCCCTATACCCAGCCTTACAACCAGCCTTACAACCAGCCGCAGCCCGCGCCGGTAGTGGTGCAGCGGCAAGGCAGCGGCCTAGGCAATGTGGCGGCCGGCTACGTGCTGGGCCGCATGGCCAGTGGCGGCAACAGCCATGCGGCGCCGGCCGTCACCACGCATACTGACAATGGCGGCGGCGCCAATGCGCCGGTCACGGTGCCGAATCCGGTCGGCGTCGATCAGGCCCCGGCGACCGCTTCGGCTACCGCGCCGGCGGCGGCCAAGCGTCCAGAAATATCGACCGCGGCGGCGATCATTGCCGGCCTGATCTGGCTGGCGATGCTGGTTTTTATCGGCTGGCTGCTGTACCGTGCATATCGCGCCTGCAAGGCGCTGTTCAAGAACCGGCCGCGGCGTACCGCACATTATTCTTTTGACAGGGACTGACATGGGGTGGAAAGATGCCTTCAACTATATGCGCGGCATGGCAGGCAAGCATGGCGTGGACGGCGGTCAGCGTGAAGACGACGGCTTGCCGCTGGGTGCGCGCATCGGCAGCGTCGTCACTTTGCAGCAATCGCCGCTGATCCGCGCCAACAGCAGCGGTTCGCTGATCGCGATGCCGGGCGCGAATGGCGCCGATACGCGGGTGCTGGCGGTGTCGCAGATCAAGCTGAACATGACGGGCGGCCTGTACCGCTATTACCTGGCCAAGGGCGACCTGGACGCCAAGGAAAAATTCTTGCAAGTGTTCCGCGATGACCAGGGCGAGATCGCCGAGATCATGTATTGCACCCAGCTGGCGCGGGTGGTGCCGGAAACCGCCGAAGACCAGGACGCGTACACCGGCGTTTCCGGCTACGGCCTGGGCGACAAGACTTATACGCTGTGGCGCGAGCAGCTGGGCGATATCGGCCTCGATGACGCCGACCTGGACCTGGTGTTCGGCACCGGCGACCGGCTCGATTACTGGCGCGACGCCGGCGACCATGACAGCGAATTCGTGGCGCCGTTCAGCGGCACCGAAGTGCGCATCGACGATCCGACCGGAGCGCGGGGCTTGAAGCAGGAAATGTATTTCATGCCGTATGTGCGCGACCTGGCCGATGGCACGCCGGAGTATTTGCTGATCACCACCGAGATCATCGGCAGCGTCGACGGCGATGCGTCGCGGCGCGGCATCCATGTCGATTTCGTCATCGGCATCCCGGTCGAGCGGGAGCGGCTGGCGATCCAGTAGCGCGCTGCGGGATGAGGCAGTGCGGGTTTTCATTTCAACGAGAGGAATACAAGATGGGTAATGTGAATGGCTGGGGATTGACGGCGCGTTTGATTTCAAAACACTTCGGCGTGCTGGGCGACCGCGTGTCGGAGGCGATTGCCAATTTTGACCCGGAAACGGCGACCGAAGCCGACCGCGACCGCCTGGCCGACACCTTGCGCGCGACCGCGCAAAAACTGGCTGCCGCGCGCGCCTCGTTCGACAAGGAGCACGCCGACGTGGTCAAGCTGCGCAATTTGATCGATACCGATGAAAAGGCCACCGCGACGCTGGCCGAGCGCCTGGCCGCCGGCAAGATTTCGGAAGCCACCGTGACGCTGTTCTGCGATGAGCTGGAAGCGAACAAGGCCCGCCTGCCGCAGGAAATCCAGGAAGAGGAAGACGCCCGCTCCTACATGGACGAGCTGCAAAAGATCGTCGATGCGCTGTCGCGGCAACTGGCCGATTTCGACGCCGCCGCCAGGAAAGCGCTGCAAGCGCTGGCGGCCGCCCAGGCGCAAAAGGATTTGCAGGCGCTGCGTTCCGAGCGTCAAAGCCAGCTGGCCGGCCTGCAAGGCTTGCAAGGCAATTCCAGCGCGCTGGCGGCGTTGACGCGGCGTGCGCAAACGGTCAGCAACGAAGCGGCGGGCATGAAGATCGTGGCCGACATCGGCCAGCGGCCGATCGACCAGGCGGCGCAAATCGACGCGATCCGCAAATCGGTCAGCCAGGGCGACCAGGGCGCGGAAACCGCGTTGCAGCGCCTGCAACGTTTGTCGGGCAAAAGCGGCGCATAAGCACCCGCCGCCGGGACTGTACTTTACGCCGTATCAGTAGTCGTGGCGTAATTTTGGCTACAATACCAGTCGAAATGGCGGATACATGCCATTTTGACTGGTTTTTTAATATGGCGAACACTTATTAGCATTTGATTGGAATGAACATGGCAGATATCCCACGCAGCGAATCCTTGATCGAGTATCCGAGCGATTTTCCGATCAAGGTCATGGGACCGACGCACATCGACTTCGCGCCAACCATCGTCGAAGTGGTGTTGGGCTTCGATCCGACCTTCCATCCAGGCCGTCTCGAAGAGCGTCCTTCGGCGAAAGGCAATTACACCGGCTTGACGGTGATGGTGCGCGCCACCAGCCGCGAGCAGCTCGATGCGCTGTACAGCGCGCTGTCGGCCCATCCGATGGTCAAGATCGTCATGTAAAAAACGGCGTGCCGCCGCTGGCGGCGGCATCAGCCGGCCTGAACGAAAACCGGGCCTGGCTTATAATGATGCTGTTACGGTTTCGCCAGAAACCAGCCAAGATTGAGTGCCCATGTCCACAAACGCCGAAACGGCGCTGATCCGCGATCTCGGTCGCGCCGAATACGAACCGACCTTTGCCGCGATGCGCGCCTTCACCGACGCGCGCACGCCCGCGACCCGCGACGAACTCTGGATCGTCGAACATCCACCGGTATTTACGCTGGGGCTGGCGGCCGACCGCGGCCACCTGCTGGGCGGAGCCGGGGCTGCCGACGCGATTCCCGTGGTCCAGACCGACCGCGGCGGCGAAGTGACCTTCCACGGCCCCGGCCAGGTGGTGATTTACCTGTTGATGGACTTGCGCCGCAACAAGCCGGGCGGCAAGCTGTATGCCCGCCAATTCGTGCATAAAATAGAACAAGCGATCATCAACGTGCTGGCGGCGTATAATCTGGCTGGCGAGCGCATCGAAGGCGCGCCCGGCATCTACATCGCCGGCGGTCCGGAGCAAGGCGCGAAAATCGCCGCGCTGGGCTTGAAAGTGCGCGGCAACGGCTGCACCTACCATGGCTTGTCGTTGAATGTGGCGATGGACCTGGCGCCGTTTTCATGGATTAACCCGTGTGGCTATGCCGGGCTGAAAACGGTCGACATGCGCAGCATGGGCGCCGATGCGGCGCTGGCCGACGTGCAGCAGGCGCTGGCGCGCGAACTGACCGTAGTACTCGATGCGGGCGGCGCGGCCGCTGCGGATCAACCGAACAAATTAAACTAAGCCCGTTTGGGCCACGCAGACCATGACTTCTGAAACCATTTCCAGCACCGTCCCCGTCGCTCCGGCGGCGCCCGCCCCCGCTCCGGCCTATAACCCGAGCGACAAGCAAAAAGGCGCCAGCAAGACCGCGCGCATCCCGATCAAGATCGTGCCGATCGAACAGATCGAGCGCCTGAAAAAGCCGGACTGGATCCGCGTCAAGGCGGCGTCGGCGTCGACCCGTTTTTATGAAATCAAGGACGTGCTGCGCGAAAACAAGCTGGTTACCGTGTGCGAAGAAGCGAGCTGCCCGAATATCGGCGAATGCTTCGGCAAAGGCACCGCGACCTTCATGATCATGGGCGACAAATGCACCCGCCGCTGCCCGTTCTGCGACGTCGGCCATGGCCGTCCCGACCCGCTGGACCAGGACGAACCGGCGAATCTGTCGAAAACCATCGCCCAGTTGCGCCTGAACTACGTGGTGATCACCTCGGTCGACCGCGACGACTTGCGCGACGGCGGCGCCGGCCATTTCGTCGAGTGCATCCAGAAAACCCGCGCGCTGTCGCCACGCACCCGCATCGAAGTGCTGGTGCCGGACTTCCGCGGTCGCCTGGCGAAAGCGCTGGCGATCTTCAAGGATGGCTTGCCGGACGTGATGAACCATAACCTGGAAACCGTGCCGCGCCTGTACAAGGAAGCGCGTCCGGGCGCCGATTACAAGCACTCGCTGGAATTGCTGCGCGACTTCAAGGAACTGTACCCGCAAGCGGTGACCAAGTCCGGCCTGATGGTCGGCCTGGGCGAAACCGACGAGGAAATCCTCGAAGTGATGCGCGACATGCGTGCCCACAATGTCGAGATGCTGACCATCGGCCAGTACCTGGCGCCGTCGAACTCGCATTTGCCGGTGCGCCGCTACGTGCACCCGGACGTGTTCAAGATGTTCGAAGAAGAAGCGTACAAGATGGGCTTCACCCACGCGGCCGTCGGCGCGATGGTGCGCAGCTCTTACCACGCGGACGTGCAGGCGCATGGCGCCGGCGTGGAATCGGCGCTGAACGCTTAAATTCCCGGTAGTATGGATCTTTCGCGGCTGCGGCGGTGACAGCCCGAGCACCCATCAGGGGTGCTCGGCAGCAGCTTTCACAGCGATTCTTTGGTTTTACTTCTGCCCGCGACTACCACTGTGCCGGGAATTAATCGCCTCCAGCACTTAACATGCTGACATATTCCTTCAGAATTTTTTTCATGCTTAGCTGATATTGAGCAGCGTGTTTGTTAACAGGAATGGGTTTGTCATAATTGCCATCCTTGAAGGTGCTCTTCATGCTTTCAAGTAATTCTTCGCGCTTCTTGAGGGGCATTTCAGGTAGCAAACTGCGGATAATGTCGAGATACTCTTGTGCCGCTTGTACGTGCCGGGCGTTCACATTTTCGTTTTTTAAAGTACTCAGCAATGCTTTACCGTGGTGTTCCGTTACCAAGGCCCGCGCCCAGTCTTCTTTCGGCAGAAACGATTTAAACTCGTCAAATGCCTTGACCGTATCAGCGTGCCCGTTTTCCAGAGCCTTGCAGAGTCCCGGAATTCCGGCCTCATTTTCAGCGGCCACCAGACCAGCACGATCCTTGATCGGTATCAGTTCAAGCAAGTTTACTGTTGCACGGATACTATCGGCGTGTCCTTTTTCCGCAGCATAGTGCAGCGCAGGAGGAGCGCCTTCTTCATAGGGATCGCGTGCAATGAGCAACGGCGTGCGACGCTCTTCAGGAATGCCTTGCAGCAGTGTCGCGATTACCTTGATGGTCTCGGGATGATTCATCTGGTAGCCCAGAAAGAATGCCGGTGATCCCTCCATTTTGCCTTCAAGCAGCGTGATGATATCCTCGCCAGAAAGCTTTTTTTGATGAAGATGCGTAAGCAGTTCGCCGAACGCCATGATGGCGTCTGCATGTCCGTTTTGGAAAGCACTATAAAGTCCTGGAAATCCACTGGCGGACTTCGCTGAAAGAAAACTCATCCATTCCTGAGCAGACCAGGCCGATTTATTTATTTCTTCATGCAATTGTCTGATATTGCCGGAAAATCCGTAACTCAAGAAATGATGCATCGCAGTCGCTTCCATTTTGCCAATTCCAATAATGTCGCTCAACGTCCGATTAACTTTTGCCGGATGGTGCTTCTTATTTTCGATCGGATCCTCGGGCGAAATAACAAACATTGCCGACATTTTATTGGGCCCTTCCGGGTAATACCAATCTTCATCTTCTTCAATAAATGATGTAATTTCCATGGTTTCAAACGATTTAGAGCTAACAACGGCACTACGCGCATGCGTCGTGGTTGCATTTGGATCGCTGAATCTTGCGACATAAACTTTACCACCATCTCTGGTTTTGACGGTTAGACTCAAATTCATTTCATGGATAATCGAATCTATCAAGATTTGTTTTTCACTTTCTCCCGTTGATTCCATTTTTTCGAATTGATGAAATAAAAACTTGCCGAAGTCCTGGTTTTTTACCAGATACGCCTCTTCTACCGTATTAATCAGATTTGTGCGAATGACTTCGATCTCCGGTTTGACGTGGTCGGAAATACTTTGAATGCTTTGATATTGCTCATATGGGAATTTAAATGGCCGCCATGCTTGACGGCTGGCAATGAGCTTATGGGTAGAGAGATGCCTGCACACAATGCTTTCTTCACTGCCAATGAAGGTAGCTTGAAGGTTTAATTGCTTGGGTCGTCCCCGCCTCGGGGAGTAGTAGGGCACGGTTTTCATTACTTTGCAAATCTGTGGATTCTTGATGTTGTTTTTTTTCTCCAGCAAGCGGAATCGTCGGTCCTGATCAGGTTTTTGTAAAATAAGAAATGCGCGCAGATAGGCAACATTCTTTGGTGATTCCGTTAACACGAGTTCCGCCCATACTTCCTGAATATTTTTGGTGCCAATGAAATGGTTTAGTTCTTTCTGTGCCGCATCGAATTGTCTGCCGCGTAAAAGTTTATCTAGCGATGTTTCGCTGGCAGAGACTTTTGTATCTGGATAGAGGTCTTTCCTACGCCGCTCCCGCACCAGTAGATCTTTCATGTCTTTACTGCTATGGCATGCAACTGTTTTATAGGGATTTGCTCCTTTGGTAATTATTTCTTTTGCGCTGGCGACGTCGTCATGAATAATTGCGATATCAAGCATTGTTTTTCCATCGGTACTGACGAATTGTGGATCAAAAACACGGTGATTCATGATTTTCGTCTTGATGGAGTGTAATGCTTGTTGACTACAGGCTTGCTCAAGCAGTTCAGATAACTCTTGAGAATTAATATTTGGTTTCTTTAATTTTTCCCGAATGAACGCTTCTGTCGTGTGAGTAATGGCATGGTTGGCTGCATGGGACGAGACGGGTGGCGGTAATCTTGCATGAACAGGCATAGTCGAATATTGAAGAATGGAAAAGGTGATGTTCTGAATGTAGCTAAACTAAAATGGGATCAAATGGCGGGAACTTGCTGTGGCTCTATCTGATAAGGTATGGACAGTCCGCCGACAACTTTCTAGCGAGATAGGTTTCAAGTGACCGGGCATGAGTGACAGGCATTTTGCAAGAGCCACCTGTCATACTGATTAAGTGACTGTTCAGAAATACAAAGTTCCAACTTTTGATGTGTGGCTTGTGAACGTCCGGCGCGTCACGGACATGTGATCAACCTCAAACATGCGGCTATACTTTGGTGCAAACTTGATACCCGCCTTAAAAGCACATTCCGATCATCATCATTCAACTTACGCCATCATGACCGTCCGCATCGAAGCCTCCTGGAAAGAACACCTGCAAGCCGAATTCGACCTGCCCTATTGGGACACGCTAACCGCCTTCGTCAAGGCCGAATACGCGGCCGGGCCGTGTTTCCCGGCCGGTAAGAACATCTTCCGCGCCTTCGACCTGACGCCGTTCGACGATGTCAAAGTGGTGATACTGGGACAAGACCCGTACCACACGCCCGGCGCGGCGATGGGTTTCTGCTTCTCCGTGCCAGATGGAAATCGGCCGCAACCGAGCCTGCAAAATATCTTCCAGGAGCTCGAACAAGACATCGGCGTCCGCCGCACGCAGACGGATTTGTCGGACTGGGCCGAACAGGGCGTGTTCCTGCTCAACAGCGTGCTAACGGTGCGTGCCCGGACCGCCGGTTCGCATGCCGGCAAGGGGTGGGAAAACTTTACCGACAGCGCCATCAAGCATTTGTCGGACGAACGCGACAACCTGGTGTTCATCCTGTGGGGCAGTTACGCGATCTCGAAAAAAGCGTTCATCGACGCCCGCAAGCATTTGGTGCTGACGTCGCCGCACCCGTCGCCTTTTTCAGCGCACAAGGGCTTCTTCGGCAGCAAACCGTTTTCCAGGGCTAATGATTATCTGGTTTCAAAGGGCAAGACGTCGGTGATCTGGGCGTGAGTGCACTGAGACAGGTTTTCAGCTGGCCGAGCTGACAATCAGGTAGCGGCAGGTATCTTGGCCCAGGGTATGGAATGCCAGCGGCCGGTCGACGCCGAAATCGAGGTAGTCGCCGCGTTGCAGTTCGAATACCTCACTGCCGTAAGTGATGCGCAACGCCCCTTCCAGCAGCCACAGCCTTTGGCGGTACGGCGCGCCATGCCACGGCGGATAGTTGACATCGGCTGACGGCGGCAATTCCACTTCGATCATTTCAATGCCGGTAGCCGGGTCGCGCAGGCTCAGCTGACGCCGCAGGTAGCCGGTCAGCGGGTCGCGCCAGGTATCCTGTTGCACCTGTTTCCTGAGCCGGCCGGGCGGCGCCTCCTGTTCGGCCAGTAATTTTGCCAGCGATACGCCGAGCCCGGCCGCCAGCCGGCCGAGGATGGCGGCGCTGGGACTGCTGGCATTGCGCTCGATCTTTGAAATCATCGCCTTGCTGACGCCAGACAGTTTGGCCAGCTCGGCAAGGCTGTAGTTTTTTGCTTGTCGCAGAGATAATAAACGTGTCGCAATCAGCGCATCGATCGACATCGGAGCCTTTCTGTTATTTACTTTAGGATACTCAGCGTCTATTATAGGAGACATTGTTATCCAACAGAAGGTCATTGATGAAATTCCTTGAATGCACGGAAGAACGCCACGCCCAGGCCATCCTGGATATTTTCAACGATGCGATCGTCCATTCGACCGCGCTGTACGATTACAAGCCACGGCCGTTCGAATCGATGTCAGCCTGGTTCGCGGTGAAACGCCAGCAGGGTTTTCCGGTGATCGGTATCGAGGATGACGACGGCAAGCTGCTGGGTTTTGCCAGTTATGGCACGTTTCGCGCATGGCCGGCCTATAAATACACGGTGGAACATTCGATCTATATCCACAAGGATAGCCGGGGGGCCGGGCTGGGCCGGAAATTGCTGGAGCAATTGATCACCGTTGCACAGCAAAACCAGGTACATACGATGGTAGGCGGCATCGATATTTCGAATACAGGCAGTATCGCCCTGCATGAAAAATACGGCTTTGAACATGCCGGGACGATACGCCAGGCGGCCTATAAATTCGGCCGCTGGCTGGATCTGGGTTTTTACCAACTGATATTAAGCACGCCGTCGCATCCGATTGACGGCTGAGCTTGTCTTATGCAGTTGCCAGGCGGGAGCTCGGTAGTCCCGCCTGGCGTCGCTGTTCAGATCAGAAGCTGGTCGACAGACCGGCGTAGAAGCTGCGGCGCGCGCCGTATTGCGGGGCGCCGACGCCAACGCCGGAACCGTCGCGCAACAGATACGATTTGTCGAACAGGTTGATCAGTGCCAGACGGCCTTCAACCTTGCCCAGCGGCGTATTTTTCCAGGTGTGGGTCAGCGCGGTGTTGACCGTGAAGTACTGCGGCAAGCTGCCGGAGTTCGGCGCAGCGCCGTCCGGAGTCTTGCGCAAGCCGCTGCCGTACAGGAAGTCAGCACTCACTTGCGAATCGCCGAAGTGGTAATGCGCACCACCCGAGACGGTGTAGGTCTGGTCATGGTCGAGGTAGATGTCGTGGGTGGCGATGTAGGCCAGCTCATCCACACCGAACAGGGCCTGGCCGGAGACGATGTTGCGGCCCTGCGCCTTTTGCGCGGTCAGGTTGAGGAAGGCGCCCCAGTTTTTCTCGCTATAGATACCGGACAGTTCCAGGCCCTTGGCATAACCTTCCGCATAGTTGAACGGGCTCAGTATCAGCGCCTGGCCGAACTGGCCTTCATCCAGCAAGTTGCTGATTTTCTTGTAATACGCATCGGCGGTCAGGGTCAGCCTGGAATTGACCTGGTGGCTCAGGCCGATATCGTAATAATGGGTGCGCTCAGCCTTGACGTTGTCGGATTTCGGCACTTCCGGCGCGTTGGTGGTGTTGGCGTACAGGTCGATACTCGATTGCGCGGCCAGCTCTTGCGGCGGCGGCGTGAAGTAGCGCGAATAACCGGCGTGCAGCGCGGTGCTCGGGCTCAGCTGGTAAGCCAGGTTCAGGCGCGGGCTCCATTGCTGTTCGTCGGTGTAGGCCGATACCTTGTCGAAACGCACGCCATAGTTCAGCGTCAGCGGCGCCGAGATATGCCATTCATCTTGCAGGTACAGGCTGGAGGTGGTGCCGGTCTTGCCGCCGTTGTCGACGATGGTGGTCGGAATGGTCGAATTTTGTGCGCCGTCGTCGCCGGTGGTGAATACGTTGACCGTGTTGTCGCTGGTGGTTTTTTGGCGGGTGTACGCCAAACCGCCGCGCACCGTGTGTTGCGGGTTCAATTTGTAGCTGACATCGAGCTGGGTGCCGCTGGCGGTATTGCTGCGGCGCGAGTCGGTCGAGACGCCGTTGTAGATCAGGTCGCCGATCGCATCCGGCGTGAAGTGCAGTTCGGAATATTGGTGGAAAGCCGAAATCTGGTAATTCAGGTCGCCCAGGGTTTTTTGCAGCGACAACACCAGGAAGCGGTTCACTTCGCGCTGGTTTTCATCGAGCTGCGACGATGGCAGGCTGCTGGTGCCCGCCGCGACGTCGCTCTTGCCGGCCAGCGAGAAGCCCGGCGCCTGGTCGGGATTGTTTGGAATCTGGAAACGGCCATTGTAGGTGCCGAACATCAAGCCGAGGCGGGTCGTGTCATCCAGGAAATACGACAGGTTGCCGAACGATTTAGACTGGCGGGTCTTGTCGTGGATCGCGCTGCGGGTGTTTTGCGGATTTTCGACGCCCAGCGAATCGCCCAGGTAGCTGCCCGACAGGTAGTAATTGAAGTTGCCCTGGCTACCGAAGAATTCGGCGCTCGGTTCAACGTGGTTATTACTGCCGACCAAGACGCCGACACGGCCGCCCGGCTTGGTGCCGCCTTCCTTGGTTTCAATATCGATGACGCCGGCGGTGCGCAAGCCGAATTGGGCCGGCAGCGCGCCGGTCATGAAATCGGTGCGGTCGATCAGGCGGGTATCGATCGACTGGCCGAAGCCGGTGATGCTTTCCGGCAGTTGTACGCCATTGATGCGGTATTGCACGTTGCCATGGTCGTCGCGCACATGCAGCGCGCCGGAACCCTTGGAATCCTGCGCCACGCCCGGCAGGCGCAACAGCACTTCATTGAATGGCGTATTGTCGCCCTGGCCCAGCATGTTGACCATATGCGTATCGATGCTGTAGACCGTGGTGCCGACTTTCGGCGACAGGTCGATGCGTGCGCTCTTCAAATGGGCGGCGGTGACTTCGATGCGCTGCATGTCGGGTGCGGGTGCGCTATCGGCATTCGCCACGGTGTCGGCGGTCGGTGCGGTAGCCGAGGCTGGATCGGCGTAGGCGGCGGAAACGGCGAACAGGCTAGCAATGGCGAACGTAAGCTTGCTCAGCTGTGGAGTGTGTTGCATCTTGAACCTCTGAATAGTAAACGCGAGGCACTACCGTACTGTTGCGGCAGGCCATAAAAAATAGGAACGGGCGTGAAAACTAGACGGAGGCCGGCGGACCGCAGCTAGGCGGCAACATGACGTTGCTGCTGAACACCAGGGCCAGCGGCGCCAGTGTCAACAAACGGTAAGGCAGCAGTACTGGCGCCGTCATGGCGACGGCAGGCGGTACGGTCAAATCAGCAATCTTGTCGATCACGTTGCAGCACAGCGCACAATCTTCGGCCGCCAGCGCGGTCTTGTGCAAGTGTGTCGCGGCGGTTGCCATCAGCAGTACCATGCTGATCGCCGCCACCAAGGTCACATACAGTTGCCACCAGGCGTGCGCCGACATCGGCTTTTTCAAGCCCGGGCGTGTATATGCAAGTGAGTGGCGTATCGACATTCCCGAATAATATCAAGAATCAGGCCAGATTGTTTGATCTGTCGTCGATTAAATGGCGGAACGTAGTGCGCGCGGCGATAAACCATAGTGCTGGCGGAAGCGCACGGCGAAGCGCGACGCCGAGGCATAACCGCAATCGGCGGCGATTTCACCGATCGGACGACTACTGGTTTGCAAGCGTTGCAAAGCCACACCCAGGCGCACTTCTTCCAGGATAATCCGAAAACTGCGCCCTTCCAGCGCCAACTGGCGGCGCAGCGTCGACGCACCCAGGTGCAAGCGGCTGGCGACGCCGGCGACAGTCCAGTCGGCCGCCGGGTTGAACAGTAACAGTTGCTGGATACGCGCGCCGAGCGGGTCGTTGCGGTCGACCAGCAGCGGTCCGGCATGACCGGCCAGGCTCAAGGCCAGCAGCAGGCCTTCGGCATGGTGGGTCTGGATTTCAACGGGCTCTTGCGCCGCCAGGCTGTCGGCAAGGTAAGCCCAGGCATTGTTCAGCTTGCGGTCAAGCGGCACGCACAGGCTGGCCGTCGGCGCCGCCGCCAGTTGTGCTTCGAGCAGCGCACCGTGGCGCAGCCGGAAAGCCCGCACCAGCTCGGGCGGAAAACTGACCACATCGGCCAGGTAGCCTTGTGTGCTGGGGCGATTGACGACGCCGAATTCGTACCCGGCCGGCATCAGTATCAAGTGTTGCGGGCCGGCGCGCATGCTGTGTTTGCCCCATTGCAATACTTTTTCGCCATGCCGCACGCGGCACAGGCTGGGCATGAACACCGGCACGCGGCTCAGGGAGTGCACCTGGCGCGCCTGGACGGTGTCGGTCGCTATGCGTTGCGGCTGGATGTCGTGCTCAGCGGCCATAGGTAGCGGTAAGTTGCGCCTTGCCCAGCACATTGGCGTTCAGCATGTAGCCGACCATCGCGCCGCCGGCGCCGCCATCGAGCGGCAAATGATCGACGCCCAGCGCCCATACCGTGAACTGGTAGCGGTGCGGTTTGTCGCCGGTAGGCGGGCAGGCGCCGCCGAAGCCGGCCTGGCCATAGTCGGTACGGCCTTGCACCGCGCCGGCCGGCAAGACGCCGCCGCTGGGCAGCGAACTGGTATTGGCTGGCAAGTTGACCACCGTCCAGTGCCACCAGCCGCTGCCGGTCGGCGCGTCCGGATCGTAGGCGGTGACGGCGAAACTCTTGGTGCCGGCCGGCGCGCCGCTCCATGACAGTTGCGGCGCGATATTGTCGCCGTCGCAGCCAAAGCCCTTGAAGACTTGATGGCGGCTGAGCGGCTGGCCCTCGGCCATGTCGGTACTGCTGACGGTGAAACCTGCTGCAAAGCTGGCAATCGGGAAAATCGACAATAGTCCGGCGATCAATATATTTTTCATGGCTTTCTCCTGTGAAGTAGGTATGAAGAAAGTGTAGGTTTTTTCATCAGCGCGCTGTGTGCCGTAATGCTCGCTGATGGTGCTGGAATGCTCGGCCACCCGTATATTTACCCGATTTTTGAGCGGCTAGGGCGTGATCCCTACTTTTTCTTTGTTGAGCAGGCAGGTCTGGCGCCGCGCTGAAGTTGTTGTAAATCAAGATCAGTGAACTTGCTCCGGCCTTTTTTGATGGCCGATTGTGTTGTGAAAAGCTTTAGCGGACAATAACGCCGATCCATGCCGCCGTTGGCGGCCATCGTTATTGTAAAGGCGCTCATGCACAATCCCGACATTACCCTGGAATCCTTGAACCTGCGTAGCAAGGACGGCTTGCCCGGCCACTTGGGCATCGTCATTACCGCGGTGGGCGACGGCGAGGTGAGCGCCGAACTGGCCGTCAAGCCGCACTTGCTGGCGGCGAACGGCTATTTGCACGCCGGCAGCGTGGTGACGCTGGCCGATACCGCCTCCGGTTACGGCTGCATCGCCAACCTGCCTGAAGGCGCCAGCAACTTTACCACCATCGAATTGAAGTCGAACCACCTGGGCACGGCGCGCGACGGCGTGATCGTCTGCACCGCCAAAGTGGCGCACCTCGGCAAGACCACCCAGGTCTGGGATGCGGTGGTGTCGAACCAGGCAACCGGCAAGACCATCGCCCTGTTCCGCTGCACGCAAATGATCTTGTACCCTCAATAAACAGGAGAACGGCGATGAAGACACCACACAAAATGATGGCGGCCGGCTTGTTGCTGGCGTCGGCGCTGGCCAGCGCGCAAACGCCGTACACCGAGGATTCGACCTATCGCGGCCTGGGCGGCAAGGAAGGCATAGCCCAGATCGTCAAGACATTCATGCCGCTGATCTTGTCGGACCCGCGCATCAAGGAAAGTTTTGTCGATTTCGACATGGAACAGCTGGCCGAGCGGCTGGCCGAGCAGATTTGTGAGTTCAGCGGCGGTCCGTGCACCTACACCGGTAAATACAAGGAGCGCGACATGGAAAGCGTGCACATCGACTTGAAAATCACCAATGCCCAGTTCAATGCCTTGACCGAAGATTTGCAGCTGGCCATGGAACAGCACAAGATTCCATCGAGCGTGCAAAACAAATTGCTGGCCAAGCTGGCGCCGATGCAGCGCGCCATCGTGACCAAGTGAGCGGCACGGGTCAGGTGTCAACCTGACCCGTGATAAATTACATCCTGACCCAGTTACCTTTATACAAGATCGGTCCGGTCGGGCCATTCGGGTTCGGCGAACCGCCCTTCGGTTCCAGCGTAACCGCCAGCAAGGCGACATCGTTGCCGATCGCATGCTCGGCCAGGGCCAGCTTGACCGTGCCACGCTCGGCCAGCAAGCCCAGCGAACGCGGATTGCCGCTCTTCGGCACCGCCCACAATTCCAGATCCTTGTCGCTCGGCACCGGCGCATTGCCGACCAGGCGCACGTCGATCGTACGGTGGCGGCTGTCGGCGGTCACTAACATCGCGGTTTGCGCCTTATCGTCGCTCAACGACGCGACATAGCTGATCACGGGTGCATCGAGGGTCTTGCTGGCCATGACGATCACCAGCAAGGCCGCGATGGCGCTGGACGCCATGCCCAGCGAACGCCAGAAGTTGACCGATTCATTGCGCCAGAATTGCCATGCCCGAACCGCCGGCGACAGGTGCAAACGCTGTTCGATACTGCGCCAGACCCGCTTCGGCGGGATGACCGGCGTGGCGAACTCGGCCATCGGTGTCAGGCGCTGGCTCCATTGCGCCGTGATATTGCGCAAATCCGCATCGTTGTGCAGCCAGCCCTCAAAACGACGGCGCGCGCCACCCTTCAGCGTGCCAAGCACATATTCTGCCGCCAGTTTCTGGCGCAGTGGGTCGTTACCGCGGATATTCATGACTGCTCCCGTTTCGCCAGACAAGTGCGCAAGCGTTCAAGGCTGCGCCGTATCCAGGTTTTTACGGTGCCGACCGGCAGCGTCATCTGTTGCGCCACTTCGCTGTGCGACATGTCGTGGTAGTAGGCCAGCGCCAGGACTTGGCGGTGCAAACCTTCCAGTGCGGACATGCAAAGTGCCAACGCTTTTGCATCGCCGCTGATTTGCAGCGCTTCAATCGGGGTGGCTTGCGGATCTCGTAGGGCGTTCATGACTTCGCTATCAAACTGTTCGGCATCGATTTCAACTGTATCGTCGCTGCGCCTGAGCATATCGAACGCCTTGTTGCGCACGATAGTGGCCATCCAGGTCATCGGCGCCGCCAGATGACTCTGATAAGTGGCGGCATTGTTCCAGATGGCGACGAAACTCTCTTGCAAGGCTTCTTCAGCGAGCTCTTGCTTATGCAATATACGCAGCGCGAAGCCAAACAGTTTCGAAGAAGTTGTATCGTAGAGCCGGCGAAAGGCGGCGGCATCCTTTTTCCCGGCTGCCAGCAGCCAGGTTCGGAGTTGTTGTGGGTCGAGCGGGTTGGCGTCGGTGGACACTGCTGGCCTTCACGGAGTGGAAATCGGGCTTGTATTTGAAGGTTATAACAACTTTGCACTGACTAGCAACAAGGTTCTGTTTGAAATTGCATCAAATTATCAATTCGCGCTGGAAAGTTATGGTTGTTTCAGTCAAGCTTCGCAACATGATTTTGTATGCGGGGGGAGAAATTAATAATGCCTAAAAACATAGTTCGCGGCTGCGCCGCCGGCTTGCTGATGTGCGCCGCCGGCGCCGCGCTGGCCGACATACAAACCACGCCGGACATGGGGAAATTCCTCGCCACCGGTGGCGTCAGCCAGCTGGAAGGCGCCGGCGGCGGCGGCTTGACGCCGTGGGCCTTGATCACCGGCTACGGCACGCGCGACAGTTATGGCGCGAATGCGCATTACACCTCCGTCAAGACGCAAGATTATTCGCTGGGCAGTTATGGCGTGGCGGCCGGTATCGCTGACCGGGTCGAAGTGTCGCTGGCCAATCAGGAATTCCGCGGCAGCCTGGCACCGCTGAACCAGTTGCGTATTCAGCAAGATATTCTCGGCATCAAGGTCAAGGTGGCTGGCGATGCGGTGTATCAGCAAGACAGCCTGTTGCCGCAAATCGCGGTCGGCGCCATGTACAAGCGCAACAAGGGTATCGGCGGTCTCGGTGCGCTGGGCGTGTATAACGTCAAGCAACTGGGCGCCAAGGATGATCATGGCGTCGACTATTATGTGTCGGCCACCAAGATCCTGTTTGAATACAGCCTGTTATTGAATGGCACGTTGCGCGCGACCTGCGCCAATCAGATGGGCATCCTGGGATTTGGCGGCGATATCAACGATAGCTACCGGCTGATGCCGGAAGTGTCGGCCGCTTATTTGATCAACCGCAAGCTGGTGGCGGGGATTGAATACCGTCAAAAACCGCACAATCTGGGTGTGGACAAGGAAAAAGCATATTACGACGCCTTTATCGCCTATTTCCCGAACAAGCACCTGTCGCTGACGGCGGCCTATGCGGAACTGGGCGATATCACCGTCTTCAATCCGAAAAAACAGCACGGCTTGTATCTGTCGCTGCAAGCCGGCTTTTAAGGAGAATCGCGGCTCAGCTGGCTTTCAAGGCGCCTTCAAGCAAGGTGTGCAGCGATGCGAATTCGGGCTGGCCGACGTAGCGTTTGATGATCTTGCCTTGCTTGTCGATGACGAAGGTGGTGGGCGTCAGCGCCACGTCGCCATAAGCCTTGGCCGCGTCGCCGGTCACGTCCAATGCCACTTTAAATGGCAGCTTGCGGGTTTCGGCATAATTCAACACGTAGTTGGCCGGGTCGTATTTCATCGCCACGGCCACGAATTCCAGGCCCTGCGACTTGTATTTATTGTAAGTCTCGACCATTTGCGGCATTTCAGCGACGCACGTGGTGCACGAGGTGGCCCAGAAATTCACCATCACCACTTTGCCGCGCAAGCTGTCCGGCGTGATCTTTTCGCCGTTGATGCCGAGGAAGGTCACTTCCGGCGCGCTTTTCTGGCTGTTCAGCGATGCGTAGGCGGCGGCTGCCGCACCGGCGATCACGATGGCGAGGATGGCTGGCTTGATCCAGGACTTTGAGGCGGTGGTCGATGCTGGCATGGTCGGATTCTCTGGCTGGGCTGCATAAAACGATGTAGCGATTATAGACCTGTCCGCGCCAAGCCGCTGGGCAGGTGCTTTTTAGCCGGACGGCGCGCGCGTCGGGACGGCGCCGCCCGGCTTGAACGGCCATCAGTTGCTGGCCGAACTCGCGCTACCGGAGTTGGCGGTTTTTTGCGGTTCCGCCTGCAATTGCTTCAACTCTTCTTCGCTGATGTAGTCGAACAGCTTGACCACTTTTTGCACGCCGCTGATACCGCGCGTGACATCGGTGGCGACGGTGCCTTCGCGTTGCGTGACGCGGCCCATCAGGTACACCGTGCCACGTTCCGTCACCACCTTGAAGGAGCTGGCCGAAATGGTTTTCATGTCGACCAGGCTGGCCTTGACCTTGCCGGTCACCAGCGTGTCGCTGGAGCGCGAGGTGTAGCTCGACGGTCCGGCGATTTCCAGCTCGTTGGCGATCGATTCGACGCCCTCGATGCTGCGCGCTTCGCGTTCGACGGCGGCTTTCATCGCCTCGTCGCGCACTTCGCCGGTCAGCAGCACGCGCCGGTTGAAGCTGGTCACATTGACGTGGCCGGCTTCGCCGACGATGGCGGGAATGCGCGATTCGCCTTTCAGCGCGATCGCCTTGTCCTCGGTTTGCGCGCCCAGCGTGCGGCGATCCGCCACGGCGACGCCGCCCATCACCGCGCCGCCCACTACCAGGCCGAAACAGCCCGTCAAGGTACTCGCCATGGCGCCGCACAGCAGTGCGGTGGACAATGGACGTTTCAAGCGTGACCAGCGGGTGCCGGGATCAGTCATTCGCATCTCCTCCGAATAGGGCGACGTCGATGCCGTCGCAAATGCAGTGTATCGTTAATAAATGGACTTCCTGGATGCGCGCGGTGCGGTCGGCCGGCACGCACAGGTGCACGTCGGCGTCGGTCAGCATCTTGCCGATCGCGCCGCCGCCCTTGCCGGTCAGGGCCACCACGCGCATTTCGCGTTCCAGCGCCGCTTCGATGGCGGCCATCACGTTGGCCGAATTGCCCGATGTGGAAATGGCCAGCAGCACGTCGCCCGCCTGGCCGAACGCTTGCACCTGCTTCGAGAAGATCTCGCGGTAGCTGTAATCGTTGGCCACCGCCGTCAGGATCGAGGTATCGGTGGTCAGCGCCATCGCAGGCAGCGGAAAGCGCTCGCGCTCGAAGCGTCCCACCAGTTCCGCGGCAAAGTGCTGGCAGTCGGCGGCGGAACCGCCATTGCCGCATGCCAGGATCTTATTGCCATTGGACAATGCATAAAACATCAGGTCCACTGCTTGCGCGATAGGCTGCGCGAGAACGGTGGCGGACTGGATTTTGAGTTCGGCACTTTCGTGGAAGTGCGCTAGGATGCGTTGATTATTCATAGTCTGCCGATTATAGTGCAGCCGCGCCGTATAGCGGACAAGCTCTGTTAAAAATGCTTACATTTCAATCGCGTGCCGCAGCCAGCTCAGCTGGCCGGCGTCGATCGCGATCACGTCGAAGCGGCATGGCGGCAGCTGTTTCAGGCGCAGCAGATAAAACTGCGCGGCGCGGATCAGGCGCCTTTGCTTGGCTGGCGTGATGCTGGCCGCCGCCCCGCCGTATTCTTTGCCCGCCCTCTGCCGCACTTCGACAAACACCAGCACCTCGCGCTGGCGCATGATCAAATCGATCTCGCCGCCCTTGCAACTGAAATTACGCTGTACCAGTATTAAACCATGGCGCGCCAGATAATCCAGCGCCTGATCTTCGGCAAGCCGGCCCTGGCGCTGTTTTTCGCTCTGGCCGGTGGTGGACATGGCATTAGCGCGAATTCGCGGGGGCAGCTGGATTATTCTCCACAAACGGCGCCAGCACGCCGTTCTGGTACGTGGCGGCCGCCTCGCTGCGTTTGAAACTGGCCGCGCCCTGGCCGAAATTGACCGACAGTTTGCCGGTCACGCCGTCCAGCGTAAAGCGCGCCGCCGGCCGCAGCGCGATTTCGCGCGCCACCCGGAACGCGTCGATGCCCAGCGCATACAGGCGTTCCATGTCGGCCGTCAGCGGGCGCGTATCGCTTTGCATCGGTTGCGGATAGACCATCACCGCCGGATGGTCGCGCTGCACTTGCCACGGCAAATCGAGCAGCCGCGCGCCGTCCAGTTCGGGACCGCTGGCGCCGCGTCCCACGCCCGGATTCAGCGACGAGGTGCCGTACAGCGGAATGTTATTGCCCAGCGCCACGCGCAACTGGCGCGCCTGGTCGGCATCCATCGCCACGAATAGCAGGCCCGGCGGCGTGGCGGCGATGCGCGCGCGTAATTGCACCAGTTCGGCGTCGCTGAGATAACCGTTCAGCGCCGTCATGTCGAGCGTGTCCGAGGCCAGCCCCTGGCGTTGCCATTGCTGGCTGAAGGCGGCGGCGATGCGGCGCTGCCATGGCAGGCCGGCCGACAGGACCAGCGCGCTGGCGCCCGGCTGCTCGCTGGCGGCCCAGGCCGCGACCTGGCGCGCCTCGGCTTCGATCGACAAGCCGACCACCAGCATTTGCGGCGGCAGCGGCGTGTCGTCGCGCGCTTCCGGGTGATTCAGGGCGATGGTCGGCTTGCGCACCAGCGCGCTGCCGGCCACCGCCGTAACGGCCGAGCGCGACAGCGGACCGACGATGATGTCGAACTGTTCCTGCGCCTTGGCGTAGCTGGCCAGCACATCCTGGGCGCTGTCGCCGGTATCGACCACGCTGACTTCAAAACCGCTGTGGTCGCGTTCATAGGCGGCCATGAAACCGTCGTGCAGCCATTGCGCCGCCGCACCCAGCGTGTCGGACTTGAGCGGCAGCAGCAAGCCGATGTGATGGGTCGCGCCATCCGGCGGCGTGGTCGCGGACGGCCTGGCGGGCGCGTCGTCGGGCAGCACGGCCAGGTCGGGATCGGCCACGCTGTAGGTGCGCGCGGCCGGCGGTGGCGGGGTTTCCGGCCGTGGCGGCAGGACTGGGCGGGCCACTGGCGGCGCTGGTCTACTTGTAATTGACGAGATAGGCGCGCACAATTGGCCGGGCGCGTCGCACGGCGTGCTGCAAGCGCTCAACATGCCGATCGCGGTAAAGACAAGTAGTAACTTCACACTTTTAGCTAGCATCCAACCTCCAAAATGACCGTACCAGTATCCAGTTCTATTGTAACCCTGCCAATCATGACAGAGGCGGCGCATCAGGTCTATCCTATCGCAACATTGTACGTAGTGGCGACGCCGATCGGTAATGTCACCGATATCAGCCTGCGGGCGCTGCATGTTTTGAGCCTGGTCAATGCCGTCGCTTGTGAAGACACGCGCAACACCGCGCACCTGCTGACCCGCTTCGGCTTGAACAAGCCGCTGATCGCCGCGCACCAGCATAACGAGCGCGAAGTGGCCGAGACCCTGATCGCGCGCCTGCAAGCGGGCGAACGCATCGCGCTGGTATCCGACGCCGGCACGCCGGCCGTATCCGATCCGGGCGCGCGCATCGTCGACGCCGTGCGGACCGCCGGCTTGCGCGTGCTGCCGCTGCCGGGAGCGTCGGCGGCGATCACCGCGATCTCCGCCAGCGGCCTGTTGAACGACCAGTTTTACTTCGTCGGCTTCCTGCCGGCCAAATCGAAACAGCGCGAAAACATGTTGCACGGCTTGCGCAGTATCAGCGCGACGATGGTGTTCTACGAAGCGCCGCACCGCATCCTCGATTGCGCCACCGCGCTGGCCGAAGCGTTCGAGCCGACCCGGCAAGTGGTGTTCGCACGCGAACTGACCAAGATGTTCGAAGAAATCCACCGCTGCCCGCTATCCGAAGCCGTGGCCTGGATCAAGGCCGATGCGCACCGTGAAAAAGGCGAGTTCGTCGTCCTGCTGGAAGGCGCGACCGCTGGCCAGGATGCGGAAGAAGCGGAAGCCGAACGCATCCTCGGCATCTTGCTGGCCGAATGCAGCGTCAAGCAAGCCGCCAGCCTGGCCGCGCAAATCACCGGCCGCAAAAAGAACGCCTTATATGAGCGCGCGCTGCAATTGAAGGCGGACGCTGAATAATACGTTTT
>NZ_HG322949.1:5872422-5873695 GCF_000723165.1 Janthinobacterium agaricidamnosum NBRC 102515 = DSM 9628
CCACCCCTTTAAAGGTGCGTCGTCACAGCTGAGATAAAACCGGCACTCTTTGTAGCAAACATCATCTAACTGGCACAGGAGGAAACTGCCATGATGATGAATGCTGTGATATCGCACTGCACAAAAATCAGCCCGCTGACTGTGATGGCAAGGCTGGCGCTGCAACGTGCCCTCGATCCTGCTTGGGCCGATGAACTTTTCGAGCGAGAACGTGGCGCCCAATACCAGAGGGAGCTGCTGTTCTCGACGACAGTCGAACTGATGTCCGTGGTCGCAGTTGGGCTGCGGCCATCGCTGCACGCCGCAGCGCAGGCCTGCCCTGATTTGCCGGTTTCTGTGCAAGCTTTATATGACAAGGTCAGACACACCGAGCCGAACCTGGTACGGGCGCTGGTCACCGGCAGCGCCGAGCGCCTTGGTGACGTGATCACGCCATTTTTGCAGCGAAAGCCGCCGCTGGTTCCGGGTTACCGCACCCGTATCGTGGACGGCAACCATTTGCCTGCCAGCGAAAAGCGGCTGAATCCTTTGCGCGCCTTTCGCGGCGCCGCAATGCCTGGCCAGTCCCTTGTGGTGTATGACCCTGATTCGGGCCTGATCGTCGATATGGAGCCTTGCGAAGATGCACACTCGCAGGAACGCGCCGTGATGCCACCGTTACTGGAGCGTTCGCATCCGGGCGAACTGTGGATTGCTGATCGCAACTTCAGCACGCGCATGATCCTGTCCGAATGGCATCGCCGTGGGTGTGCCTTCATCGTACGTGAGCACGGCCGTACGCCCAATCCGGCGCCGCTGGACGAGCTGACATATCAGGGGCGAATCGCGACCGGCGCCGTCTTTGAACAGTGCGTTGCCATCCCTGGAACCACAGGACAGAAGGTAGCATTACGCCGCATTGAGCTGCGACTGGACAAGTCCACTGACGATGGCGAAACGATCATCCGGTTGCTGACGAATCTACCAACAGAACATTTCAGCGCACGCGCCATTGCTCGCCTATACAGCAAGCGCTGGCGGATCGAGACCATGTTCCAGCGACTCGAATCGGTCTTACACAGTGAAGTCACTACACTCGGACACCCGCGCGCGGCCTTGTTCGCGTTCGGCATCGCAATCCTGGCCTATAACGTGTTGACTGTCTTGCAGTGCGCAGTGAGCGCCGCGCACGACCTGGTTGCCAGCGGCATTGAGCTATCGCCGTTTTATGTGGCCGTGGAGGTACGAGCGCACTATGCCGGCATGGTGATGGCTGTGCCAACCAAAGCATGGC
>NZ_HG322949.1:5873731-5874111 GCF_000723165.1 Janthinobacterium agaricidamnosum NBRC 102515 = DSM 9628
ATTATTGCCATGGCGTTGTCGGCGGGCTTTTTGTCCGGCTGCGGCGGCAGCGATGGCAAGACTGCCGGCCAGGACAGCAGCCTGAAGGCCGGCGTCGGCAGCAGCACCATCACGCCGGGCCGTTATACGCTGGCCAGCGTATCGAGCGGGCTGTGCCTGGGCATTGCCGGCGGCAGCACCGCGGACGGCGCCAAACTGCAGCAAGTCACCTGCGACAGCTCGGCCGCACAGCGTTTCGACGTGCAGCCGACCGACGACGGCAGCAGCTACAGCATCATCAACGTCAATAGCGGCAAGGGACTCGACGTCGAAGGCATTTCGGCCCTGAACGGCGCGCTGCTGCAGCAATGGAGTTACGGCGCTAACGCCAACCAGCGTTT
>NZ_HG322949.1:5874147-5875851 GCF_000723165.1 Janthinobacterium agaricidamnosum NBRC 102515 = DSM 9628
CAGCATCACGCCGAAGGACCAGGCGTACACCATCAGCGCCAAAAACAGCGGCAGATGCCTGGACGTGAAAGACTTCAGCACCGCTACCGGCGGCGCGATCCAGCAATGGGATTGCGGCAACAACAGCAACCAGCAATGGCGGCTGACGTCGACCGATCCGGTGTCGCCGCCGGACCCGGCGCCGCCCGGTCCGGCGGTCGACGCGAGCACGCTCGACAATAAACTGATCTTCGGCTACCAGGGCTGGTTCGCCTGCGAAGGCGACGGTTCGCCGATCGATATCGCCGGCAATGGCTGGCGTCACTGGGCGCCGAGCGCCACGCCGGTGGCCAGCAATGTGACGGTCGACATGTGGCCCGACATGCGCGACATCCCGGTGTCCGAACAATGCAAGACCGGCTTCACGATGCCCGACGGCTCGCCTGCCGTGCTGTACAGCTCGTGGAACCCGTCCACCGTCAAGCGCCATTTCGAATGGATGAAGAACTACGGCCTCGATGGCGTGCTGCTGCAGGAATTCGTCACTGAAATCACGCCCGGTTCGACCGACCGCCGCTTCCGCGACGGCGTCACCGCCAACGTGCGGGCCGCCGCCGAAGCCCATGGCCGGGTCTGGGCCGTCGAATACGACGTCAGCAGCGCGCAGGACGCCGACATCGTCAAGAACGTCAAGGATCAGTGGGCCGCGCTGGCCGCCAACGGCTCGCTGTCGTCGGCGCGCTATCTGCACCAGGGCGGCCTGCCGGTAGTGGAGTTGTGGGGCTTCGGCTTTAACGACCGGCCGGCCACGCCGGCGTCGGCCAACGCCTTGCTCGACTGGTTCCAGCGCGATGCGCCGGCCAACCAGCGCGCGTACGTGATCGGCGGCGTGCCGTCGCGCTGGCGCACGCTGACCGCAGACTCCAAGCCAGACCCGGCCTGGGCCGCGGTGTACCGCCGCTTCGACGCCATCAATCCATGGCTGGTGGGGCGCTTCGGCGACCCGCAGGGCGCGCGCGATTACCGCAAGAACGTGATGGACGCCGATATCGCCGAAGCCGGTCGGATCGGCAAGCGCTATATCCCGGTGATCTATCCAGGCACCCATGGCCAGCCGCGCGTCGGCGGCCGTTTCTGGTGGACCCAGTTCTACGAAGCCCGTTCGGCCGGCGCCAACACCTTCTTTGGCGCGATGTTCGATGAAGTCGACGAAGCGACCGCGATGTACAAGGTGGCGCCGAGCAAGGCCTTCGAGCCGGTCGAAATCCCGACCAGCCCGAGCCCGTATGAACCCGGCAAGCCGCGCGGCCCGTTCACGCCGCTCGACGCCGACGGCGAAAGCCTGAGCAGCGACTTTTACCTGCGCCTGGCCACCGAAGCGGGCAAGGTATTGCAGGGCAAACGGGCATTGGGACCGGATCGTCCGATCAATCAGTGATGACTATCCTGCGCGGTTCACAATAATAGTTTCCTATGTCTCATATTGTGCGCCGCAACAGGGAAATACTGTTTATGATGACGTCCGCCATATTTCCACATGGAAATAATAAGTGGCCAGGTATCCGCCATCGCAGGTTGGCGGTGCCGACGGGTAAGGCGGGGCAGCGCTGAACAGCTGCGCGGTGGCGGCTGACGGCCGGCCAGGGATGATCTGGCTGCGGCCGCCGCCCGGGTTTTTATGAAAAGACAATCATGAATCGAGCAACACCAAGTCATCGCCTGGGC
>NZ_HG322949.1:5875887-5876840 GCF_000723165.1 Janthinobacterium agaricidamnosum NBRC 102515 = DSM 9628
AAGCTCCGCGCTATCTACGCTATCTATAATCAGTGTGATGAATGTGCCGCGCTTACCACTTGCAGCCGCTATCCTTCTTATCCATCAACATCAATAACGGCGCCAGCAAGCCGCCAGGGGCGTTCTTGCAATCGCCGCGTTTGGCTTGCGACATCGAGCGGGCCAATGGTGTTTCCGTTTTCAGGGGTTGATCGGGAATCTGGCCGACTGCTGTATTGGCCTTGGCCGGGTCGCGTTCGCTGGCTACTTTACGCGCGGTGGCGCGGGCCGCATCGATATCGAATGCAGGCGTGGTTTCGGCAAAAGGATCGCTCGGCGCATCAGGCCGGCTTGCCGGCTGCCGGCGGCAAAGTGATCACCGTGGAAGTTGGCGGCGCAGCGAGAGTGCTGCGCCGTGCCACCCTCTGCTCTTTTATCCTGGCTGGCGCTGGCTCAATCTTGCGCTCCGGTGCGATGACGGGCTGCGGTGGCGCCGGCCTGATCCAGACTGTGAGCGATTCGACCCGTTTGTCCGCAGCGGGTTTGAAGACCGGTGTCGTAAAACGGTAGCCGTATATAAACAAGGCGTGCAAGGCCAGCGACACGATGATACCCAGGGTGATGCCATAGTGGCGCTTTGCCGTAGCGCCGTAACTATTCGCTGCAATACTGTTCACGTTCGGACATCCCGGTTAGTGATCGTATGACAAAGTGTCGCATAACTTAAGAAGTTGACCATCGATTCAATTAAATCATGCTTGATCCCTGATAAAGCTTGCCAGTTTCACAGGGGCTTTGTTATCATACGCCTCCCCGCTGAAGAGCACTCGTTGCAAAGCAAAAGGGATCGTCCGAAACGGCGATGCAGTAAAAAGAAGGAGTTGACGGATTTAGCGAATTGCTTCATACTCTTCCTTCTTCGCAGCTGACAAACACAACGCTTTGTCGATAGCGCGAAAGCGGTACAGAATTGA
>NZ_HG322949.1:5876876-5877792 GCF_000723165.1 Janthinobacterium agaricidamnosum NBRC 102515 = DSM 9628
AAGTGACGGTTTAAAAACTTCATAGCAACTTTCGGGTCCAATCATTTTTGATGTTTTGGAGCGATTGACGATGTGGACGCAAGAGAATCGAAGCCGGCACCAGCAGGTAAGAACCGCGCTCAAACGTGGCTACCCCACGGATGTAAAAGATGACGAGTGGCGGCTGATCGCGCCACTGTTACCAAGGCAAGCGAAGACGGGAAGACCTCGCAAGACGGATTTGCGTGCAGTGATCAACGCGCTGCGTTACATGGTGCGCTCCGGGTGCGAGTGGCGCATGTTGCCCAATGATTTCCCTCCTTATCAGACCGTCTATTACTGGTTCCGACGACTGATGCGGCACATGCTGTTTCGTACCATCCATGACTTGGCGCTGATGCTTGATCGCTTATGCAATGAACGGGAGGTGCTTCCAAGTGCTGGCATTGTCGATAGCCAGAGCGTGAAAGCGCCAGGCGCGCGAACGCGAGGTTATGACGCCAACAAGAAACTCAGCGGTCGTAAACGCCATATTGCGGTCGATACGGATGGTCGCTTGCTGGCGGTGAACCTGACGCCAGCCGATATCGCCGACTCCACTGGTGCCCAGATGGTGCTCGACGGCTTGATCAAACGCTGGCCTTGGGTAAAGCATCTGTTTGGGGATGCGGCATACGACCGCAGACAGTTGATGGACAAGGCCGCGTTTCTCGACTTTACAGTGGAAGTAGTGCGGCGTCTGCAGGGGCAGCAAGGTTTCGCTGTTCAGCCAAGACGCTGGGTGGTCGAGCGAACCTTTGCATGGCTGATGCGTTATCGGCGCTTGGTGCGCGACTATGAGCAGCGCATTGATGTGTCGGAAAACATGATTTACCTGGCCATGGGATCGTTACTGCTGCATCGACTAAATTTCCGCTAAGTTATTAAACCGTCTCTT
>NZ_HG322949.1:5877828-5878948 GCF_000723165.1 Janthinobacterium agaricidamnosum NBRC 102515 = DSM 9628
CGACCAGCGGGCCCAGCAGCGCGCTGGCCGCGCCGACCCAGTTCGCCAGCAGCGCGCGTTCCAGTTCGACGCCTTCGCGGGCATAAATCACCGACTGCCGGTACAGCGGTAGATGATCGGCGAACTTGGCCACCAGGATGTGAGCCAGCAGGCCCGGTCCGGCGATGCCGCGCGCGATCGGTCGACTTGGTGCTGGCGCCTGCACGATGGTGTCGCAGCACTTGCACGCCAGTTTCGGACGCACGTGGCGGATCACGCGCAAGCTGGCCGGCACGAACTCCAGTTGCTCCGCCACATCTTCACCCAAGGGACGCAGGCCACCGCCGCAGGCGGGGCAAGCCTCGCCTGATGGCGCATACACCTTCTCGTCACGCGGCAGGTGATCCGGCAAGGGCCGGCGTACCGATTTCTTGCGCGGCGCCGGATCCAGTGTCGGCATCGGCCAGACGAAGCGGCCGCGCTCGAGCCGCTTGGTCAGCAGGCACAGGCCATCGCCACTCCACCACAGCACTTTGATCAAGTCGCCGCGCCGGCCCCGGAACACGAACACATGACCGCTGAACGGGTCTTCGACCAGGGCCGTTTGCACCCTGGCCGCCAGGCCGTTGAAACCGGAGCGCATGTCGGTCACGCCGGCGGCCAGCCAGATGCGTGTGCCCGCCGGCAGGCCGATCATGAACGCAGGCTTTGCAGGACGAGCTTGAGCAACGCGGCGTCGACCTCGGCATGGATGCGCACGACGGCCTCGCCAATGACGATCTCGATCATGCCGCCTGGCGCAGCCTTATGCCGTGCCGGTGCCGGTGCTGCGGCACGCTTGACCAGCACGGGCAGTAGCGCCGGCGTGGTCGGCTCGAACAGGACGGCGCGCAGTTCGCGGCGCCACTTGAACAGCATATTGGCATTGATGGTGTGCTGCCGCGCCAGCTTAGACACCGAGATACCAGGCTTGCAAGCCTCGGTAGCGAGACGCCGCTTGAAGTCGGCCGGATAGTTCAGGCGGCCTTTGCGGTTGCCCGTCTTTGCATCTGTATCCACAGTAGTTCTCATCAAAAAAATGACGGGAACTACTGTGGAGTATGCGTACTTTTAAAGATAGAGGGTGATGGGAAGACGCTTA
>NZ_HG322949.1:5878984-5879928 GCF_000723165.1 Janthinobacterium agaricidamnosum NBRC 102515 = DSM 9628
TTGACTGCCCTGATCGGAATGGACGATCAATCCGGCTGTCGGCTGGCGCTGTCGAATGGCCATCGTCAGCGCATCGCAGACCAGCTTGGCTGGCATGCTCGGTGCCATAGCCCAGCCCACCACTTTGCGCGCGTACAGGTCCAGCACGATTGCCAGATATAGCCAGCCGGCACCGGTACGAATGTACGTAATGTCACTGACGTACGCCAGGTTCGGCGCGCTCGGATTGAACTGGCGGTTCAGCACGTTGGCGGCTATTGGCAGGCCATGTTTGCTGTCTGTTGTATGGACGAACTTGCGCTTCCAGACCGGCTTCAACGCCTGCTGACGCATCAAACTGCGCACCTTGTAGCGCCCGATGTCGAACCCTGCGCTGGCCATGGCAGTGACCAGTCGGCGGCTTCCGTAGCTCTGATGGCTTGCCATAAATGCAGCCCGCAGATGAACGCTCGCTTTGCAAAAGACCGGTGTAGCAGAGCGACGCTGCGCCTCATAAAAGCCGGATCGGCTCACCTCCAGGACGCGACAGCTGTGCTGGACTGGAATGGCCTCCTTTTGCAACTGGCGAATGAGCGTATGGGTCACTTCATTTCGCGAGCAAAGAAGGCCGAGGCCTTTTTTAAGATGGTGACGTCCTGCCGAAGTTGCTGGTTTTCCAGCTCCAGTTGGCGGATTCTTTGCTGCTCGGCGGTGAGCGGCTTGCCGATGCCAGGCTGCCCGTTCTGTTCGGCATGGTATTGCTGCAGCCAGCGACGGATCGCAGTCTGGCCGATGCCCATGCTTTCGCTGACGTTCTGGACGCTCTGGCCCTGCTCATTGATCAGCCGGACCACTTCCAGTTTCAGGGTTGGCTCGAAGGTTCTACGTTTTCTTGTTGTCATGCTTTTTCCTCAGATGATGGATTTTCCACCTATTGAGGTGTCCGGGCAAATTAGACCACTACA
>NZ_HG322949.1:5879964-5881359 GCF_000723165.1 Janthinobacterium agaricidamnosum NBRC 102515 = DSM 9628
GCCGCATGCGCTGCCGTCCGGCGCGGCGCCGGACCTGTGGTCGGGCTTCGTGGCGCAGGTGCTGCGCGACGGCGCGGCGACGGCGCTGGTCGACAGCGACGGCGCGCAGATCAGCTATGCCGCCTTGCACCAGCGCGCGTGCCGGGTCGCCGCGGCGCTGGGCGGATTGGGACTGGCCGCCGAAAGCCGGGTCGGGCTGGCGTGCGAACGGCACGCCGGGCTGCTGGCGGCGATGCTGGGCATCCTGGCCGCCGGCGCGACCTACGTGCCGCTCGACCCGCGCTATCCGGCCGAACGGCTGGCCTACCTGGCCGGCGACGCGCAGCTGCGCTGCGTGCTGGCCGACGCGGCCGGCGCCGAGGCGCTGGCCGGGCTGGCGCTGCCATTGCCGGTGCTGTCCATCGATGCGCTGCCGGCGGCGGCAGACGGGCGCTGGCGCGCGCCGGCGATCCATCCGGAGCAGGCGGCGTATGTGATTTACACGTCCGGCTCGACCGGCCAGCCGAAGGGCTGCGTGGTCAGCCACCGCAACGTGGCCAGCCTGATGGCGTCGGCGGTGGCGCTGCACGGCTATGACCGGCACGACGTGTGGACCCTGTTCCATTCATACGCCTTCGATTTTTCGGTGTGGGAAATCTGGGGCGCGCTGCTGCTGGGCGGACGGCTGGTGCTGGTGCCGTATGCGGCCAGCCGCGACCCGGAAGCGTTGTATGCATTGCTGGCGCGGCAGCGCGTGACGGTGCTGAGCCAGACGCCGACGGCGTTCCGCTCGCTGCTGGCGGTGGACGCCGAGCTGCATGCCGGCCATCCACTGGCGCTGCGGCGGGTGATCTTCGGCGGCGAGGCGCTGGAGCCGGCGATGCTGGGCGACTGGTACCGGCGCCACGGCGCGGCGACCGAATTCATCAATATGTACGGGATCACCGAAACCACGGTGCACGTGACCAGCCGGGCGCTGGCGGCGCAAGACCTGGCGCGCGGCAGCGTGATCGGCGGCGCGCTGCCGGGCTGGCGGCTGTATCTGCTGGACGCGGCGCTGCAGCCGGTGGCGCCGGGGCTGACGGGGGAACTGTATGTCGGCGGTGCGGGCGTCACGCGCGGCTACCTGGGCCGTGCGGCGCTGAGCGCGGAACGCTTCTTGCCGGACCCGTTCGCGGGCGACGGCAGCCGCATGTACCGCTCGGGCGACCTGGGGCGCTGGCGCGACGACGGCGAGCTGGAATACCTGGGCCGTGCCGACCAGCAGGTCAAGATACGGGGCTACCGCATCGAGCTGGGGGAAATCGAGGCGGCGCTGGCGGCGCATGGGGCGGTGCGCGACGCGGTGGTGCTGGCGCTGGAGGTCGGCGGTGAAGGAGACAAGCGGCTGGTGGCGTGGCTGACGCCGCGCGAGGC
>NZ_HG322949.1:5881395-5881817 GCF_000723165.1 Janthinobacterium agaricidamnosum NBRC 102515 = DSM 9628
TGGAGGATGTCATTCCTTCGGCCGAGGGAGAAACGATCTCGGCCAAGAAGACCTTCAAGGACTACGAACCCGGCTTTGTTCACGTCGACATCAAATACTTGCCGCAGATGCCAGACGAAACCTCGCGCCGCTATCTGTTCGTGGCCATTGACCGCGCCACGCGCTGGGTGTTCCTACATATCTACGGTGACATGAGCGACAAAAGCAGCGTCGACTTCCTGCGTCGGCTCAAGCTGGCCTCGCCGATCAGGATCATCAAGCTGCTGACTGACAACGGCTCGCAATTCACCGACCGCTTCACAACAAAAGACAGGAAGCCCAGTGGCCAGCACGCCTTCGATAAAGTTTGCGCCAGCATGGGCATCGAACACCGCCTGGCACCACCCCGGCATCCGCAAACGAATGGCATGGTCGAACGATTC
>NZ_HG322949.1:5881853-5882556 GCF_000723165.1 Janthinobacterium agaricidamnosum NBRC 102515 = DSM 9628
CGAATATGGGCAATCATGCCGTATTGACCAACGATCCGACGTACCTCGTCATAGTCGTAACCTTTGTCCATGCACAGCCCTGATTGTCGTCGCTGGCACGCTGGGGACCATAACACCAGATCTTCCAACGTGGCCAGTACCAGTTTCATATCATGGCGATTGGCGCCATCAATGGCGAGCGCCACCGGTATGCCGTTCGCCTCGGTCAGCAGGCTGCGTTTGACGCCGCCTTTGGCGCGGTCCGTAGGATTGGGGCCGATTTTTTTCCCCGCCCAGAGGGGCTTTCGTCATGGCGCCATCGAGCGATAGCCAACGCCAGTCGATGGCATCAAGTGCCTCAAGACTGAGTAAGCCCTGGCGCCAGAACTGCTCGAACACACCCGCTTCGCACCACTCCTGAAACCGGCGATGGGCTGAACTGCTGGAGCAGATGCCGGTCGCCTTGAGGCAGTTCCATTGCGCCCCAGTGCGTAACACGAAAAAGATCGCATCCATCGCGTTCCGGTCTGGGACCCGTGGATTGTGACCGCCTAGCCGGTGCGCTTTGCGCGGCGGGAGCAGCGGTTCCATCTGTTCCCATATGGCGTCCGGTAACCGCCAGCCATCGTCTTTGATTGCCAAGTCCATGATCACCTCCTGCATCAGGGACTTGGACAAGTAAAAGCGCTGTTTATTCCTTGGAGTATCTACTGGGATAGGCTCT
>NZ_HG322949.1:5882592-5884461 GCF_000723165.1 Janthinobacterium agaricidamnosum NBRC 102515 = DSM 9628
GCTCCGTATAGTACGAATAATTCGGCAGCACCTGGTGAAAGGTGTCCAGCACTATTCAAAACTCTGTCGCTTAGCCAAGTGCCAACTATGCCACGAAGAGGCGCATATTCCATTTCATCAAGACGATAAGCGTACAACATTCGGCCGTCGGGTTGCTGAAGGTCACGTTGTTGCAGAAACTGCGTCAGCCAAAGTTTTGGCGTTGTCATTAAGCGAGCTCCGCGATATTTACCACCCAAAGGCTGCAAAAATCTTTCGTACCGACCAAACGCCAGAGCTGGAAGCTCGCCGCTGCTAGGCACTACTGATATGTTATATAGTTAATTGCCAAGAATATCATATTGCCTATGCGAAAAAAGCGTGAATTATCACACTGCCGCCTGTCGTTTTCAGAAGGCGACTGCACGAATGTCAGGAGTCGACTACATCGACTGAAGCGAGACTTACGCGTACTCGCATGATGGACTGGCGAGTCGTCCCATAGTCACGAGCCACCTTGGCCACTGATTCGCCAGCCACGAGGCGTACCATTGCGTCAGCTTGCTGGGCCGTCGTCAGCGCTGGCCGACGTCCCAACTTCTTTCCTTCGGCACGCGCACGCGCGAGACCTGCCTGGGTCCGCTCTACCAACAGATCACGCTCGAACTCGGCCACCGCAACTAATACGCTCATCGTCATCTTGCCAGCAGCGCTGGTCAGATCGACGCCGCCGAGCGCTAAGCAATGCACACGGACAGAATCGGCTGCAAGCTGCTCGACTGTCGCACGAACGTAAGCGGCCAGCCGGCCCACCTATGAATTCGTAATCGGCCTCGTCACACTGGCACTTTCGATTATTCCGAGAGAGCAGATAGTGGTGAATTCAGAACGAGAAAAGGTCTGGCAAGAACGCATCGTGCAGTGGCGAGCAAGCGGGTTGTCACAGCGCGCGTTCGCCATCAGGCATGGCATCCCCATACGCCAGGTCGGGTACTGGGTTCGGCGTCTGGCAGGTGTGCGCACCAAGCCAGCGCTGCTGCCAGTGCGGGTTGTGCCCGCGCCAGTAGTTGCGCCAGCGGCATGCCTGGTGCCAACGGAAGAATCGGCTGAGTCCTGTCGAGTGCCTGAATTTGGCTTTTCTCGTCAACGCAAAGCACCATCGCCTTGACGGGAGGATCTATATAGAGCCCTACAATATCACGCGTTTTTTCGACAAATAATGGATCAGTGGAGAGCTTGAACGTTTCTTGGCGATGCGGTTGCAAACCAAAAGCGCGCCAAATTCGGCTCACGGCTGTCTGCGATAGCTTCGCTTCCTTTGCCATTGGCCGCGTACTCCAATGCGTCGCGTTCATAGGCTGCGATTCAAGAGTCTTGGCAATCACAGCATCGACCCGCGCGTCGTCAATTGTACGCGGCGCACCTGGCCGAGGGGCATCAAGTAACCCGTCAAGGCGCGATTGTATAAAACGACCGCGCCATTTGCAGACGGTCTGTTTCGCAATCTTCAATTGCGCTGCAACCATCTTGTTCTCTGCGCCGCGAGCGCATACAAGAACGATGCGCGAACGCAATGCCAGCGCTTGGGCTGTCTTGCGGCGCCGAGACCAAACCGATAATTGATCGTGCTCCGCATCGCTCAAGATCAACTCCACTTTTGGACGACCTGCTCCCATACCAGCCTCCCATGTTGCACATTGAATGCATACAACATAGTCCATGTGGAAAATTATTCAATGATTTTCTAACTCACCACACTAGCCGAACCGGCCTGGATGATGCCCTGGCACATAGAAAGCTACTGTCGCTCGGAGGAGCAGAAAATTCAATCGGGGGTGTATTGAATTCCGTGTAAACAGTAAAAAAGCCCTGTAGATCAATGATCTACAG
>NZ_HG322949.1:5884497-5884917 GCF_000723165.1 Janthinobacterium agaricidamnosum NBRC 102515 = DSM 9628
TGTTGATTTGCAGTGAAATCTGACCCAGTTTGCCGCATATTTTGCAAACCGAACTGACCCACGTATAAGACACAATCCTGCTCATCACATTGAGCGGGGAATTGGAGTGATCGACGTGGCATTACTAGGCATTATTCGACGCTGGCACATTCGCGACCAGGTCCCATTGAGAGAGATCGCCAGGCGACTGGGCATCTCCAGAAACACCGTCCGGCGCCACCTGCGCTCCGGAACCATAGAGCCAGCCTACGCTGAGCGGCGCTCCACCCGCGCCATCGACAAATACGCGTTCCAGCTTTCAGCACTCCTCAAGTCTGAGGCGGCTAAGTCACGCAAGCAGCGGCGCACGCTGAAACAGATCCACGAGGACTTAAAAGAATTGGGGTTCGAGGGGTCTTACGACAGGGTCGCGGCGTTCGC
>NZ_HG322949.1:5884953-5885298 GCF_000723165.1 Janthinobacterium agaricidamnosum NBRC 102515 = DSM 9628
CGCCGTGTCTTGCAGGCTTTCCAGGTTCAGGTTGCCTTTGATATCGGCGATCACCTGGTTCGCGCTGGCCACCGCGCCCTTGATGTTGGTATCGCCGCCGCTGTTGAGCACCAGGGTCTGGCCGGCATTGACGCGGGTGTTCAGTTGCGTCGTGCCTTCGCCATCCTCATGTCCCTTGCTGCCGCTGGCGCTGGCGGTGTAGCCGAACGACGTGCCTTTGCTGCTGATATTGGCCGCCACGCCCACCGATGCGCTCAGGCTGGAACTCTCGCTGTGCTGGCTTTCCGTGTCTTGCGCCGCCACCAGGTTGATCTGGTTGTCGGCGTTCAGCACGATATCGTTTTT
>NZ_HG322949.1:5885334-5885684 GCF_000723165.1 Janthinobacterium agaricidamnosum NBRC 102515 = DSM 9628
TTGCTGTCCTTGCCCGCGCCGCTGGCCGTGATGCTGATGTTATTACCGGTCAGTACCGTGCCACTGTGGGTGGTGCTGGCCGTCGTTTGCGTCTGCACGCTTTCCGAATGGCCCGCCGTCAGGCTGACACTGACGCTCGGGCCGTTTTTAGCCATGTCGGCCGCTGCCGCGTTGCCCGCCATCGCCGCCGTCGCCGCCGCCATCGCCGTGACCCGGCTGTCCTTGGCCTGGCTGGCCGCCGCGCTCATGCTTTGCAGGCTCTGGAGCGCGCCCACCACGCTGCCGCCCAGCGCAAACGTCAGGCCGTCCTGCCTGGTCTTGACTTCAAACTTGCCCTTCTCGTTGTCCTG
>NZ_HG322949.1:5885720-5885975 GCF_000723165.1 Janthinobacterium agaricidamnosum NBRC 102515 = DSM 9628
GTGTCTGGCAAGACAAGACCGTCATCGAGATCATCGACAGCGTGTTCAGCGCCTACGCGCCGCGCGCCATCTGGCGCTGGAGCGACGAGACCGCTCCGTTCATGGAAGGTGCCGGCCGGCGCGGTTATTGCTGCCAGTACCGTGAATCGGACTTTGATTTCATCCGCCGCCTGCTGACCGACGAAGGCTTGTCGTGGCGTTTCGAAGAGGCCGATGGCGGCCAGTGCATGGTGCTGTTCGCCGACAGCAGCGAGG
>NZ_HG322949.1:5886011-5886646 GCF_000723165.1 Janthinobacterium agaricidamnosum NBRC 102515 = DSM 9628
TGTGCGCCACGCCCGAGGATGCCAGCAGCGCCCGGGACGGCGGCCTGCGCTATCACGCCGCCCGCGCCGGAGAACCGGGAGACACGATCCAGGCGCTGCGCTCCGAGCGCAGCCTGCGCGTCGGCATGGTCACGGTGCTGAGCTACGACTACAAGGCGAAAAAGGCGATCAGCGCCAGCGTGCCGACCAACCGGGTGGTTGGCGGCAAGCACGCTCCGCTGCTGGAAAGCTACGATGCACCGGGCCAGTACCGCTACGCCGATGCGGCCCAGGCGCGCCGCTACGCCACCTTGCAGATGCAGGTGCATGAAGCGCGCGCCCATCTGTGGCAGGCACGCTCGACAGTGCGCACCTTGCGCGCCGGCACCCGGTTTACCTTGACCCAAGGGCCGCTGCAACCGCTCGGCGACAAAGATCCCGAATACGTGGTGCTGCGCGTGGCCAGCGTCGGCATCAATAACTTGCCGACACCGGCGGCCGAGGGCATGGCGGAACTGTTCGGTCCGATCCCTGCATTGCTGGAAGAGTCGCTGCCCAACTTGCACATCGGCTTAGAGGATTTCGAGGTGGCAATTGCCCAGGCGCACAGCAGCGGTTACGCCAACTGCTTCGAGGCCATTGCTGCGGCCACGCCA
>NZ_HG322949.1:5886682-5887364 GCF_000723165.1 Janthinobacterium agaricidamnosum NBRC 102515 = DSM 9628
ACGACCATGCGCATGTCGCCGCGGCCAATCGCGGCCACCGCGCCAGCCATGATACGGCGCAATGGCATCTGTTCCAGACCGAAGCCGGCAAGCGGGAAGGACTGCGCAGCATCAATGGCGAGGCGTTGCGCGTACCGGCCGCGCCGCAATTGCGCGGCGCCGGCCAGATCGATCCGCCGCAATTGCCGAAAGAGTCGGATCAGGCGGCGCTGCCGGCCGATCAGCAGGGACCGTGCGAAGAAGTCGATCCGATCGACGCCGCCATCGCCATCACCAGCGGCGACGGCTTGAAACTGCGGCGCCCGGAAATCATCGACGATCCGCGTCCCTTGTCGAACCGCATTCCCGAGCATGGTGCGGGCATGTTCGGTTCGGGCCAGATGCAGCAACTGCAGCAGGCGGCGAACAGCGGCAAGCAAGCCGGCGAGCAATACAAGATTGTGCGGGCCAGCCGCGCCGCATCGGTCAGCGGCGACAAGCTGCTGATCACCCGCTATGAAACGCCGAACGAGGCGCGCAAGCGCTGGCAGCACGAAGTAAGTCCGAAATCATTCCACGGCGCGATTATCGGCAATGCCGAAAACCACCGCAACGTCACGGCTTATGATGTGGCGATCGGGGGTGGCAAGGCGTCGAGCGATCCGGGATTTTATCGGTATTTGTGTGCGGTGGCGGATTGGCG
>NZ_HG322949.1:5887400-5887774 GCF_000723165.1 Janthinobacterium agaricidamnosum NBRC 102515 = DSM 9628
CTGTGTCGTCAACTGCTGCCGCGGTTCTGTCGCATTCCTGGACGCGATAACCCAGCGCGCACCGAACAGCAAAGCGACGATTACTACCGGCAAGATCACCAGCCACCGCAAGATTGGCCATGTTTTGCTGCTCATCGACTGCTCCTGTGTCAGGATAAAGGAATCGGGTTGAATGACTTGGGCGACAAACAGTGTCCACAGCGGGATCAGAATGATCAGGACGAGCAGTGCGCCCACAATATACTTCCATAGTTTTGGAGATGTTTTCATCTAGAGCCTTCCTTGTTGGAAACTGGAGGCTGAGGGGATGTCGTTCGATATCCATGCATCGTTTCGCACACGACGGTCGATGGCAAGCCCGCATTGAGTGAGGG
>NZ_HG322949.1:5887810-5888331 GCF_000723165.1 Janthinobacterium agaricidamnosum NBRC 102515 = DSM 9628
GGTGCACCCATTGGGCGATATCCATCCCGTGAACCCATGCTATCTTCCGAATTGAGAATGATATATGGAACATCAGGATTGCTATCGAAGAAAGCGAATACGTCTTCGAGTATCCGATCGGGACGTTCGCTGAAACGGCGCGGACCTACTACGAATAGATGCCAAGCCATACCGGCCGCAACAGCATCTCCTGCCAAACCTATTACCGGTGAGTTTGCCGTGTCTGCCATTGCAGGATCGGCAATTGGATACTGCGCATTAAAAACCGGTACAGCGTAATACATTGGTGTGTATTGCGCGCCATTTTCCAACGCATCGCCTGCACGTCCACCAGAGATTCCCGCTTTTTCCATGGAGTCCCACGGATATTTTTCCTTGTCCTGCTCGCGGATAGAGGCGTAGGCATCCCCTTTTTGCAGGGCTTCCCACAGTTTTCCCTGGCGATATTTGTCCAGCGTGACCCCTAGACCAATAACTTCCAGCACATATTCCCGCCTGGCCTGCTCGTTTGGTGCTGTTTT
>NZ_HG322949.1:5888367-5890451 GCF_000723165.1 Janthinobacterium agaricidamnosum NBRC 102515 = DSM 9628
CTGCCAGGCTCGACCTGGCCCGGCAACTGGAGCATGGCCTGGAGCGATGTGGATTTTTTGTCTGGCTTGCCGTGCGGATCTTGCAGGTAATCGTTCAGCGTGTCCTTGGCCCATCCTTTGGCCAGTGTGGCAAGACCAGCCAGCGTGGGCGCGAGGTTGTTGCGCGCCTCATGTTGCACCCATAGCACGGTAAAACTGTCGGCGCCGTCGGCATAACGCTCATGCTGTGCAAGATGAAATGCATGGCCGGCCGCCAAGCGGCGTACCGAACCTGCGCCTTCGAAGGTTTTGTTATCCAGTTCCAGCGCTTGCAGCATCAGCGTGCCGTGCGGATTGGCCTGGCCGGAATGGGCATGATGGCGTTCGGCGCTGCCGTCATAGAGTTGCAACTCGGGTAACTCTCCAGTCTCAAGGCTGGTCGACTGCTCGGCGCCGGGAGCGAACAGTTGCCGCGGGTCCCAGCTGCTGATGCTGACGGCGTTCGACTGTACCTGGCGGCGTGCCGCAAATTGATTGATGGCGTCGTCGCTGTCGGTGGCGCGCACGCCGTGAAAGCGCAGGTCGGCGCCGCCCAGCGTGACGGGCGCCACGGCCTTGCTATCGAAAAACACCACTTTGTGCTTGGCATGGTCGGCGGAAGACGCCTCGGTTTCAGCCTGGCCATCCTGTTCATGTTCGAAGCGCCAGTTCAAGCCTTCGGCGGCCAGCACCCGCATCAGGAATGCCAGGTCGCTTTCGCGGTACTGGGTCCAGACCGGACGCGCCGTCAATTCCTGGCTGATATCAAAATCGAAGCGTACCTGCGGGTAATCGGCCAGTAATTCGGCGACGATATCGCGCGCGGTCTTGTCCTGGAAAATAAAGCTATCGCGCCGCAAGCCCAGCAACGACAATGCCGGTTCCAGCCGCAGCCGGTAACGCGCCAGACCGCCATCGGCGCCCACCCAGGCGGCATCGGTGCACAGGCCGTGCCAGGCGCGGTAATTGCCATCGGGCTGCAACAATTTGACGGTAATTTCCTCGCCGATAAAATCGTCCAGTGCCAGATCGGTCGATGTGCTCAGCGCCTCGACGTCAAAGCGGAATAGCTGATTCACCGCTTCGCGGCCTGTAAAAGATTCGGCCGCCAGCGATTGCGGCAAGTCCGAATCCTGGGCGGTCGCCAGCGTAATCAGGCGCGCGTACTGGCTCAAGCCGGTGCCGAACAGCGCGCTGAGCGAAGGAATGGGCGGCAGCGCCGGTAATTCAGGGAGCGAAATGTTCATGGCAGGCTGGTGTCGTCATATCGTGCTTTCCCACATACTGTGCGCAGACCGATTGCAAGTTTAATTGTCGAGTTTGCTATATTAGTCGGCTTCGCAAGCAGGGAGCGCACGCTTTGATGCATGATTTACATCATGGCGTAGCGGTGCCGGTTTAGATCCCATTCCAGCAGGGAGCGTTGTCCTATCACAGATTAACGCGTCTCAATCTGCGCCTGAACCTAATTAAATTCAGGCATGTCAACTGGTAAAAAAGATAATGGCACAGAGGGTAATGTTAACAAGGCAAGGAATGAAAGAAGGAACGCTTTGGTAAAACTGAACATCGGCATCGTCAAAAAAATATGATTTAACATCGAATAGTCAGCCACAGATGATAAATGTCGATGGAAAAAATACAGTATGGACTACTCGCAAAGACCAAAAGAAGCGGGAAAAAACCTGCAACTCAAAGCGACTTTACAGTATCGGGCGATGGTAAGGGCATAAGTTTTACTGCTGATCTGCCTCCGCTGTCGAACACATGCTGCGCTCCCTTGACCGTGAAATTGCCCGTACAGGCGAAGGTAATATTGCCGCCTTCCAGCGTCATCGACGACTGTCCAGCCTGCAGCGTGATCTTTTGATTGGCCTTGATCTCGATGACGTCGTTGACCGATATCACGGTGATGGCCTGGTCGGCCAGGATTTCCAGCTGGTTGGTATGGGCTTGCAGCGATAGCGGCCCATTGCCGGCGATGGCCTGGATCCCGCCGGCATGCGTGAACAGGCCGGTGGCCTGGGCTGACACCGACGACAGCGTCTGCGCCGCGCTCCAGTGCG
>NZ_HG322949.1:5890487-5891141 GCF_000723165.1 Janthinobacterium agaricidamnosum NBRC 102515 = DSM 9628
CGGCGCTTGCTGCTGCGGTGGCTGATTGCCGCCGCCAGTGCCGTTGTCGTTTGCATCGCGCACCGTCAGGATCGCCGCATCGCTGGTGATGCTGTCGCCGCGACTATTGCTGATGGTCACCTTGTACTTGGCGCCATTGTCCAGCTTCGTCACGACCGGGCTGTAGACCGGGTTGAGCGAAGAAACCAGTTTAACGTCGTTACGGAACCAGGTGTAGGTCAACGGACCGGTACCTTTGGCGACTGCAGCGAAATAAGCCTGCTTGTCGCCGCTGGCCGACAGCTGGACCGATTGGGTCACTGGCTGCGACAGGATGGCCGGCGCCACGAACTGCAGCGTACCGCTGACGCACAGCACGTCGTTCGGGAAGTTGTTGAACAACTGGGTCGTGATGTCGCCGTTGGACGATACCACGAACGCCCGGGTAGGATCAGGCGAGATGTCCAGCGTCCAGGTGCTCCAGCCGCCAGGGAAAGCCAGCGCATTGTAGCTGTCGCCAGCGATCGACAAGGCTTCTTCCTTGGTTGGCACACGCATATTGATGCCCGAGCAATAGCGAATCGCTTCCAGCTGGGTAAACTGGGCGATGTTGTTCTTGGTCGGTATCCGGCTCCACAGCAGGCGGGTGTCGTTGTCGGTGACGACGTTGTTATT
>NZ_HG322949.1:5891177-5893756 GCF_000723165.1 Janthinobacterium agaricidamnosum NBRC 102515 = DSM 9628
GATGGCGATGCCCTTGGTGATGCTGGCCACCGTCAGCGCCTTGTCGGCCGTCAATCTGGTCTCGTCCGACTGGCTTTGGCTGCTGACCTTGCCGCTGGCGGCGTGCAGCCTGATGCCGGTTTCCTGGTTCGGCTTGCCGGCCTTGCCCGCTTTGCCATAAGTGAACAGGCTGATGCCGGATTTGATCGCATGGAAATGGTTGCCTTGCGCCGCCAGGTTGATGTCCTGGCCTGCCGTGATGCTGCTGGTGTTGCCAGCCGACAGGATCGCATTCACCGGCGTGGTGGCGGCGATGCCGGCCGGGCTGGACAGTTGCAGATGCGGCTCGCTGTAGGCCGTCACCTTGCCGGCGCCATCGCCGCCGGTGGCCTGGAGTACTTCGGCACTGTGGGCCAGTTGCGCGATCGCCGGCAGTTTGGTCGGTTCGGGTTCCGCTTGCTCCTTGTCATCTTTGAGCAGCGCATGGTGTTGTTGCGCCGTGCCGGCCAGCGACGCCGCCAGGGCCAGGCTGCTGTCGACCTGGGCCTGGGCTTCGCTGGAGTCCATCTGGCTGCCGCTGGCGTTGCTGCGCGCATCGCTCGACAGCAAGATACCTTGGCCGGCGCGCAGAGCCGCGCTGTGCTCGGTTTTCAGTTCGGCGCCGAAACCGGCCATGCCCAGGCGCTGGTTATCAGTCTGGTGCCGCAAATGGCCCAGGTTTAATTCGGCCGTGCCCTGGTGCGCGCTGGCGTGGCGCTGCAAGGCCAGCCGCGACTGGCCGGGGCTGTCGTCGAATACCAGCTGGCTGTAGGCGCCGCCGCCTTGCTGGCTGCTCGACATCGCTTGCGTCTTGATGCCGGACAAGGCCGCTGGATGGGCGTGGCCGGCCGCTTCGCCCGGAAACCAGGCTGGCGCATTGCCGGTCGCCACGCCCGCGCCCTGGCCAACCTGGTTGTGCTGGGCGTCGGCCTGTCCTTTGCCGTTGTACACCGTGCCGATCACGACCGGGCGGTCGATATTGCCTTCCAAAAAGTCAATTAAGACTTCCTGGCCGACCCGGGGCAGGGCGTTGCTGCCCCAGTTGGCGCCGGCCACCGGGGCCATCGGCGTGGCTACCCGCACCCAGGTGCCGGCGCTGTCGTCGCCGGGCGCGCCGGTATGGCCGTCGGGCTGCGGATGCTGCAGGCGGTTATGACTCAGCATACCGCGCTGCCAGTGGAATTGCACCTTGATGCGGTGGTCGCGGTCGGTGTGGATGGTCGCGCCTGGCGGACCGACCACGATCGCGGTTTGCTGGCCGTGGATGGTCGGACGCCGGTGGCTGTTGGCCCGGTACGGAATGTCGCTGCGTATCGTATCGATGCGGTTGCGGTACAACGGCCGTTCGGCGATGCCTTTGCCGAGCTGGTGCAAATCAAGCGCCTGTTCCTTGCGGATGGCGCTGTCGAGCGTGCCCTGGCGGAGTTTTTGCAGGATGTCGGCCTGCAAGTCCGCGCCCAGGTTGTTATTCATCAGGTGCACCGTGCGGATGATCAAAAAGTTGTTCTCGCCAGCTGGTTCATCGCCATTCCCCGCCAAATCGGACAGCGACGTGGTTTGCAAGGTGAACGTGGTGCCGGGCGCCAGCGTACGCACGGTGCCGGCGCCGACATATACTTGACGCGATCTGTCGAGCGCCTGCAGTTGCTGGTCGGCGATGCGCTGGCCTTGCTGGCGCGACGCATACGCGTAGACGCCGGGCGCATCGCGGCTGACCAGCGCCACGTCGCTCTCGCCGGTATCGCCAGCAGTCGCGCTGACCGGGCGCGAATCGAGCGAGCGGTAATCCCAGCTGCGCAGTTCGACGGCATTGGTTTGCTGGCGCGATACGCTGCGCCAGCGGTCCAGGCTGTCCACTTTCATCACCGCGCCGGGCTGGCTGAACAGCACGCTCGGCTGCACGTTGGGCTGGAAGCTGCCGTTGTGGTCGGCGATTACCAGCGTGTGGCTGCCCAAACTGGGACTGCCGGCATCGCCGCTGTGTTCGAAGTAATAAAACAGGCCTTCCTCGGCCATCAGCCGTTCGACGAAGGCCAGGTTGCTTTCCTGGTACTGGGTGCTGATGCTGCGTTTGGGATACGCCTCGCGCTGGAGGATGTCGAAGCGCCACAGCGGGGCCAGTTTGCCTTGGCCCCGGTAAGCGGAAAAAATCGTGTCGAGGATGTCGAATACGCTCATGTCCTGGAAGATGCGGCTGTCGCGGCCGCGCGCCAGGAATGCGGTCCACGGTTCCAGTCTCAGGTGGTAGCGCGCGAAACCGCCGTTGGCGCCGGCCAGTTCGACCGCGGTGACATGACCGTGAAAGGGCCGCAAGTCGTCGCTGCTGTTGGCGGTGAGCAGTTCCAGCAAGGCCGGCTGGCCGATCAGGCCGCGCAGCGGGATGGCCGCATCGGTGGACAGCGCGGCGATCCTGAACACAAAGCCCAGGCTGATGCCTTCCTCGCCGCGCACGCATTCGGCCAGCAGCCGGTCGCTGCCCAGCGGGGTGGTCAGGCGCAGCAGCCGCGTCGATTGCGTAAAGCCATCCAGCAAGGTTTGCGGACTCAACGGTGTGAGCATGG
>NZ_HG322949.1:5893792-5895302 GCF_000723165.1 Janthinobacterium agaricidamnosum NBRC 102515 = DSM 9628
TGGCCGCGTTCTTGTCGCTGAAGACCGCCGTCTGGCCGGCGATGCCCAGCGTTTCGCCGGCCACCAGGCCATCCAGCGTGCCGCCCGAGATTTGTGCGACGTTGTTGCCGTCATAGACTTTAGCCGCCGCCAGCGTGCCGCTGACCGTCAACGCCTTGGGCGTGATGTCGGCGCTGGTGCTGGCCGTGCTGCTGGCCAGGCTGTAATTGCCGGCGTCCGCGCCGCCCAGCACGATGCCGCTGATCGTCACGGTCTTGCCGTTGCCGGCGTTCTTGTCGCTGAAGCTGCCGCTGGCGTTAGCGATCGCCAAGCTGTCGCCGGCTACCATGCCATTGAAGGTCGCCGCGCCATTCAGCGTGGCGCCGGTCAAGCCATCGTAGGTTTTATTGGCCGCGCCGATATTGCTCACGCTGCTGATGGTGGCCTTGCTGATGTCGGCGTTCAGATTGGCCGGACTGCTGAAGGTGTAATTGCTGGCCAGTCCAGTACCGTCGTGCAAGGTGGTGCCGCTGACCGTGACCAGCTTGCCGGCACCGGCGTTCTTGTCGCTGAAGACGCCGACGCCGCCGCTGAAGCTCAGGGTTTCACCTGAGACCACGCCGCTCAAGGTGCCACCGGACAACACCGCGACCGCCGTGCCATCGTAGACTTTATTATCGGCAGTCATGCCGGTCAGCGTGACGGTCTTCGGCGTGATATCGGCCGTGGTACTGGCCGTGTTACTGATGACATTGTAGTTGCCCAGGTCGCTGCCGCTCAGCGTGATGCCGGTGATGTTGACGGTCTTGCCGGTTCCCACGTTCTTGTCCGTGAACTGGCCGGAGGCGCCGGACAATTGCACATCATCGCCGGCAATCTTGCCATTGATCACGGCGGAATTGCTGCCGAGGGTGGTATTCAGGTTGCCGTCATATACTTTGCTGGAGGCGGTCAAGCCGCTGATAGCGCTGATCGTCGCTTTCGTGATATCTCCGCTCACGCCGCCTGGCGTGGCGAGCGTGTAGTTACTGGCCAGTCCGGTGCCATCGCCCAAGGTCACGCCGCCGACCGTGATGGCCTTGCCGGTTCCTGCGTTCTTGTCGCCGAATGTCGCGCCCTGGACGGTAAAGGCCAGCGTTTCCGAGTTGACCAGGCCATTCAGCGTGCCGCCGGCAAGCGTCGCATTGACAGTACCGTCGTAGACTTTATTGCCGCTCAAGCCAGTCAGCGTCAATGCCTTGGCGCCGATGCTGGCGCTGCTGCCGGCCGTGTCGCTGGCCAGGTTGTAATTGCCGGCGTCGGCGCCGCCCAGCACGATGCCGCTGATATTGACGGTCTTGCCATTGCCGGCGTTCTTGTCGATGAAGCTGCCGCTGGCGGCCGACACCGTCAGGTTGTCGCCGGCGATCATGCCGGTCAACGCTGCGCCGGCCGTATTCAGGCTGGCGGCAAGACTGCCGTCATACACCTTGTTGCCGGCCGTGATGCCGCTCACGCTGGCGATGGTCGCCTTGCCAATATCGGCGGTGGC
>NZ_HG322949.1:5895338-5896291 GCF_000723165.1 Janthinobacterium agaricidamnosum NBRC 102515 = DSM 9628
ACGCCAACGCGCTGGGCCTGGTCGCAGCCGCAGCGGCCACCGCGGCAACCGCCGCGCAAACGGCAGCCAACCTGACCGATGCTGTCGCGCTGGGCACCGTGTCGGCCGCGGCGACCGCCGCCGCCAACGCCGCACAAGCCACCGCCAACCTGACCGACACCACGGCATTGGCGGCAATCTCCAACGCCAACGCACTCGCCGCCAGCGCCGCGCAAGCGACCGCCGACCTGACCGATGCGGCGGCATTGACCCTGGTGTCGAACGCCGCCAACGCGGCCGCCGCCGCCGCGCAAGCCACCGCCAACCTGACCGATGCGGTGGCGCTGGGCACAGTATCGGCCGCAGCAACGAGCGCCGCCAATGCCGCCGCGGCCACCGCCGCGCTGACCGATGCGGTCGCACTGGCCGCCGTCTCGACCGCCAATGCGGCGGCCGCCGCGACCGCCCAGGCGACCGCCAACCTGACCGACGCCGTGGCGTTGGCCGTCATCTCGACCGCCGATGCCGCCGCATCTGCCGCCGCCGCCACGCTGGCCGGCCTGACCGACGCCGTGGCGCTGGCCGCCGCCCACACGCTGGACGTGACCGCCGCCACCACCGCCGCCGCAAAAGCTGCGCTGACCGACGCCACGGCGCTGACCGCGACCGCCACCACCGCAGCGGCAACAGCGGCAGCGGCAGCGGCCTATGCGGCAGCCCATCCGCTGGACCTGGTGGCGCAATTGAACGCCACCACCACTGCCACCGCCGCCGCGTTGGCACAAACGGCGGCACAGGCCGCGCAAGCGGACGACGCGGCAGCCGCCGCCACCGCCGCCACAGCGGCGGCGTCGCTGACCGCGCTCAATAATGCGCTGGCCGCCGACAGCGCCGCCGTAGCGGCAGCCACCACCGCGGCCACCTCGCTGGCCGCGACCCAGGCCGCGCAAGCCGCAGACGCCGCGGCAGCCGCA
>NZ_HG322949.1:5896327-5896824 GCF_000723165.1 Janthinobacterium agaricidamnosum NBRC 102515 = DSM 9628
AAGGTCGCCGGTGCGGTAGAGACGCTCGCCCGGTGTGCCAAATGGGTTCGGCACAAACACCTGGGCAGTACGCAACGGATCGCTGACATAACCACGACCCACGCCGGTACCGGCCACGCACAACTCACCGACCGCACCTTGCGGCACCAACTCCAGCGCGCCATCCAACAGGTACAACCGGTTGTTGTCGGTCGGCGTGCCGATTGGCAAGTAAGTGCCACGGGTAGACGCCAAGTCGACGCGGAAGAACGCCACGTCATCCGAACACTCCGCCGGGCCATAGGCGTTGACCAGGCCGATTTCCGGGTAACGCAACAACCATTGGTGCGCCAGTTCCGGCGGCATCGCTTCACCGGTCGGCAGCATCCAGCGCAAGCCGTCCAGGCTGATGCGCTCCTGGGCGAGCATGCCCTGGATCAGCGATGGCACACTTTCCAGCACGCTAATGCCTTGGGCCTGCACATGCGCCAACAAGCCCTGCGGATCATGGGCAATAG
>NZ_HG322949.1:5896860-5897323 GCF_000723165.1 Janthinobacterium agaricidamnosum NBRC 102515 = DSM 9628
GCGTTGTTTCTGTTCTTCGTTGGCGTAGCGCACCAGCACTTCCATGTTGCCGGTGTCGGGGGCGGAGCAGTTGAACGGCTCCGGGCCCAACAGCGAACGGCCCATGATTTCAGCCAGCGGCGCGTATTCAAGGTTGGTCAGGCCGGCGCCCAGCTCGGATTCCGGCAGGAACAGGTTCCACAGGCCTTCGGCTTTAGCCTTGGCCTTCAGCTCTTCCATGATTGCGGTGGGCTGCCAGCGGTCGCCTTCGCTGACCTGGCGTTCGAACACCGGCTCGGCCGGGTAAACGTAAGCGTCCATGAACGCAGTGACGCGTTCACGCAGTTCCTGAACCTTGGGCGAATAGGCGAAATCCATGAGCAGCTCCCTTCTTTGAGAGGTTGTTTAGGTCATGCAATCGATGCTAGAACAGCGTTGATAATTTACCTAGCCTATTCTCGGCGTGTATTAACATTCATCACCG
>NZ_HG322949.1:5897359-5897744 GCF_000723165.1 Janthinobacterium agaricidamnosum NBRC 102515 = DSM 9628
TATGCGCGTCCTCCGCTTATTGATATGCTTAAGTTCAGCGGGTAGTCCCACCTGATTTGAAGTCTAAAGATTAATTAATTACTTAATTAAGTTGATAGGGTTAGGAAGCTATTCTTCAAGTTGCCCTATTAGCGGATAGTCGGAGCGACCAAAGACTGCCTCAATGAAATATAAGTACAACATCAAGTACGTCTTTTGAACTAATAGTATACCATCCAAAAGTGCTAATCTATTTGAAGCGAGGCGTTGACACACCAACACTCAGAATCCGTCCCCCATGCTTTTAGAAAGAATGAGGGCCGAGGGGGGTTTTGTGACATTCAAACAGGCGTACCTTTCGGAATAACCAAAAGGTGCAAGGTGCGTTCAAAGACTCGATGACTCA
>NZ_HG322949.1:5897780-5899021 GCF_000723165.1 Janthinobacterium agaricidamnosum NBRC 102515 = DSM 9628
TGGCTTGCGGATCGGCAGTCGCCGGCCCGATGTTCCCAACTGATCAAGAAGGTTTCCACGGCTACCTGCGCGCTGGCGCCGGCAGCACCACCGGCGGCGACGGCGGCCCGCAAAGCTGCTTCGGCCTGGGCGGCAATACCATGAAATATCGTCTCGGCAATGAGTGCGATGCCTACACCGAATTCGGCTACACCAAGGAAATCGCGAAATCGGACGGCGTCAGCTACGTCGGCACGTTCTGGGTCAATGCATTCGCCCCCAACTCCGACTTCGGTTCCAACAAGATCGGCATCGTCAAGGCCTATGTCGAAGCCAAGGGCATCGACATATTGAAAGGCGGCACGGCCTGGGCCGGCAAGCGTTTCTACTACCGTCCTGACGTCCACATGCTGGATATGCAGTACATCAACCTGAACGGCACCGGCGCCGGCCTGGACCGTTTGCCGCTGGGACCTGGTAAATTCTCGTACGCCTTCTTCAAGGACAACGACGTCAATGCGATCGGCACCGATCCGGTGACCAAGGCGCCGACGGTACTGGGCACCACCGCCGCGACCCGCCAGAACTTCATCTGGGGCGAAATCCCGGTCAATGAAAACGGCCAGCTGGACATCGCGACCACGATCATCACGGCGCAAGGGCGCGATACCGATATCTTTGGCCCGAAACACAATGGCTGGCAAGTGTCGGCGTTCCACCGCCAGGATAAAGTATTCGGCGGCTCGAACACCTTCGGTCTGCAGCACGGCGTGGGCCCAGGCATCGGCGGCGCCGGCAACGGCCAGTTCGGCGCCTCGGGCAGCACCTCGTTCGGTTCCGACGTGACCCGTACCCGTATCTTCAACGATATGGCGATCCAGCCACTGTGGAACTTCGGCATGGAATTCGTTGCCCTGGTACAGCGCGACAAGTCCGATGCACAAGGTTCGTCGACCTGGACCTCGATCGGCGTACGCCCTGTGTACGCGTTCAGCAACAACTTCAAGCTGGTGACCGAACTGGGCACCGACCGCGTGACCGTGCCGAATGGCGGCGACGCCAAGCGCCTGACCAAACTGACCATCGCCCCGACGCTGTCGGCCGGCCCTGGCCTGTGGTCGCGTCCTGAATTGCGCGCCTTCGTCACCTACGGCAAATGGAACGACGCGGCGACCGCGTCGGTCAACGCGGCCAACAATTCCGGCCCGGTCTACAACAACAATACCAGCGGCACCTCGTACGGCTTCCAGGTCGAAACCTGG
>NZ_HG322949.1:5899057-5899947 GCF_000723165.1 Janthinobacterium agaricidamnosum NBRC 102515 = DSM 9628
ACCAATGCGGCGCTGGCCGACGACGCGGCAGCCGCGCTGGCCGCCACCGTCGCCGCCACGTCGCTGGCCGCGACCCAGGCCGCCCAGGCCGCCGATGCCGCCGCCGCGAATGCCGCCACCATCGCCGCCAATGCGCTGGCCGCGCTGAACGCGGCACTGGCCGACGACGCGGCGGCAGCAGCGGCAGCCGTGACCGCCGCCAATGCGCTGGCGGCCGCCAATGCCGCCAGCGCCGCCGATACGGCGGCGGCAACCGCCGCCGCCGTCGCAGCGGCCGCGCTGGCCGCCGTCAATCAAGCGCAAATCGACGATGCCGTGGCCGCAGCCAAAGCCCTGATCGCCGCCACCTCGCTGGCCGCGCTGCAAGCGGCGCAAGCAGACGACGCCAACGCCGCCACTGCGGCGGCGGCGGCAGCGGCAGCGCTGACGGCCTACAATGATGCTCTGGCTGCCGACGCCAACGCCGCTGCGACGGCAGTCGCCGCGGCGGCCGCGCTGGCAGCAGCCAACGCCGCGCACGCAGCCGACCAGGCTGCCGCAACGGCAGCCGCCACCGCAGCCAGCACGCTGGCGGCCACGCTGGCGGCGCAAACCGCCGATGCCAACGCCCTCACCACCGCGGCAGCGGCGGCGGCGGCACAAGGCGCGGCCGACGCCGCCATGCTGGCCGATGCGGCAGCCGCCGCGATCGCCGGACAGGCGCAGGCATCGCTGGCAGCCGCCAACGCCGCGCTGGCCGCCGACAACGCCGCCGCGCAAGCCGCCCATGCGGCAGCGACGGCGCTGGCCGCCACCGTCGCCGCACAAGCGGCCGACGCCGCCGCCAACGCCGCCCACCTGCACTTGAATGTGACGATCGGCGACCTGAATCTGGCCGTCGCCGCCGACAC
>NZ_HG322949.1:5899983-5900322 GCF_000723165.1 Janthinobacterium agaricidamnosum NBRC 102515 = DSM 9628
ATCGACGCTCCTCCGCTTATTGATATGCTTAAGTTCAGCGGGTAATCCTACCTGATTTGAGGTCAAAGGTCAAAGTTATTGTCCCGTGAAGGACGATTGGAAGCCGAATAATATGCTTCACAGTAACGGCGTAGACATTTTATCACACCGATAAGCTGATCCACAAAAGGTTCGAGCTAATGCATTCAAGAGGAGCCGATCACAGGTACCGGCAATAAACCTCCAAGTCCAAGCTCTACTCACAAAAGCAAATAGAGTTGAGAATTCCATGACACTCAAACAGGCATGCTCCTCGGAATACCAAGGAGCGCAAAGTGCGTTCAAAGATTCGATGACTCA
>NZ_HG322949.1:5900358-5900692 GCF_000723165.1 Janthinobacterium agaricidamnosum NBRC 102515 = DSM 9628
CTCAGTCGACCGAGTCATAAGGGTCCACACCGTCTTTGACGACCAGGATATCTTCCATGATCAGGTACTGCAGGTCGGAACCGAAGAACATGTTCAGCGCATCGGTCGGCGAGCAGATCATCGCTTCGCCACGACGGTTGAGCGAGGTATTCAGAGACACGCCGTTGCCGGTCAGTACTTCCAGCTCTTTCATCATGTCGTAGTAACGCGGGTTGTATTCGCGCTTGAGCACCTGGGCGCGGGAGGTGCCATCTTCATGGACCACTTCCGGCACGCGGGTCTTCCACTCTTCCGACACCTCAAAGGTGAAGGTCATGAACGGCGCAGGGTGATC
>NZ_HG322949.1:5900728-5901058 GCF_000723165.1 Janthinobacterium agaricidamnosum NBRC 102515 = DSM 9628
GCGCGAAGAACAGCGCCGCCAGCAAGAGCAGCAGAAACGCCGGCGCGAAGCTGATGAAGATCCAGAGCAGCACCTGGCGATCCCCGGCGATGAGCTTAACGCCGATAACACCGTGCCGGTGGTGCCGCTGATTGAAGATGCGCCGCGCCAGGGCCTGTGGGTGGACGTCGAGGTTTAATCGCGTAATTCGCGTAGCGCCGCGATCAGCAACTCGATGTCGTGCTCGGTATTGAGAGGGCTGACGGAAATCCGCGCAATGCTGGTCAGGCCGCGTGCCTGCATATCCAGCGGTGTGTAGGCCACGCCATTGGCGCCGATATTGATTCGCTT
>NZ_HG322949.1:5901094-5902240 GCF_000723165.1 Janthinobacterium agaricidamnosum NBRC 102515 = DSM 9628
CGCGGCGATCAGGTCGGCGGCGTCGGCTTGCTGCTGGGCGGTATTGAGCAGCGCCGTCAGGTTGACCACATCGGTCAGGCCGGCGGTGACGGCGGCGCTGGCGGCCAGCGCCGCATCATTGGCGGCAATGGTCAGCAAGACGTTCAAGTCGCTCGAATTGGCTTGCTGCGCGGCCGCATCGGCAGCCGCCTGGGCGGCATCGTAAGCGGTTTGCAGCGCGGCGGCGTCGGTCATGCTGGCGATCGCTGCGGCATTCGCCGCTGCGGCCGCCGCCGCGGTCGAAATGGCGCCCAGCGCGTCGGCGTCGGTTTGCGCGGCCAGTGCGGCGGCTGCCGCGGCGGCTGCCGCGTCGGCGTTGGCGATCGCCGTCAGCGCGGCGGCGTCGGTGGCGTTGGCGGTCGCCGTTGCCAGTGCGGCTGCGGCTGCCGCCGCGTCGGCGGCCAGCCCCAGCGCGGTGGCGTCGGTCTGGTCGGCGATGACCGCCGCGGCGGCTGCCGCCGCAGCAGCCGCGTCGGCGATGATGGTCAGCGCTGCCGCGTCGGTGGCGTCGGCCAGCACGGCTGCCGCAGCCGCTGCTGCGGCGTCCGTATTGGATACTGCGGCCAGTACGGCGGCATCGGTCAGGTCGGCTTGTGCTTGTGCGGCGGCGGCCGCCGCCTGTGCCGCTGCGGCGATCAGGTCGAGCGTCGTGGCGTCGGTGGCGTCGGCGTTGGCCTGGGCGGCGGCGGCTGCCGCCGCGGCATCGGCGGCAACTTGCGCCGCGACGGCGGCGGCGGCGTCGTCGGCCACTGCGGCGGTGGTCGCTGCCAGCGATGCGGCGGCGGTAGTTGCCGCTGCCAGCGCGGCGGCATCGGCGGCCAAGGCGTCATTGGCCGCCGTTTGTGCTGCCGCTGCTGCTGCCGCTGCTGCTGCCGCCAGAGCGTCGTCATTAAGTGCGGAGTTGGCTACGTTGGTGGCCGCTGCCGCTATCGCTGCGGCGGCTGCGGCGGCTTGGTCGTCCGCCGTTGCGGCCGCTGCAGCCGCCTGCGATATCAGTGCGGTCGCCGCCGTCTGGGCTGCCGCTGCATCGTCGGCCAGCGCGCTATTGGCGGCAGCCAGTGCCGCATTCGCGGCATCGAGCACGGCGCTGGAAACTACCGTGACGAT
>NZ_HG322949.1:5902276-5906358 GCF_000723165.1 Janthinobacterium agaricidamnosum NBRC 102515 = DSM 9628
AAGGGATTCCGGTACCTTGCCAGCGCGGCGCTCAAGGGGCTGGCGAAGGGGGCGGCTTCTTTCGCCAAAGGGCTGCAGGCGACGACGCCGCTGCCGATCGCGCTGGGCATGGCCGTTGCCGAGGGCATGAGCGATGAAGCGGCGGCCGAGAGTGCGGAGCAGGGGCTGGATGCGCAGGGGACGAATAGCGGAGATGGCGCGAAGGACGGCAAAAAAGATACCTTACAACCTGGCCCACATGCTGGCGAATCAATTCCTGCACGTGGACCCGGTCGGGACTTTAGCAAGGAAGAGCGCGACAAAATTAACGAGATCGGGCAAAACACTGGTTGCCACACGTGCGGCAGCAAAGATCCCGGCACGACTAGCGGCAATCACATTCCCGATCATCAACCTCCGAATGCGTTGAACCCTTCGGGTGGTGCGCAGGAACTGTATCCACACTGCTTGACATGCAGCCGGGTGCAAGGTGGACAAGTAAGGGGTACACAGAGTCGCTAAAATGGAGGTATAAATTGAGTATCGAAATATCTATGATCAGTGAGGGATTGACTTGCCGAACGGCAGGGCTGCTGAATCAACTTAACTACGAAATAAGTGCGACAGTCGATAATCCCTTGCTGCTGGATGAATGCGGCGAGTTTGTTAGGTTCATACAGGACTATGCGGCGGCTGGTAATCCAATCAAGTCCGGCGAAACCGTCAATTACGGATATTGGCTTACTAAAGCAGAATTAGATGATCGTAATCGACTTGTGTTTTGGGAGTACAGCCCCGAAGCAACGAATTTTGTCTTTGGTGTGAATACGGCTGTTTCATATTGGCGAGACCAACATCAGATTTGTCAAAAGGTTGGGGCGGCGTTTGCTCCGCCGAGACTAGATCAACTGGTTGTTATTTCAGACGGAGTTTATGAAGGCGACGAAGTGGAAGGTGTTCGATATCCATCGCCGGATCACATGTCGGGATGGTGGCTAACCACGGATCGTTTTAATGGTGATAGCAGCACGCTGAAAACTGTGCACGCCCACCACGTCAGTGCTAGAAGACCTGATCTTGTCAAGTTTCTGGCATTGCCTTTTGGCTATCGATTCTTTTCGCCGCAAAGCGATGTTTGGTTTGATCAAAAGGTGGCGAACGCCAAAACTTAATAAGTAGTGGTACTTCAAGTGCAGCATAGGTTTTTGTCCCTTCTTGAAATGCTGCGGGTTCACGGCATCGTCGACCAAGCTGTACCAACACAACAGCCAGTCCACTACCGCTGGATGATGATAAAGATAAGGACTTGTCCAAAGGGTGGCGGAACAGCAGCACGTATCCTTTCGTAGCTACGGGGGGCTATCGTAAACTTCGTTCGGCGTGGCGGGGTGTGGAGTATGTAGCGAAATCGGCGCTCAAGGGGCTGACGAAGGGGGCGATTCCTTTCGTCAAAGGGCTGCAGGCGACGCCGCCGCTGCCTATCGCGCTGGGCATGGCCGTTGCCGAGGGCATGAGCGATGAAGCGGCGTCTGAGAGTGCGGAGCAGGCGCTGGATGCGCAGGGGACGAATAGCGCAACAGCTAGTCCACCGCCATCGGATGATGATAAAGATAAGGACTTGTCCAAAGAGGACCGGAAGTCTATCCGATCATTGGAGAAGCAGATCGAGAAACACGAACAGAAGCTTGCCGACTTCAAGAACAACCCAAGCGTCAGGCCAGGCATGGAAGATCAGCCCAAGGAGGTAATTGAAGCACAGCGTGCTACTCGTATACGACATCTGGAAACTGAAATCCGGACTTTTCAGAATAACATCGATAAAATTCGCGGCGGCCAATAATCAGGGGAAACTATGCGATCTTGCGAATTATGTGTTTTTGATTCTGTCGAAAGGGCCGATTGGGCGAAGTTGAAACCGATGCCAACAGTTAGTTTAATGGCTTTGTCCTATCGTCTTGAGGATGCTGTGTTGGCAGAAGTAATCAAGGGCTGCTTGTCTATAGGTACGCTTTTATTTGCGACTTATGGCGAATTTGCCGACGAAATGGAAGACCAGATCGATCTTGTACTAGAGAGTGAGTCCAGACTTGAAATTATCACTACGTCTCATCAAGACGATGCAATAGAGGATACGGCAAATTTTCTTGTGAGTGCCGCTTATCGAGAATCTGACCATTTTCGATGCTTGGTAATTCTTGATAAGCGAGTGGCAAACAGCGGTCTCTTGCTGAAAGCGGTGGAGAAGTTGTGTATGGACTTGTCCGAGTATAAATAGTTTGGCCCGCCGGAGTCCAGGGAAACGCTGATCAATTTATTATTTTCACTCACTCTTGGTCTGCGAACGGACGAACAGAGCACTCACCAAGAATTGTCGATTTTGGGAGTCCAACAACGGCATTTTCAGGCGATTTGATGCGTGGCTTCGCGCTTTTCGGCGATCAGGACGTACCAGTCGCAAAGTTATAATCGTTACAGCTATGTGTGGAACAATCCGCTCAATGCGACCGATCCGAGCGGTTACATGCAGATCATGGCGACGATTGAGGTCACGGCGAGCCGGACGGCGATGCAAGGGGTGGGGATGGGCCTCGTGCAGCGTCTCGACGTGAGCAATGACGTCAGTGATCCGTCGTTGAACATGACGGCGCGGCCGCCATCGTTAGGGGAGCGGGTGTACCGGGAACTTCAAGCGGCTGGGAGGGGATTCCGGTACCTTGCCAGCGCGGCGCTCAAGGGGCTGGCGAAGGGGGCGATTCCTTTCGTCAAAGGGCTTCAGGCGACGACGCCGCTGCCGATCGCGCTGGGCATGGCCGTTGCCGAGGGCATGAGCGATGAAGCGGCGGCTGAGAGTGCGGAGCAGGGGCTGGATGCGCAGGGGACAGACAGTGGAGAAGGAGCTAGCAGTAGTAGCGATGATGAAAAGAAACAGGACGTTGAAAAAGATCCACGACGTCGTTTTAACAAAGGTGAGCGGGACCGCGCCCAAGATAGATCAAAGGATGCGGACGGCGATCCAGCGTGCGAATACTGTGGGATAAAGACCACCAATAAGCCCGGCCAGGCAAACTCTGCGCAAACGGACCACGTTGATGCATGGTCTAAAGGGGGAAGAACCAACGATTCGAATGCGGCAAATTCATGCCGTACATGCAATACGTCGAAAGGTGCTAAGGATATTGGTACGCAATGGTTGCCACCTGGTTATAGATAAGGAGTGTGGGATGGGAAGTTCAAAGTTTGATGATCAGCGATTGGGGGTCTATTGTTGTGGGCATATGTTCCGAGGCGAGCGGCCTGCACTCTTGGTTGTTAGGGAAGACGGGGACTGGCAGTTCTTGTGTGGAGGTGTCGATCATAATGATCCTCTCGAGCCATACCACGTTAGCATCGGGGTTTTACTTGATGCCGATCCGACACTTCATCAGATCGCAGATCTTCCACCAGAGTGGGAAGCGGAACGTACTGAAATCGGCGGTAATTGGTTGAGAACTTTGGGGACGCAGTAAGCCGGGTGCTGTCGGGATGAAGGAAAAGCCCCCGGTTGCCGTACCGCCGGGGTCAAAATATTCTTCCAGCTATCATGCACCGTCCAGTCCCGTTTGATTATGGATATTTGCCCCACGCAATGCTGAAAACGCCGATGGTAATGTAGTCAGCGAAACTTATGGGAACGGGCTGACCGCCACGCGCGGGTACGACGCGCTGACTGGCCGTCTCGTCAAACTGCAAGCTGGTACCAGCACACAGTGTATCTGAATGGCGGCGAGTTCGAGAAGGAGATCAACAGCCAGGCAGGTTTAACGCAATTCAGGCACTACATAAGCGGCGCTGGCGGCGCGCTGGCGATTCATACGCGGCGCAGCAACGGCAGCGAAGACGTGAAATACGTGCTGGCCGATCACCTGGGTTCAAGCAGCGTGGTAAGCGACGCCTCTGGCCGTGTGGTGGAGCGTCTGGCATACGATGCGTGGGGCGACCGGAGGGTCGCCAGCGGGGCGGGCGCGGGCGCGGACGATGCGGCCAATGCGATCGAGCCGGCCAGCACGGTCCGGGGTTTTACCGGACATGAGCATCTTGAGCGTGGCGGCATGGGGCTGGTGCAT
>NZ_HG322949.1:5906394-5906521 GCF_000723165.1 Janthinobacterium agaricidamnosum NBRC 102515 = DSM 9628
GCGCCGCGGTCGCCGCTGCTGCTGCCGCAGTGGCCTGTGCGGCTGCGGCGGCAGCGATGGTGCTCAGGTCTACGCCGGCGAGCAATGCGGCAGCCTGTGCGGCTGCGGCGTCGGTGGCGGCGATTGC
>NZ_HG322949.1:5906557-5906812 GCF_000723165.1 Janthinobacterium agaricidamnosum NBRC 102515 = DSM 9628
CAGCGCGGCGGCGTCGCTTTGCGCGGCGATCGCGGCGGTCGCGTTGGCGGCGCTGGTGGCCGCCGTGGAGGCGGCGCCGAGCAGCGACGCATCGGTTTGCCCGGCGGCTGTCGCCGCGGCGGCTGCCGCGGCTGCCGCGGCGTTCGCGATCACGTCGAGCGCGGCGGCGTCGGTTTGATCGGCCAGCGTCTGTGCGGTCGCGGCGGCCTGTGCGGCGGCGTTCGAAATGACGCCCAGCGCGTCGGCGTCGGTCAA
>NZ_HG322949.1:5906848-5907557 GCF_000723165.1 Janthinobacterium agaricidamnosum NBRC 102515 = DSM 9628
GGTCGATCCGGTTGCTGTCGAGTTCCGGGCCACCTTGTGCGGTGTGCTTGTTGAGCATGCGGTGCAGCGCGATCAGCCGGGCGGTGTTGTTGCCGGTCGCGCTGACAATGCGCGCCGGCGCGCCCGCGCGCCGGGCTTCGGGCAAGGTGCGCAAGGCCGCTTGCCAACCGGCTGACAAGGCTTTTTCACGTTCGCCGGGGTCGATCAACGGTTTGCCGTGCTCATCGTTGAAAGTGACGAAGGTGGGACGATGAATAAAACCCAGTGTCGGCAGTTTGTCGAATTCGGCCAGTTGATGCTTGTTCCAGGGAATCGGAAACCATGGCGTCGGTTGCCAGTTTTTGGGCGGATGGTAGGCACGGGGATTGATATCGTCGAGCAGGTTGGCGACGCCGGTGCCGCGGATGTCGGAGCGTTGCGCGAAGGCCGCGGCGACCGGCAGCCATTCTGAAATCAGCGGCTGGCGCGAGGTGTGCATGGCCGGATCGCGTTCCTTGTCGGGATGCGGGACCGTTCTTTCCAGTGCGTCGTAAGCGAGGAACAGGCGGCGCGCCACGCCATGCGCATTGAGCTGGTCTACGCTTTTTTCGGGCGGCATATCGTCGAAGGCGAACGGCCGCATCGCCTCGACCCGCTCGCGCCGGGCCAGTACGAACAGGGTCGAGGCATCGGGCATTTCGGGGATGTAGCGGCCGTCTTTGAGGAGTTT
>NZ_HG322949.1:5907593-5908792 GCF_000723165.1 Janthinobacterium agaricidamnosum NBRC 102515 = DSM 9628
GGTAATCCCCCCGCCAAATGATCGCATTTAAAAGTAGAATTTTCCAAACTCAGATTTTTTGAAAGTTCTACATGAAGACGTCCCGTTTTACCGATAGCCAGATCATCTCCATCCTCAAGCAAGCCGAGGGCGGCTCACCAGTCCCTGAGCTTTGCCGCGAGCATGGCATCAGCAATGCCACGTTCTACAAATGGCGCTCCAAGTTCGGCGGCATGGACGCCTCGCTGATGGCCCGCATGAAGGAGTTGGAGGACGAAAACCGGCGCCTGAAGAAGATGTATGCCGAGGAGCGCTTGAAAGCCGAGATTGTCGCGGAAGCTTTGACAAAAAAGTGGTAACGCCATCTCAGCGGCGGGAGATGGCGCAATGGGCCGTGGCCCAACGTTCAGCCACAATCGGACTGGCTTGCCTGGCGTTCGGCATCAGCCAGACCTGCTATCGCTATCGTGCCAAGCTCGATGCGGAAAACGCTGTCGTGGCGGACTGGCTGGTACGCCTGACCAATAACCAGCGCAACTGGGGCTTCGGTCTGTGCTTCCTGTATTTGCGCAACGTAAAGGGTTTTAAATGGAACCACAAGCGCGTCTACAGGATCTATCGCGAGCTGGAACTGAACTTACGGATCAAGCCGCGCCATCGGCTGGTACGCGAAAAACCGCTGCCGCTGGCCGTGCCTGCACAGATCAACGACACCTGGTCGATGGATTTCATGCACGACCAACTGGCCGACGGCAGAAGCATCCGCTTGTTCAACGTGATCGACGATTACAACCGTGAGGGACTCGGCATCGAGGTTGACTTCTCATTGCCGTCCGAACGCGTCATCCGTTGCCTCGACAGGATCATTGAATGGCGTGGCAAACCCCAGGTCATTCGCTGCGATAACGGCCCCGAATACATCAGCGCCGTGACGCTGGCCTGGGCCGCCAGGCGCGACATACGCATTGACTTCATTGAGCCTGGGCAGCCGCAGCAGAATGCCTATGTCGAGCGCTATAACCGCACCGTGCGCTACGACTGGCTGGCTCATCACCTGTTTGAAACACTCGAGGATATCCAGGATTTTGCAACCCGCTGGTTGTGGACTTACAATCACGACCGGCCCAACATGGCACTTGGCGGCATTACACCAAAACAGAAGCTTGCCCTGGCCGCTTAGCCTCTACTTTTAGCGCGCTCTAAAAATGGGGAGATTACCG
>NZ_HG322949.1:5908828-5910225 GCF_000723165.1 Janthinobacterium agaricidamnosum NBRC 102515 = DSM 9628
TAGATTGTTGAACAAATTGTAGATATTCGTCCAGTACTTCTGCCGGTGACTTCCAACCAAGCGTTTTCCGGGGTCTGGAATTCAGCGCATTAGCAACGGCTTGAATCTCTTGAGCGCTCCACCGAGACAAATCTGTACCCTTTGGGAAGTACTGCCGCAGTAGGCCATTCGTATTTTCGTTTGTGCCGCGCTGCCATGGGCTATGCGGGTCGGCGAAGAATACCTTCACCCCGGACTCGACCGTGAAGCGGGCATGATCTGACAGTTCTTTGCCACGATCCCAGGTCAATGATTGCCACAAAAGGGTGGGCATGTCGGTCACGGTATTCTTGAGCGCATTAGCCATCGTGACAGCTCCGTAGCCAGCCAACGCGGGGCCATTTTTCGTCCTGGGTATCAATCCGTAGCCTTCCTCGCGAGGCAGGTGGACAAGCATGGTGAATCTGCTTGAACGCTCAACTAGCGTTCCGATCGCAGACCGGTTTAGTCCGATGATCAGGTCACCCTCCCAATGCCCCGGGACCGCACGATCGTCGGCTTCTGCAGGCCTGTTGGAGATCATTACATCCTCGCTCACATGTGCCCAGGCTTTGGCTTGTGCCCTTGCTCTCGGTACGCGCAATGCCCTCCCAGTACGCAGGCAGCCAACCAACTCGCGCTTGAGAGCTCCTCGACCCTGGATATAAAGTGCTTGGTATATGGCTTCGTGAGAGATGCGCATGGATTGATCATCCGGGAAGTCGATCTTTAGTCGGTTGGAAATTTGTTCGGGCGACCAACCGGTGACCCATTTACGATCACCGCGATGCGGCTTATTTCTTCCTATGAACGGCGCTGGCCGAGGCCCAGAGATGTCACGACCATTCGCGTCACGAACCTTGCCCTCCAGGCGATCTTGAACGTAGTCGTGCAAACGTGGATCAGTTAACAGTTTCGATGGCTTGGGTCTTTTCGCAACCAGCTCAGCCTTCCACTGCGCAACCGAAGCTCGATACTCAAGTCGGCCACAGCGAGTTGCAACATTACGTGTCAGCTCACGGGAAACCGTTGATGCGCTACGCCCGATACGGCGCGCAATCTCTCGTACTCCGACGCCCTGGCACGAAAGAAGTCCAATCTCTTCTCGCTCAGCAAACGACAAGTACCTTCCAGATATTGGGTTCAACATAGAAAGTGGCATGCCGCCATTATGACGAAACCAACGCGTCCCGACTGCTTGCGACACGCCAACCGCTTCAGCAGCTTTTTCGCTTGTAATCCCCGTTGCTATTTGTTCCCAGAACCGCCGCTCGGTTTCCCGGCGATGCGATGGCGCACCTGGCGAGCGCATCGCCTTTCGCCCAGTCAACTTGTTCATCCGCCCCGCTGGTCGCCTCATAAACACCTCCTCGATTAAA
>NZ_HG322949.1:5910261-5911509 GCF_000723165.1 Janthinobacterium agaricidamnosum NBRC 102515 = DSM 9628
CGAGAACAGGTCAAGTACAATGGCTAAATACAGCCAGCCCTCATACGTCCGGATGTAGGTAATGTCCGTGACCCAGACGCGATTTGGCTCTTGCACATCAAACTGCCGCTGCAGATGATTCGGGGCTACTAGCGATGGCGCGCCGCCACGTTTGTACTTGCGCCTGGCGTAACCCGTCTGAGAACGAATCCCAGCCGAGCGCATCAGGCGATGAACGCGATTGATGCCGCATTGTTCACCCAGCTCGCGCAGATCGGCGCAGACCTTGCGGTAGCCGTACACGCTGCCGCTTTCCAGCCAAGATTCCTTGATGGGCACCAGCAGGCGCTTGTCTTCCTTGGCACGTTTGCTTTCAGGGTTCAGACACCAAGCATAAAAACCGCTCGGATGAACCTCGAGCACTTTACAAAGCCGTCGCACCGGGAATTGGTCCTGTAACTCAACAATTAAGGTGTACCTTACGCGGACGTCTTGGCAAAGTACACCGCGGCCTTTTTCAAAATGTCGCGCTCCTCCGTGACGCGCTTGAGCTCGGCTTTTAGGCGCCGCATTTCGTCGGCCTGAACATCAACTGCCTTGCGCTCTTTCTCTGGGACGCCATAGCGTTTCACCCAGGCGTACAGGCTATGGATGCTCACGCCAAGCCGCTCTGCGACTTCGCTAACCGGGTGCCCCCGCTGCGCCACTTGCTTGACCGCAGCAATCTTGAATTCCTCTGTGTACCGCTTTCCGCTCATACCTTCTCCTTGTGCCAGTAATTATGGCTCAGGAGTGTCTACAATTGTTGTGGCGATTCAGAGGGCTTATTAAAGATAGCCAAGATCAGCAAGGATAGGAGTAGGGTCGACCAATTAAAGGGGCGACTGAAAACGCTAGTTAATGCTAAGAATGAGTTAGACCCTCCTGCTCATACGGAAAATCAATTAATTTTCCGCGATGCTACCGCTGTGGCAAAGGGGCTACTAGAAATGGGAGCCGGGCAGGCAAGGCGGGATTTTGAATTGCCCGATGGTGGGATGTTGAGAGTTCGTGTGCTGCACCCTGACAAGCCTGAGCAGGTCACGGGGGCTGATGTTATTTATGAAAGACATTCCATTGATCAGGAAGAAGCCAGTATTGTAATTGTGCAGTATAAAATTTGGGAAAACCGAACTCTACGGCTCACTGACCCTAGGCTTCTACAGCAGCTTGATAAAATGCGTACTTTCGCATGCGGAAATTATTTGTGTAAAAGTGATAAAGCTGAGT
>NZ_HG322949.1:5911545-5914585 GCF_000723165.1 Janthinobacterium agaricidamnosum NBRC 102515 = DSM 9628
TTCGATGGGTAATGATTGTATGTATCAACAAACAAGCAACAACGTTGTACTTCTTATCTCTGTAACCGCTTCCTTGATTCAGCAATGAACCAGGGGCCAGCGTTATAGGGACAAGCGAATAAGTGCACATGGTGGATGCCTTGGCGATTACAGGCGATGAAGGACGTAGTAGCTTGCGATAAGCTGCGGGGAGCGAGCAAACACGCATTGATCCGCAGATTTCCGAATGGGGCAACCCACCCTTTTAGGGTATTGCATGCTGAATACATAGGCATGCAAGGCGAACGCGGCGAACTGAAACATCTAAGTAGCTGCAGGAAAAGAAATCAACCGAGATTCCCAAAGTAGCGGCGAGCGAAATGGGAAGAGCCTGTACGTGATAGTCGGACCGATAACAGAATCCCGTGGAAATGGGAACCATAGTGGGTGATAGTCCCGTATGTGAAATCGGACCGGTGGTACTAAGCGTACGACAAGTAGGGCGGGACACGTGACATCCTGTCTGAATATGGGGGGACCATCCTCCAAGGCTAAATACTCGTAATCGACCGATAGTGAACCAGTACCGTGAGGGAAAGGCGAAAAGAACCCCGGAAGGGGAGTGAAATAGATCCTGAAACCGTGTGCATACAAACAGTAGGAGCGGACTTGTTCCGTGACTGCGTACCTTTTGTATAATGGGTCAGCGACTTACATTCAGTGGCAAGGTTAACCGAATAGGGAAGCCGTAGAGAAATCGAGTCCGAACAGGGCGAACAGTCGCTGGGTGTAGACCCGAAACCAAGTGATCTACTCATGGCCAGGATGAAGGTGCGGTAACACGCACTGGAGGTCCGAACCCACTAATGTTGAAAAATTAGGGGATGAGCTGTGGGTAGGGGTGAAAGGCTAAACAAACTTGGAAATAGCTGGTTCTCTCCGAAAACTATTTAGGTAGTGCCTCAAGTATCACCATCGGGGGTAGAGCACTGTTATGGCTAGGGGGTCATCGCGACTTACCAAACCATTGCAAACTCCGAATACCGATGAGTGCGAGCTTGGGAGACAGACGTCGGGTGCTAACGTCCGGCGTCAAGAGGGAAACAACCCAGACCGCCAGCTAAGGTCCCAAAGATTGGCTAAGTGGAAAACGAAGTGGGAAGGCTAAAACAGTCAGGATGTTGGCTTAGAAGCAGCCATCATTTAAAGAAAGCGTAATAGCTCACTGATCGAGTCGTCCTGCGCGGAAGATGTAACGGGGCTAAGCCAGTCACCGAAGCTGCGGATATGCAGTAATGCATATGGTAGGAGAGCGTTCTGTAAGCCTGCGAAGGTGTCTTGTAAAGGATGCTGGAGGTATCAGAAGTGCGAATGCTGACATGAGTAGCGATAATGGGGGTGAAAAGCCTCCACGCCGTAAGCCCAAGGTTTCCTGTTCAACGTTCATCGGAGCAGGGTGAGTCGGCCCCTAAGGCGAGGCAGAGATGCGTAGCTGATGGGAAGCAGGTTAATATTCCTGCACCGTCGTATGATGCGATGGGGGGACGGATCGCGGAAGGTTGTCTGCCTGTTGGAATAGGCAGTTTCTGGTTCATAGAAGGCGCTTAGGCAAATCCGGGCGCGCAATTCAAGGGGCTGGGACGAGTGAGCTTGCTCACGTAGCAATCGGAAGTGGTTCCAAGAAAAGCCTCTAAGCTTCAGTCATACGAGACCGTACCGCAAACCGACACAGGTGGGCGAGATGAGTATTCTAAGGCGCTTGAGAGAACTCGGGAGAAGGAACTCGGCAAATTGGTACCGTAACTTCGGGAAAAGGTACGCCCCGGTAGCTTGATTGCTTTACTGCATGAGGGTGAAAGGGTTGCAATAAACTGGTGGCTGCGACTGTTTAATAAAAACACAGCACTCTGCAAACACGAAAGTGGACGTATAGGGTGTGACGCCTGCCCGGTGCTGGAAGATTAAATGATGGGGTGCAAGCTCTTGATTGAAGTCCCAGTAAACGGCGGCCGTAACTATAACGGTCCTAAGGTAGCGAAATTCCTTGTCGGGTAAGTTCCGACCTGCACGAATGGCGTAACGATGGCCACACTGTCTCCTCCCGAGACTCAGCGAAGTTGAAATGTTTGTGATGATGCAATCTACCCGCGGCTAGACGGAAAGACCCCATGAACCTTTACTGTAGCTTTGCATTGGACTTTGAACCAATCTGTGTAGGATAGGTGGGAGGCTTAGAAGCGGGGACGCCAGTTCTCGTGGAGCCATCCTTGAAATACCACCCTGGTTTGTTTGAGGTTCTAACCTTGGCCCGTTATCCGGGTCGGGGACAGTGCATGGTAGGCAGTTTGACTGGGGCGGTCTCCTCCTAAAGTGTAACGGAGGAGTTCGAAGGTACGCTAGATACGGTCGGACATCGTGTTGATAGTGCAATGGCATAAGCGTGCTTAACTGCGAGACTGACAAGTCGAGCAGGTACGAAAGTAGGACATAGTGATCCGGTGGTTCTGTATGGAAGGGCCATCGCTCAACGGATAAAAGGTACTCTGGGGATAACAGGCTGATTCCTCCCAAGAGTTCATATCGACGGGGGAGTTTGGCACCTCGATGTCGGCTCATCACATCCTGGGGCTGTAGCCGGTCCCAAGGGTATGGCTGTTCGCCATTTAAAGTGGTACGTGAGCTGGGTTTAAAACGTCGTGAGACAGTTTGGTCCCTATCTGCCGTGGGCGTTGGAAATTTGAAGGGGGCTGCTCCTAGTACGAGAGGACCGGAGTGGACGTATCTCTGGTGTACCGGTTGTCACGCCAGTGGCATTGCCGGGTAGCTAAATACGGAAGAGATAACCGCTGAAAGCATCTAAGCGGGAAACTTGCCTTGAGATGAGATTTCCCAGAGCCTTGAGCTCTTTGAAGGGTCGTTCGAGACCAGGACGTTGATAGGCTGGGTGTGGAAGTGCAGTAATGCATTAAGCTAACCAGTACTAATTGCCCGTACGGCTTGTCCCTATAACCTTGGCAGGTTATGGTTGATGAGAAGCGCGATTGTTGTGAGTTTGTTGTGC
>NZ_HG322949.1:5914621-5914956 GCF_000723165.1 Janthinobacterium agaricidamnosum NBRC 102515 = DSM 9628
TCCCGGTGTGCTATTGAACACTGATTTACATTTGCGCTTTCGGTAAAACCTTGGTGGAGGATGACGGGATCGAACCGACGACCCCCTGCTTGCAAAGCAGCTGCTCTCCCAGCTGAGCTAATCCCCCGGTGTATTGCTACGACTTGGATATTACTGGTAGGGCTGGTTGGACTCGAACCAACGACCCCCGCGTTATCAACACGGTGCTCTAACCAGCTGAGCTACAGCCCCAACGCGGATACTGCGGATACTGATACTGCGGTACTGCTACTGTTTCTTCTTTGATTAACAGCCGATAAGTGTGGACGTTTGCTGACCTGAGTTATTACTAACTC
>NZ_HG322949.1:5914992-5915141 GCF_000723165.1 Janthinobacterium agaricidamnosum NBRC 102515 = DSM 9628
GTTTAGAATCATCCACATGGGGGATTAGCTCAGCTGGGAGAGCACCTGCTTTGCAAGCAGGGGGTCGTCGGTTCGATCCCGTCATCCTCCACCAAGGTTTTACCGAAAGCGCAAACGTAAATCAGTGTTCAATAGCACACCGGGATTTA
>NZ_HG322949.1:5915177-5915343 GCF_000723165.1 Janthinobacterium agaricidamnosum NBRC 102515 = DSM 9628
TCTCTGACAGGTCGCTCACTCAAAATACTGACAGGCCACTTTTTTCAAAGCGTCCTATTTCAATTACTTCTTGTGAGCATTTAATGCTTGTAGTTTGACGTTGCCGAAGCAACGCTGCACTGGCATCAAACGCCCACACTTATCGACTGTTAATTGTTAAAGAACC
>NZ_HG322949.1:5915379-5916942 GCF_000723165.1 Janthinobacterium agaricidamnosum NBRC 102515 = DSM 9628
CGTGCATACTCTAGAAAGGAGGTGATCCAGCCGCACCTTCCGATACGGCTACCTTGTTACGACTTCACCCCAGTCACGAATCCTACCGTGGTAAGCGCCCTCCTTGCGGTTAAGCTACCTACTTCTGGTAAAACCCGCTCCCATGGTGTGACGGGCGGTGTGTACAAGACCCGGGAACGTATTCACCGCGACATGCTGATCCGCGATTACTAGCGATTCCAACTTCATGCAGTCGAGTTGCAGACTACAATCCGGACTACGATACACTTTCTGCGATTAGCTCCCCCTCGCGGGTTGGCGGCGCTCTGTATGTACCATTGTATGACGTGTGAAGCCCTACCCATAAGGGCCATGAGGACTTGACGTCATCCCCACCTTCCTCCGGTTTGTCACCGGCAGTCTCATTAGAGTGCCCTTTCGTAGCAACTAATGACAAGGGTTGCGCTCGTTGCGGGACTTAACCCAACATCTCACGACACGAGCTGACGACAGCCATGCAGCACCTGTGTAACGGCTCTCTTTCGAGCACTCCCAAATCTCTTCGGGATTCCGTCCATGTCAAGGGTAGGTAAGGTTTTTCGCGTTGCATCGAATTAATCCACATCATCCACCGCTTGTGCGGGTCCCCGTCAATTCCTTTGAGTTTTAATCTTGCGACCGTACTCCCCAGGCGGTCTACTTCACGCGTTAGCTGCGTTACCAAGTCAATTAAGACCCGACAACTAGTAGACATCGTTTAGGGCGTGGACTACCAGGGTATCTAATCCTGTTTGCTCCCCACGCTTTCGTGCATGAGCGTCAATCTTGACCCAGGGGGCTGCCTTCGCCATCGGTGTTCCTCCACATATCTACGCATTTCACTGCTACACGTGGAATTCTACCCCCCTCTGCCAGATTCTAGCCTTGCAGTCTCCAATGCAATTCCCAGGTTGAGCCCGGGGATTTCACATCAGACTTACAAAACCGCCTGCGCACGCTTTACGCCCAGTAATTCCGATTAACGCTTGCACCCTACGTATTACCGCGGCTGCTGGCACGTAGTTAGCCGGTGCTTATTCTTCAGGTACCGTCATTAGCAAAGGATATTAGCCCTCACCGTTTCTTCCCTGACAAAAGAGCTTTACAACCCGAAGGCCTTCTTCACTCACGCGGCATTGCTGGATCAGGCTTGCGCCCATTGTCCAAAATTCCCCACTGCTGCCTCCCGTAGGAGTCTGGACCGTGTCTCAGTTCCAGTGTGGCTGGTCGTCCTCTCAGACCAGCTACTGATCGATGCCTTGGTAGGCTTTTACCCTACCAACTAGCTAATCAGATATCGGCCGCTCCACGAGCATGAGGTCTTGCGATCCCCCACTTTCATCCGTAGATCGTATGCGGTATTAGCGTAACTTTCGCTACGTTATCCCCCACTCCAGGGTACGTTCCGATATATTACTCACCCGTTCGCCACTCGCCACCAGAGCAAGCTCCGTGCTGCCGTTCGACTTGCATGTGTAAGGCATGCCGCCAGCGTTCAATCTGAGCCAGGATCAAACTCTTCAGTTTAATCTCTGTTTAATGTCA
>NZ_HG322949.1:5916978-5917576 GCF_000723165.1 Janthinobacterium agaricidamnosum NBRC 102515 = DSM 9628
GCGTCTGGCAAGACAAAACCATCATCGAGATCATCGACAGCGTGTTCAGCGCCTACGCGCCGCGCGCGATCTGGCGCTGGAGCGATGAAACCGGCCCGTTCATGGAAGGTGCCGGCCGGCGCGGTTATTGCTGCCAGTACCGCGAATCGGACTTTGATTTCATCCGCCGCCTGCTGACCGACGAAGGTTTGACATGGCGTTTCGAAGAGGCCGATGGCGGCCAGTGCATGGTGCTGTTCGCCGACAGCAGCGAAACTTGCGCCACGCCCGAGGATACCAGCAGCGCCCGGGACGGCGGCCTGCGCTATCACGCCGCCCGCGCCGGAGAACCGGGCGACACGATCCAGGCGCTGCGCTCCGAGCGCAGCCTGCGCGTCGGCATGGTCACGGTGCTGAGCTACGACTACAAGGCGAAAAAGGCGATCAGCGCCAGCGTGCCGACCAACCGGGTGGTTGGCGGCAAGCACGCTCCGCTGCTGGAAAGCTACGATGCACCGGGCCAGTACCGCTACGCCGATGCGGCCCAGGCGCGCCGCTACGCCACCTTGCAGATGCAGGTGCATGAAGCGCGCGCCCATCTGTGGCAGGTCCGTTCGAC
>NZ_HG322949.1:5917612-5918710 GCF_000723165.1 Janthinobacterium agaricidamnosum NBRC 102515 = DSM 9628
CCTACCGCAACACTTTCGGCTGCGTGCGCGAGACGGTCCCCATCGTGCCGCGCGCGATCGCCGCACCGGATACCCATACCGCGCCCGGTCCGCAAACGGCGCTGGTGGTCGGTTTGCCGGAGACGGTCAATACGACGGCGCGCGACCATCAGGTGCGCGTCCAGTTCGCCTGGCAGCGCGGCGCCGCCGCCAATCCCGGCGGACTGCATCACAACACCGACAGCAAGGGCAACGCACCCGGCAACCAGGCGTCCGGCGCATGGGTGCGGGTAGCGGAGGCGCTGGCGGGGCCGAACTGGGGGTCGCAATTCACGCCGCGCCTCGGCACCGAAGTACTGGTCGATTTCATCGAAGGCGATATCGACCGTCCGCTCGTGGTGGCGCAGCTGTACACCGGCGCCGATATCCCGCCCTACTCGGCCGGTATCGATTCGGGCAGTAACCATGGCGGCGTACTGTCCGGCATGCACAGCAATAATTTCGATGGCGACGGCTACAACCAGTGGGTCATCGACGATACGCCCGGCCAATTGCGCACCCGGTTGGCCAGCAGCAGTGCCGCGACACAATTGAATCTCGGCTACCTGGTGCAGCAGGCGGCCGGTTCGGCGCAACGGGGCGCCTATCGCGGCAGCGGCTTTGAATTACGCACCGATGCCTGGGGCATGCTGCGCGGCGCCGAGGGCCTGTTGATTTCCAGTAGCGCACGCCAGCAGCAAGGCAGCGGCATCGCCTCGACCCAGCTCGATACTGCCGAAGCGGCGGCGCAATTGCGCGGCGCCGCTGAACTGAGCAAGGTGTTGGCGCAAGCGGCGCAGCAACAGCAAGCGCTGCTGAGCAAGGACGCCAACGCGGCCCAGCCCGACTTGCTGGCCCACATCGATCCGCAACAAAAAGGCCGCATGGCCGGCAATATCGGCGGCCACAGCGCGCTGAAAGCGAAGGATGGCGCGCGTCAACTCGACGAGGCCAGGCCGGTCGAGCAATTCGGCGCGCCATGGGTGCTGCTGGAAGCGCCCGCCAGCATCAACTGGGCCACGCCGGCCTCGACGGCGTTATTTGCCGGCGGCCAATTACACTGGACCACCCAATCGGACA
>NZ_HG322949.1:5918746-5918957 GCF_000723165.1 Janthinobacterium agaricidamnosum NBRC 102515 = DSM 9628
GGCGCTACGACGCCATGTGTGCATCAGAGCTGAGCAAATTACTGCTCCAGATTGCCGCTTACGCCAAACCAAAAACGCTGCGTAAACACCCTCGCGGCCCGAAAAAGACAGAGAAAAAAGGCTACGTGGCCGGCGCTGTTGCGCGACGCCACGTATCGACGGCGCGGGTATTAAGGGACGGGGTTGTCAATGTACACCTTTAAAGGGGTGG
>NZ_HG322949.1:5918993-5919156 GCF_000723165.1 Janthinobacterium agaricidamnosum NBRC 102515 = DSM 9628
AATACAGCTTGGTAACTCTCCCGAACTGTAGTAGTGGGCATTGCCTTCGATAATTGCTTTACGCGACGCCTGTTCGACTGACCAGTAGAGGTGGAAGTCCTTGATAAACATGGTCCACTTCATGATTGATGGGCGATCTAGTGCGAACTTATTATTTTGTAAG
>NZ_HG322949.1:5919192-5921897 GCF_000723165.1 Janthinobacterium agaricidamnosum NBRC 102515 = DSM 9628
AGCGGTGGCGAGCGTGCCGCCGCCATCTACTCGCTGATCGGCACGGCCAGGCTCAACGGTGTTGACCCCGAGGCCTGGCTGCGCCATGTGCTGACCAACATCGCCGATCATCCGGTCAACCGGGTCGACGACTTCCTGCCCTGGAACTGCGCCACGCAGATTCCCTCGGCCTGAAAACACGCCGCTTCCCAGCGGTGTGATCCCATCATCCAACAATTCGGTGCCTGGCTCAAGACGGCGCTGGCTTTACGCTTACCCCACAGCCAGGGCCAGGCCAGCAGCACGAGCACGACGATGGTAATGCATCATGGGCGAGGCAAAGACATGCTGACCGACAGTGATATAGTTGCCAACTCAGCCATAATTCTTTCATCAGGGAAGTAGGCTTTGACTGATAGCATCTTAAGAGCGGTCCGAAGCGTTAATAGGTTCCCGCTTGTTGAAAATGGCACATCAATAGGATAAGGATTTGACATGCAACTTTCCCTTGTACCAAATAGAAACTGCGGCACGTGCACGGCTTGCTGCTCGCTCCTCCAAATTGAAACTGAAGAATTGAAGAAAGCGCCCGACATTTTATGCAGCCACTGCATCAACGGTGGCTGCACAATTTATCAAAGTCGGCCACAAGTCTGTAGGACTTGGTACTGTCTTTGGCGCGTCATGGGTGCACTTCCAGAAGATTTGCGGCCTGACAAGTCAAGAATTATGTTTTCTCTTGAGGCTATGGACGAACCAAGAATTCTTTTTGAAAAGGTGTTTATTGTAGGGCGATCACTTGATGAATCGCCGAACTATAATTCACAAGCAGTAAGCTCCGCTCTAAAAATACTGAGTAGCGATGGCACTCTTCCGATATGGCTAAGCCATAAAGGACGCGGGAAAAATCTACACTTCCCTCACCAGCAAATTGCGTCAGTAATTTCCTCTCCATATTCAATGCACACACCATCGGCAAGACTCGAGGCCAAAGAATGGATCGCCCGATATGAAGCAAACCTCCAACGCATCAACTATTCCTTCAACTCGATACGGCAGGCATCGCTTCGACAGGCGACGAACTAACTCCGCTTAAGCTAGGACACGTCTTTAGATCGGGAAAATATAAAGCAGGCGAACGAAATCGCCCCGTCTATACCTGGAGGGGAGCAGCTCAACAATTGAGCTACGCCCGCGAAAATTGAAGCTGGTGGCCGGCGCTGATCTCGGCTCGGGCCGTTAAAGTATCATAGACCACCTGCTTAAGCTCGCATCAGCCTGCGCACTCACCAACAAGGAGACCGCCCACCCAACCGCGCGCCGGAAAGTGGCGAGCGGCCTTCTTGTTGGTGCCGGGTTACAGCGTTCCGGCGGTCGATTTGACGCGCAGCCCAGAGACAGCATCCGACTGATAGCGCCCGCAGACTGCACATGATCGCGAGACTTCCACTCGCCCTGCGCTTATCCCGAAGTTACGCGCTGCCACACTGCAATCGAGTCACTTGGCACATGCAATATTGTGTATTTTTTGTGTATAATTGACTGCATGAACAGCGCAGACATAATCAAACAACTAAAGTCCGATGGCTGGGAACACGTCTCCACTCGTGGCAGCCATCACAAATACCGCAACCCTAAAACTGGCAAGTCTGTGATCGTTCCGCACCCGAAAAAAGACCTGCCGATAGGCACGGTCAATTCGATCCTGAAACAAGCTCAATTAAAGTGAGGCCAAAAATGTTGTATCCACTCTACGTATGGAAAGACGCCAACAGCGCCTATGGCGCTTCCTTTCCCGACCTGCCTGGCGTCAATACCGCCGCCGATGAACTGCACGATCTCAGCAAGGCCGCTCAAGAAGCTGTTGAGGTGATGTATGACCGAGAAACGAATATTCCAGCAGCTTCCGCCATCGAGAAATGGACAAGCAATCCGGACTATGCCGATGGTTTCTGGATGCTGGTTAATATCGACCTATCGAAAGTCAACACCAAGCCGGTTCGGCTGAACATCTCCTTGCCGGAAAGCCTGCTGCGAGATATCGATCAGTTCGCAAAATCACACCACCTCACGCGCTCAGGCTTCTTAGCTCAGGCGGCGATGAGAGCAATGGCGGAATAAAAAAAGCCCGCGTCAGCAAAGAGGCAGGCTTTCGTTCAGGCGCAACAGTGCATCAATGGTCTCGGCTTCAGGTTGGCCGCTGCCCTGCTCCGCGCTTGTGCGCTCGGCTTGAATTATGCGCGCTGGATGAATCGGAAGGCGCGCAGTGGTTCAATTATATACCTGTGTTTACGAACAGTGCAACATCTCCTTAACATTGAATATTAGCCTCATGGACAAAGATTTAATAATTAAAATATTAACAGTTTTAATAGCTTTTGTTGGTGGTTGCGTCCTACTGTGGCGAGCCAATAAAGAGCTTTTTTTCGGTAATCGAAATAGTCTTCGAGAAGAATACAGGTTTGCAAAAACATTTTTTGACGACTTGGAAAAACAACCAAAGATGCATCCGTATGCACGTCAGAAAGGTTTCTAGGCGATCGCAGGTGACCAATCGCTGCCTTCCAGTGTCATTGAATACTTGCTTAGCCGCCATGATTCCGCTAACGTTCTAAAAGACTATGTATTTTCCCGCAAACTCTTGGAGCACTCAGCATCCGCCGGAACGAAACAGATCAGATTTAAAGACGCGTATAGCGATCCGATTCGCCGCCAACGGCTTAAAA
>NZ_HG322949.1:5921933-5922450 GCF_000723165.1 Janthinobacterium agaricidamnosum NBRC 102515 = DSM 9628
CCCCTTGTTGGCGTACAGATACTGGGCCGCAGCCTGGGTCTGCGGCTGGTACTTGCCGGTCTTGTCGTTGGCGATGTTCCACAAATCGCCCTGGCTCAGCTTCCCTTCCCCGACCGCCGGATCCCTCAACAGCAGGTAAGCCGCGCTGGCGGTATTCGGTTGGTTGACCGGCACCGTGGCGCCGTTCGGAATGGCGGCCGGCGGCGTGTTCGCCGCGGGCGGCGTGGTGGTGGCCGGTGGCGTCGTCGTTGCAGGCGGCGTGGTCGTTGCAGGCGGCGTCGTCGTTGCAGGCGGCGTCGTCGTCGCTGGCGGCGTGGTCGTCGCTGGCGGCGTCGTCGTTGCAGGCGGCGTCGTCGTCGCTGGCGGCGTGGTCGTCGCTGGCGGCGTCGTCGTTGCAGGCGGCGTGGTCGGCGCGGCGAATGCATTCGGCGGGATCTTGTCCGTATCGAACATGTCGAAGCCGCTCTTCTTCACATAAGCCTCGCATGCTTTCTTGCTCCAGTGACCGTCGGTGCCA
>NZ_HG322949.1:5922486-5923037 GCF_000723165.1 Janthinobacterium agaricidamnosum NBRC 102515 = DSM 9628
AAGCTCGGCCTGAAAAGGTTCCGGAAGCTCTTCGGCGTTAATCTGCCGCTTCCTGGAGAAAGTCATCTGGCTCGCCAAATTCCATTTGAAACTCAGATTGATGCCATGAGGGGCATCGCCCACCTGCGGCGCGCCATTGGTGGCACCCACTGGCGACGCAAATACGCGTTGCAGGAAGCGGCCGCCCATTCTGCCAAGCATGCCATCGTACAGACCCCACCAGCCTATGCCCTGGATATTGCCCAGTCCCACCGTCAAGTCGTCGGGGCTGAAATAAAGATAGACCTTGCCGCGGTTATCGCGCTCCTTGTTGGCATCATGCCGCCATTTTTCACCGACAATCCCAGCGCCCTTGTCCCTCAACTCCGCGAAAGCCGGTTCCACAGCAGGGTTGCTGGTAATGAATTCCTTGATGATGTTGATCAGCGTTGCTTCGCGCGCTTCGATGGTTTGCTGATCGTCGCCGCTCTGGGTTCTTTCCAGCACAGGCTGGTCGACGCTGTACGGCCAGTTGTTCAATATCAGCGTATCAGCCTTGATGCCGGCGCCCT
>NZ_HG322949.1:5923073-5923750 GCF_000723165.1 Janthinobacterium agaricidamnosum NBRC 102515 = DSM 9628
AGGTGATCCGACGCCATGTGCTGGCCGGCGCCAAGCTGCATGCCGACGACACCCCGATCCCGATGCTGGAGCCGGGCAACGGCAAGACCAGGACGGCACGGCTATGGACCTACGTGCGCGATGACAGCGCCGCCGGCGACACCACGCCGGCGGCCGTCTGGTTCGCCTACACGCCGGACCGCAAAGGCATCCACCCGCAAACCCACCTGGCTCACTTCAAGGGCGTCTTGCAGGCCGATGCCTATGCCGGCTTCAATGCACTGTACGTCGACGGCACGATCCAGGAGGCTGCTTGCTGGGCGCACGCACGCCGCAAGTTCCACGACCTCCATGCTGCCAGGCCATCGGCCATCACCACCGAGGCATTGCGCCGCATCGCCGAGCTGTATCTGATCGAAGCCGAGATCCGCGGCAAACCTCCGCATGAACGACAGCTGGCTCGTCAGCAGCGGGCGCGGCCGCTGCTCGACGACTTCGACCGCTGGCTGCGCAGCACGCTCGATCAACTATCACGCAACTCGGACACGGCGGCGGCGATCCAGTACACGCTCAATCTGTGGCCGGCGCTGCTGCGCTACTGCGACGACGGCGTCATCGAAATTGACAACTCGGCCGCAGAGCGGGCGCTGCGCGGTGTCGCCATCGGCCGTCGCAACTACCTGTTCGCCGGCGCCGAC
>NZ_HG322949.1:5923786-5923905 GCF_000723165.1 Janthinobacterium agaricidamnosum NBRC 102515 = DSM 9628
TGGTAAAGTAGTGGCAGTTGTTTGTACTGATTGTTGTAAGTTCAGGCCGGTTTTAGCTGGTTATGAATGGAAAGCAAGTAGTGTAACAAAGTCGCCAAGTGCGGCTTTTATTATTTCTG
>NZ_HG322949.1:5923941-5924170 GCF_000723165.1 Janthinobacterium agaricidamnosum NBRC 102515 = DSM 9628
AAGAAGGCAACGCCAGTTGCTGGGTGCGGGTGGCGCAGCGTTCGGCCGGCGGCGGCATGGGCAGCCAGTTCTTGCCGCGCATCGGCCAGGAAGTGCTGGTGCAATTCATTGAAAACGATATCGACCGGCCGGTGATACTCGGCGCACTGTACAACGGCCGCGGCGAAGGCGGCGTGCCGGCCACGCCGGGCGGTGTCGCCAGGCAGGACAGCGATGCCTCGGTGTTCGA
>NZ_HG322949.1:5924206-5924349 GCF_000723165.1 Janthinobacterium agaricidamnosum NBRC 102515 = DSM 9628
GCGGGCGCACGACCATGCGGTATCGGCGCAGGGGAATGTCGCTGGCGGCAACAGTCCGCTGTGGCATGGCGCCGCTGGCGGCGGCCACCGCAACGGCGCGGCGCAATGGGGCATCCGCAGCAAGGAATTCGGCGGCTCCGGTT
>NZ_HG322949.1:5924385-5924880 GCF_000723165.1 Janthinobacterium agaricidamnosum NBRC 102515 = DSM 9628
ACCCAGCGCGATACCGCTGATGTTGACGGTCTTGCCATTGCCGGCGTTCTTGTCGATGAAGCTGCCGCTGGCGGCCGACACCGCCAGGTCGTCACCGCTGATCATGCCGCTGAACGACGCGCCCGCCGTGTTCAGGCTGGCGGCAAGGCTGCCGTCATATACCTTGTTGCCGGCAACGATGCCGCCGACACTGGCGATGGTCGCCTTGCCGATATTGGCGCTGGTGCTGGCCGTCGTGCTGGTCAAGTTATAGTTGCCGACATCCACGCCGCCCAGCGCGATGCCGCTGATATTGACGGTCTTGCCATTGCCGGCGTTCTTGTCGATGAAGCTGCCGCTGGCAGCCGACACCGTCAAATTGTCGCCGGCGATCATGCCGGTCAACGCTGCGCCGGCCGTATTCAGGCTGGCGGCAAGGCTGCCGTCGTACACCTTGTTGCCGGCCGTGATGCCGCTCACGCTGGCGATGGTCGCCTTGCCGATATCGGCGCTGGT
>NZ_HG322949.1:5924916-5925439 GCF_000723165.1 Janthinobacterium agaricidamnosum NBRC 102515 = DSM 9628
AAAGTAGTACCAAACGAGCAGGCCAGGCGGGAATATGTGCTGGAAGTTATTGGTCTAGGGGTCACGCTGGACAAATATCGCCAGGGAAAACTGTGGGAAGCCCTGCAAAAAGGGGATGCCTACGCCTCTATCCGCGAGCAGGATAAGGAAAAATATCCGTGGGACTCCATGGAAAAAGCGGGAATTTCCGGTAGCCGTGCAGGCGACACACTGGAGAACGGCGCGCAATATACCCCCATGTATTACGGAGTACCGATATTTAACGCTGAGCCTCCAATTGCTGATCCGGATATCGCAGACAAGCCAACTCAGCCACTTGCCGGCTTGGCCGGTAGTGCGGTTTCTTCAGGCATGGCTTGGCACTTATTCGTGGTCGGCCCGCGGCGCTTCAGCGAACGTCCCGACCGGATACTGGACGATGTATTTGCATTCTTCGATGCAAATCCAGATGTGCCTTATATTGTGCTCAATTCAGACGATAGCATGTACTCACGCAATTTATATCGCCTTCCCGGCACCCCCG
>NZ_HG322949.1:5925475-5925615 GCF_000723165.1 Janthinobacterium agaricidamnosum NBRC 102515 = DSM 9628
TTTAAGACGCTGATGGGGGCATAAGGCGCATAGAGCACCAGCGGGCCTGTCGCGTTGGCTTTTGGGCCGATCACATAAACACCGCGCACCTTCGCCGGTGTCGCCCCGGGGGTGGCAATCAGTTCCATGGGGCGGATCAT
>NZ_HG322949.1:5925651-5925757 GCF_000723165.1 Janthinobacterium agaricidamnosum NBRC 102515 = DSM 9628
CATTCAGTATTTGTTCGCTCGGCTGATAAAGCCTGACCGTGTAGTTCCACCGGGTGTCGTCGGCAGGCAGTTAGCGATCTTCCCGTCGCAACCGCCGAACTGGATG
>NZ_HG322949.1:5925793-5928156 GCF_000723165.1 Janthinobacterium agaricidamnosum NBRC 102515 = DSM 9628
GCCCGGCGTGATGGCGACGCTCTTGCCCAGCAAGTCCAGGTCGCCGCCCGCCGCAATGTCGCTGCCGGCTTGACCAAATTAATTTCAACTTATTCTGATTGATAATATTCTTTGATCAGGAAAATCGCCTAAATCTCCTGGAGCCCCCGAGATAATTACTCCTGAATAGCTTCCGCTCATACAGAACCACTCTTCCGCAGCATCATATTCCAAATTAAGTGACGACATCGAGTCAACACGATCGCCAAGCATTACATTATTTGGCAGCTTTCCTTGATAAAATTTTCCATTAATATTTTTCTCGGAATCATAAAAACCAAATAACCACACACCAATACTTGAAATAATCCCATCTTTCACAAAAACAACAATTGCTCTATCCTCAACTCCAAAATTCCCATCTAAGCTCGCTTCAAAATTCGAATTTAAAAAATTATCATTAGTTTCATAAAAACAAAAATATTCAATATCCAAAGCATATTTTTTTACCTCCAATCTTAGAGTTGGAGAATTGTCAAATTTATATAAATTATCACAATTTGATATGCAATACTTTGAAATTACTTTTTTAAATGATTGCGATGTTGCACCTATTGGTATTCCGGCTAGTGAAACCCGTGGAACAACAGGTAAATTCCATTTTATTTCAAAATCATCAATCATGATTTCCTACTTCCATCGTCCGTTAACATAATTAATTATCTTTCCTTGAGGATTATAAAATATTGTATTTTTATCCAAAGTCGGAAGATTGGTTTTTGGATCAAATTGAAGCTTATACGTTTTCGGGTCAATAATTTTCGCTTGGCTACCATCAGTAAATTCAATCTTATAGTATTGGCCTTTATGCGATGAAAAAGGATTTTCTGGGCTAAATTGAACTTGAGCAACATCAGACCTCCCTTCAACTGAAAATATTTGTGCATTGCCAGACGATGTGCTCTTCGGCGGAACCGAATTTAACTTTAAACCATCCATTTTAAAAGCTAGTTGAAGATCTTCGAGAGACGATCCCCATACATTAGAAATTGCACGTGGAATTCCAGCTTGAGCAGCCAAACTTTCTCGTAGTCCTACTCTTGCATTTACCGAGGTTGAATCTATAATGCTTTCAAAAATTATACTATTTTCGGTGTCTCTCGTAGTTAATTTTAATAAATCACCCCCTGCTGATGACAAAGATGGCACGACAGGTTCCCAAGTCCCAGTCAATGAATTTTGACGAGAAAACACAGCACCGTCCGAGCTTATCAATTCCGCATTTCGCACCGGAACAGAAGGGCCCTCAATAAATCGCGGTGCCGCTTTAGCAGCATCGTCAAGCAAATTTCTCACACCGTTGACGAAGCCATCATATACATACTTCCCACCAGCAGCAATGCCACCCAGTGCCTTGCCAACCACAAGGTCAGTTCCCGCCAGCTCCAGACCATCACGCAAACTTGCCGCTTGAGCATAATGATATGTTCCGTCTCTCGGGTCGGGAACCGCCCGCAATTCGGGCGATCCCTGCAGATAAACGTAAGCCTTTTTATCGCTACCAAAGATCACCTTGTAGCCTTCGCCATATGCAGCACTCACCAAACTGCTGCAGTCCTTTGACGGGCCACTGGAACAGACATTGCCAATCAGCGTATCGCGCTCGGTAGACAGTTTAATTAAACTGTCTCTCCTCGCACAGGCATCAGGATTGCTTGAACTGCAAGCGGCAACAGCGGCGTCAAATTGCTCCTGCTCCGATTTCTTCATCCCCTCGCGCTTATGCTTCAGGTAGTTGTTCGCCACCTCATTCAACGCACTGTTCGCCCCCGCCTCACCGCCAACCACAGCGCCTATCGCCGCCCCCGCCGCCAAGGTCAGCGCGCTGCGCAGTGTGTCCGGTATATCCAGAGTTTGAAGCTGCTTGGAAATGCTGTCCGTCGACAGCGCCGCGGCGCTCGCCCCTAGCGCGCCATTGGTGCCGCCGGCCAGCGCGCCGACCGCCGTGTGCAAGGCTACCCGCGCAGGTCCGTCCTCTTTCCAGTTCGCCTTTAATTCATCGCTTTGACGCTGTAATTCGGCACTCTTTACTGGATCGGGTTCTTCGGACGCTTGCTTCGCCAACGCCGTCGCTTCGTTCAGTTTATTGGAAGCATAATCCCCCACCTGCTTCGCCGCCGCCGCCGCGAACGCCTGCGTCACCTCGATCGTCGCCTGCAACGCCTGCTTGTCGAAGTTGTTGCCGATCTTGCCGCTGGTGTCCACGCCCGTGGTGACGTTGCGGTTCACGCCCGCCACCGTTTCCTCGGCGCCCTTGCCCGTCAACGCCCGCTGCGCCGCAGCGTCGGTGATCACCAGACTGCCCGCGCTGATGCCGCTGCCGA
>NZ_HG322949.1:5928192-5929714 GCF_000723165.1 Janthinobacterium agaricidamnosum NBRC 102515 = DSM 9628
TTTTCTTTTCTACCGCATCGCCGTTTCTGGCGCTCCCTTTTGCTTTGCAACGAGTGCGCTTCAGCGGGGAGGCGAACTATAGCAAAGCAGCAAAGGGACTGCAAGGATTTTCTAGGCGTTTTGTATCGCGGCCGTCACCCAGTTAAAACCAAGGCGCTCTTGCTCCATGCGGATGCGTTCGCCCAGCACATCGTCACGCAAGACATTGAACCGCGCTTGCTCGTCATCGCTCAAGCGAACAAGCCGCCGATATAAGAACCCGGATCGAGCAAACGAAAGCGTATCAAGGCGGGCTTGACCAGCAATCCATAACGGGCTTCGAATTGGCGGGCGCCGACGGCATGCGCATTGATGGCACTGGCGGGCATGACCTGGTCGAGCAATTCGGCCAGCAAAGCCTTGCGGGTTTCGATAAATTTTCCATCGACACCGGCGATGTCGAGTTGGCGCAGATACAGCTGCGGGCGCGGATGCCCGGTAAACCATTGCAGGATCGCCCGCATGCGCTCCCAGGTCGGCGCCTGCTCCAGCAAGGTCATGGGGCGGCACTCCAGCCAGCCGGCCAATTGGGGGAAGGCTGCTAATGTCGTCGCCGCCAGTTGATCGAAGCGGCGCATGTCGGCCAAACGTCCGATCAGCCGGAAGGCGTCGACCTCGTCGGCCAGCATGACTTGTGCCGGCAAGCGGTTGCGGCCCAGCTGCCGATGATTGATTTCGCGCCATTCGATGAGGCAGCCATATCCCTTGACGGTGCCCTCTTCAAGTTGCCGTATCCAGCGCCGCACCTCATCGAATTGCTCACCCAGGCTGGCGGCGCCCGGCTGACGCACGTTCAGCGTCATGGGAAACAATGCCTCGCCGCTGATATGCGCCGCCTGCAAACGCCCGCTATCCGGCAGGCGCAGCAATTGCGCATGAAGCACCGCCGGCGTGGTCCAGTGATTGACACTCATGCGGCACACGTCTTGCGCTCGGCCTGGTACTCTTCGATGCTCAGGTAACGCAACATCGATTGCCGCCCTTCTTCGCTGTGCACAAAACCCAGGCCGGCAACATAGGGTGCGATGATGTGGATTTTCTGCAGTGGCGTGACGATCAATAATTGCAAGTTCATGCGCTCGAATAATTCCCATCCATAACGTGCGGACTCGTCCGAACCGCGGCCGAACGCTTCGTCGATAACGACAAAGCGGAACGAGCGCGAACGGACCACGCCCCACTCCAGTCCGAACTGATACGTCAGGCTGGCCGCCTGGCGGCCCGATTTGCCTCCGGCATCGGTGTAGTGCTCGTGTTCGCGGTCATCTTCGCGCCAGCGTTCGGAGGCTGAAAAGACAAACCAGTTGTGCACGTCGGTCACTTTGCGTGTCCAGCGCCGGTCCGCTTCGGCACTGCCGGCACGGCCGCGAAAGCGTTCGATGATGATTTGGACTTGCAGGAATTTGCCTTCCGAGTATTCCTCGTCGCTGGAACCGGTGGTCGGCGACGTCAGATCGCAATCGATGGTCATGTTAAAACCGGC
>NZ_HG322949.1:5929750-5930007 GCF_000723165.1 Janthinobacterium agaricidamnosum NBRC 102515 = DSM 9628
AGGGTCACGGTGACGTCGGTTTGCGCCTTGTTAGTCAAGGTCGCGGTGTAGGTGATGTCACCACCTTCAACCACGGTTTTGTCCGCGGTCAGGGTAACGGTGGTGGTATCGATCGAGTCGGTGATGACAGTTTTAGCCGCATCAGGATTTGTCACCAACTTCTCGAAGTTACCGCCGTCGGTCTTGGTGATGGTGGTGCTGACGGTGGAACCGTTGTTGTAGACGTCGTTGGCCGGGGTGTGGAACACCGCCGTGCC
>NZ_HG322949.1:5930043-5930447 GCF_000723165.1 Janthinobacterium agaricidamnosum NBRC 102515 = DSM 9628
TGTACTTGCCAGTCTTGTCGTTGGCGATGTTCCACAAATCACCCTGGCTCAGCTTGCCATCGCCTACGGCGGAATCCGTTGCCAGCAAATAGGCGGCGCTGGCGGTGTTCGGATTGGTGACCGGCACCGTGGCGCCGTTCGGGATGCTGGCCGGCGGCGTGTTCGCCGCTGGCGGCGTGGTGCCGGCCGGTGGTGTAGTGGTTGCCGGTGGCGTGGTAGTGGCCGGTGGCGTGGTAGTGGCCGGCGGTGTCGTCGTTGCCGGTGGCGTGGTATCCGGCGTGGTCGCTGGCGGAGTCGGCGCGGCGAACGGATTCGGCGGAATCTTGTTTTGCTCGTACATGCTGAAGCCCGTCTTGTTGACATAAGCCTCGCACGCTTTCTTGCTCCAGTGGCCATCGGTGCCG
>NZ_HG322949.1:5930483-5930643 GCF_000723165.1 Janthinobacterium agaricidamnosum NBRC 102515 = DSM 9628
AATACAGCTTGGTAGCTCTCCCGAACTGTAGTAGCGGGCATTGCCTTCGATAATTGCTTTACGCGACGCCTGTTCGACTGACCAGTAGGGTCCGAATTTTTTGAGAAAGTCCTGCCACTGCATTATTGATGCTCGTGGCTTCAGATCGTCTTTTTTCAGA
>NZ_HG322949.1:5930679-5930888 GCF_000723165.1 Janthinobacterium agaricidamnosum NBRC 102515 = DSM 9628
AACGGTCGTATCACCGAGCTATTGCAGCAGACCCGATTCGACAGCCGGGCCGATCTGGAAACGACTTTGCTCAACTATTTAAAGCTTTACAACCATCACATTCCACAACGGGCAATCGGAGCAAAAACACCCATCCAGGCGCTCAAAGAGTGGCAGCAGAAAAAGCCAGAGCTATTCGTGAAGCGCGTTTATGATCAAACGGGACTGGA
>NZ_HG322949.1:5930924-5931097 GCF_000723165.1 Janthinobacterium agaricidamnosum NBRC 102515 = DSM 9628
CCCTCAAATAATCGGTGCGCGCCGCGTCGCGTTCATACACGGCGACGCCGATGCCGTGCTTCTTCAAGCCTTGCGCCAGCAGCAGGCCGCCCGGGCCGGCGCCGATGACGATGACTTGCAATCCTTGGTACTCGCTCATGCTTTACCTTTCGCTGCTTCAAAAATGCTACTTA
>NZ_HG322949.1:5931133-5931764 GCF_000723165.1 Janthinobacterium agaricidamnosum NBRC 102515 = DSM 9628
AGTGCGCCCGAGCAGGTCAGGCAGGCGTTTCGCATCGATCCCAGGGCGATTACCATCTTCAATGCCTATATCGGATATTGCCATGCGCAAGCCGGCGCCCAGCCGCCGTTGCGCCTGCACAAAATCATGGAATTCCAGCACAGGCTGTATATCCAGTGGCGCAAGAAGATGCTGGGCAAGATGATGGAGCTGCCCAACGTCAGGAATTTGCCGGCCAGCTACAAGAGCGGAAAATTCGACCTGACCGATATCACGATGGCGGACCGGGAATTGCAGCAGGAAGTGGTGGAATTTGAGGCATGGCGCAAGCGCCAGGCCCTGGTGGGCGACAGCCGGCCGGGCAATCCGGAATGGATGCCGATTGCCGAATATTGGGATCAAGCGCCGCCGCCTTCGGCCGTGACCGACCTGCTTGAACTGTTCGTGCATGATTCGCGCGCCTGGTTCAAGCCGCTGGGCAAGGATATTCCTGATTTGTGGTATGCGCTTGAGTTGCTGGCCGCGCAAGAGGAAAAGGCGCGCGACTGGGAACAAGTCCGCCGTGCCGATGCCGGCGCCGTCAATCCGTATGCATTGACGGAACAGGAAAAGAATAAACTCCTGCTATACCGGCGCGTGAAAGGCACGGACC
>NZ_HG322949.1:5931800-5931922 GCF_000723165.1 Janthinobacterium agaricidamnosum NBRC 102515 = DSM 9628
CCTCAGTGGTTTACGTTTGGACTTTCAACTACATAAAACTTGGTGGAGGATGACGGGATCGAACCGACGACCCCCTGCTTGCAAAGCAGGTGCTCTCCCAGCTGAGCTAATCCCCCTGGGTA
>NZ_HG322949.1:5931958-5932268 GCF_000723165.1 Janthinobacterium agaricidamnosum NBRC 102515 = DSM 9628
TGCGGTGGTCAAGTAATTTCGGACACAACGATAGGTTCACGTTCTGCCATTTTTTGTTCGTAGACAGAGGGCGGCAAATTTCCCAATGCTGAATTAATGCGCTTGCAGTTATAGAAGCCGACGATGTAGTCGGTGATGTCGGCTTTGGCCTCGTCATGGTTGGCATATTGACGCTGCCAGACGCGTTCCATCTTAAGATTCAAGAAGAAGCGTTCAGCGACGGCGTTGTCCCAGCAGTTACCTTTGCGGCTCATGCTGCAGACGAAGCCGTGGCTGGCCAGCAGGTCTTGGTAAAGCTCGCTGGCGTATT
>NZ_HG322949.1:5932304-5932542 GCF_000723165.1 Janthinobacterium agaricidamnosum NBRC 102515 = DSM 9628
ACCGATCTTTGCTTCTTCCGGATTCATGGCCTTGTCGTCCAGCAGGAGACAAGCGCCAGTACAAGTTATGCCTGATGACCATAGCAAGTTGGTCCCACCCCTTCCCATCCCGAACAGGACCGTGAAACAACTCTGCGCCGATGATAGTGCTGCAACCAGTGTGAAAGTAGGTTATTGTCAGGCTAGTTATAAGAAAGAACCCCCTTCCGGTGATCCGGTCGGGGGTTTTTTTACGTCT
>NZ_HG322949.1:5932578-5932685 GCF_000723165.1 Janthinobacterium agaricidamnosum NBRC 102515 = DSM 9628
TTTCACACCACCTTCCGGTAATGATCCACTCGATCATAAATAATCTTTACTTCTTCCAGATTGTTAAAGAACGAAACAGCAGTGATCTCTGAAAGATCAAACCTAAA
>NZ_HG322949.1:5932721-5932932 GCF_000723165.1 Janthinobacterium agaricidamnosum NBRC 102515 = DSM 9628
CCACCCCTTTAAAGGTGTACATTGACAACCCCGTCCCTTAATACCCGCGCCGTCGATACGTGGCGTCGGGCAACAGCGCCGGCCACGTAGCCTTTTTTCTCTTTCTTTTTCGGGCCACGAGGGTGTTTACGCAGCGTTTTTGGTTTAGCGTAAGCGGCAATCTGGAGCAGTAATTTGCTCAGCTCTGATGTACACATGGCGTCGTAGCGCC
>NZ_HG322949.1:5932968-5933125 GCF_000723165.1 Janthinobacterium agaricidamnosum NBRC 102515 = DSM 9628
TGGCGGCCGCAACTGGACGCGCCGTCGGAACGCACCACCGCGCTGGGCAGCCAGAGCGCCATCGTGGTCGGCCCGGATGGCGGCGACCGGCCCAACGGCGCCGATGAAATCCATTGCGACAGGCTGGGCCGGGTGCGCATCCGCTTTCACTGGCAGC
>NZ_HG322949.1:5933161-5933635 GCF_000723165.1 Janthinobacterium agaricidamnosum NBRC 102515 = DSM 9628
GTTGATTTGCAGCGAAATCTGACCCACTTTGCCGCATAATTTGCAAACGAATCTGACCCACGTTTAAGACACAATCCTGCTCTGCACAACGAGCGGGGAATTGGAGTGATCGACGTGGCATTACTAGGCATTATTCGACGCTGGCACATTCGCGACCAGGTCCCATTGAGAGAGATCGCCAGGCGGTTGGGCATCTCCAGAAACACCGTCCGACGTTACCTGCGCTCGGAAACCATAGAGCCAGCCTACGCTGAGCGGCGATCCACCCGCGCCATCGACAAATACGCGTTCCAGCTTTCAGCGCTCCTCAAGACCGAGGCGGCCAAGTCGCGCAAACAGCGGCGCACGCTGAAACAGATCCATGAGGACTTGAAGGAATTGGGATTCGAGGGGTCGTACGACAGGGTCGCGGCGTTCGCCAGGACCTGGAGAGAGGGTCAAACTGAGAGGGTCAATCCGGCCAGCAAACGAACA
>NZ_HG322949.1:5934039-5934280 GCF_000723165.1 Janthinobacterium agaricidamnosum NBRC 102515 = DSM 9628
TAAACCTCAGTGGCTTACGTTTGGACTTTCAACTACATAAAACGTGGTGGAGGATGACGGGATCGAACCGACGACCCCCTGCTTGCAAAGCAGGTGCTCTCCCAGCTGAGCTAATCCCCCATGTGGATGATTCTAAACTTACTGGTAGGGCTGGTTGGACTCGAACCAACGACCCCCGCGTTATCAACACGGTGCTCTAACCAGCTGAGCTACAGCCCCAACGCGGATACTGCGGATACTG
>NZ_HG322949.1:5934316-5934743 GCF_000723165.1 Janthinobacterium agaricidamnosum NBRC 102515 = DSM 9628
AAGTTCGACAGCAAGAGCCAGAGCATGAGTGTCAGCGGGACGGTGGGCTACGGCGCCAGTTTCAGCGCCAGCTACAGCCAGAGCAACATCCATAACGACTACGCCAGCGTGCAGGAACAAAGCGGCATCAAGGCAGGCGACGGCGGCTTCCAGATCAAGGTGGCCGGCAATACCGACCTGAAGGGCGCGGTGATCAGCAGCACGGCGGAAGGAACAGGCGTCAATACACTGCGCACCGGCACGCTGACGCAAAGCGAGATCGCCAACCATGCGGTGTCGCAGGCGAGCGGCATGGGCGTGAGCGGCGGCGTGTCGGTGGCGGGCACGGGCGGCAATAGCGGCAACCTGATCGACGCCGGCGGCAAGGGCGGCGCCAGCGGCAACCTGCCGACGATTGCCTCGGTCAACAAGAACGACAGCAGCAGCA
>NZ_HG322949.1:5934779-5935239 GCF_000723165.1 Janthinobacterium agaricidamnosum NBRC 102515 = DSM 9628
AGGCTTGGGTCTTTTCGCAACCAGCTCAGCCTTCCACTGCGCAACCGAAGCTCGATACTCAAGTCGGCCACAGCGAGTTGCAACATTACGTGTCAGCTCACGGGAAACCGTTGATGCGCTACGCCCGATACGGCGCGCAATCTCTCGTACTCCGACGCCCTGGCACGAAAGAAGTCCAATCTCTTCTCGCTCAGCAAACGACAAGTACCTTCCAGATATTGGGTTCAACATAGAAAGTGGCATGCCGCCATTATGACGAAACCAACGCGTCCCGACTGCTTGCGACACGCCAACCGCTTCAGCAGCTTTTTCGCTTGTAATCCCCGTTGCTATTTTTTCCCAGAACCGCCGCTCGGTTTCCCGGCGATGCGATGGCGCACCTGGCGAGCGCATCGCCCTTCGCCCAGTCAACTTGTTCATCCGCCCCGCTGGTCGCCCCATAAACACCTCCTCGATTAAA
>NZ_HG322949.1:5935275-5935567 GCF_000723165.1 Janthinobacterium agaricidamnosum NBRC 102515 = DSM 9628
AGTGCGCACCTTGCGCGCCGGCACCCGGTTTACCTTGACCCAAGGGCCGCTGCAACCGCTCGGCGACAAAGATCCCGAATACGTGGTGCTGCGCGTGGCCAGCGTCGGCATCAATAACTTGCCGACACCGGCGGCAGAGGGCATGGTGGAACTGTTCGGTCCGCTTCCTGCATTGCTGGAAGAGTCGCTGCCCAATTTGCACATCGACTTAGAGGATTTCGAGGCGGCAATTGCCCAGGCGCACAGCAGCGGTTATGCCAACTGCTTCGAGGCCATTGCGGCGGACACGCCG
>NZ_HG322949.1:5935603-5936052 GCF_000723165.1 Janthinobacterium agaricidamnosum NBRC 102515 = DSM 9628
GGTGCGCACCTTGCGCGCCGGCACCCGGTTTACCTTGACCCAAGGGCCGCTGCAACCGCTCGGCAACGCAGATCCCGAATACGTGGTGCTGCGCGTGGCCAGCGTCGGCATCAATAACTTGCCGACACCGGCGGCCGAGGGCATGGCGGAACTGTTCGGTCCGATCCCTGCATTGCTGGAAGAGTCGCTGCCCAATTTGCACATCGGCTTAGAGGATTTCGAGGCGGCAATTGCCCAGGCGCACAGCAGCGGTTACGCCAACTGCTTCGAGGCCATTGCTGCGGACACGCCGTGGCGGCCGCAACTGGACGCGCCGTCGGAACGCACCACCGCGCCGGGCAGCCAGAGCGCCATCGTGGTCGGCCCCGATGGCGGCGACCGGCCCAACGGCGCCGATGAAATCCATTGCGACAGGCTGGGCCGGGTGCGCATCCGCTTTCACTGGCAGG
>NZ_HG322949.1:5936088-5936409 GCF_000723165.1 Janthinobacterium agaricidamnosum NBRC 102515 = DSM 9628
ATGAATGGGCGGATCTACGATCCGACGTTGTCGCGGTTCATCAGCGCGGATCCGTATATCCAGTCGCCGTACCAGTCGCAAAGTTATAATCGTTACAGCTATGTGTGGAACAATCCGCTCAATGCGACCGATCCGAGCGGTTACATGCAGATCATGGCGACGATTGAGGTCACGGCGAGCCGGACGGCGATGCAAGGGGTGGGGATGGGCCTCGTGCAGCGTCTCGACGTGAGCAATGACGTCAGTGATCCGTCGTTGAACATGACGGCGCGGCCGCCATCGTTAGGGGAGCGGGTGTACCGGGAACTTCAAGCGGCTGGG
>NZ_HG322949.1:5936445-5936922 GCF_000723165.1 Janthinobacterium agaricidamnosum NBRC 102515 = DSM 9628
GACGGGCCATGCCCTCGCGCTTGAGCAGGCGCGCAATGCCCGAGCGCGATACATCGGGATTGATGTATTGCCGGGTAATGTACAGCAGGTCATCGAGCGGTAGATAGAGCGACTGACGCAGTGAAAGTACGATGGCCTCCTGCGTCGTGCTCAGGGTCGTATGCAGGGTATGGGCCCGGTGCGAACGGTCTTGTACATCGTCCCGCTTGAGCCACTTGGCTGCCGTGGCACGGGTGATATTGAACACCTTGGCGGCCTCGCGGTCGGACAGACCGGAGTCCTTGATTTCCTGCCGGATTTTTGGGGTAGTGCGGGCTTGGGGATGAATGCGTGTGCTCATGGACTGAAGTTTATGCGATATGTTACAACCGGTGGGACGATCGCGGTGGCAAACCGCCGATCAACTCGTCAAGCACAGCTCTGGCGCGGAACAGGGCCATGCTGCGACGAGGAATATGATCGCACGAAACTAAACAA
>NZ_HG322949.1:5936958-5940226 GCF_000723165.1 Janthinobacterium agaricidamnosum NBRC 102515 = DSM 9628
CCCCGGCCAGCATCGCATGCGCCAGCAAACTGACAAAACAGCCCTGGCTATGGGCAACGATGTTAATCGGCTCGTTTTTCGATTTTTTACGGATGATGCGTATCAACGACGCCAACCGCTGCGCCGCCAGTACCATATAGCTGCGAGGCGGCGCATCGAGCAAGGCGTGGGTCGGACTTTCCGGGTCGGCCCGCCTGACGCCCCAGTTACGCCTGAATCCCGGCCCGAACATGTCCGGCACGTTGCTGGTGGCGTTGGCGAACGGGCCGCCATTTTTCGCATAGCGCTTATCGATGCGATTCCCGTACCGATCGAGATATTCGCCATGCTTCTGATTGGTATCCGCCTTCAGCGTGTCTTCCCGAAATCCCCACAAAAACGGAATCACCGGCGATGTGACGCTATCCGACGAGCGCGAAAAATACACTTTATCGGGATCGGCGCTGATATCGTGCGCCGTGAATGCCTCCCCTTCCTTCAGGTGCAGCGGCAAGGTGTAGTTGGCCGGTTGCAGATGATCCTTGCGGTCCAGGCGCCGGTTCAGGCCGGCGCAAATGCCTTGCTCCTGAAAAGGAAAAGCTTCGCCGATATCGTTCACGCCATGCACCAGGATCACGATGCACGGCGCCGGACGCACCAGCGGAATATACGCCAGGCCGCCGCCGGGCAATAGCCACTGCGCCTGCTTGCCGGGAACAACCTTGTTGGCTTCGGTGTCGCTCATGTTGCCGGCTAACGCCATGGTGTTGTGCTGGGCTTGCTGGATCACCTTGCCACCGTGGGTGGTGGCGTCGCCTTCACGGCAAACCGGGCGCGCCATCTCAGTTACCCTCCGCGACGCGCATCTTCCCGAAACCTGGGCGCGGCCAGAACGGGCGCTTGATCGCGGCATCTTTCTTGATCTGGTCGGTGCTCGGCGGCGTCACCAGCAGCAAGGTCGCGCCATCGTCGCGCCGCAAATTGGCCACCAGCGTCGCCCCGCCCGACTGCCGGCCAGCCATCGTCGCCAGCGCCACCGCGATAAAAGGACTGCCGGCGCCGGTATCGCCGAGGATACGCGCCAAGTCGTAGCCCTGCCTGGGATCGAGCAGATTGAAATTGTCGTCCACCGCATGCAAGCTTTGCACCAGCGGCAAGAACCGCGCCGCGCCGTTACGGTCGTCCAGCACGCTGCCGTAATCGAAAAGAATTCGCGCCGGAGACTTGCCGCCCAACGGCGCCAGCGCGGCGCGCAAGGCCCCTTCCATGCGCATCCGGCGTTCAGCCGGCTTGACCGGCTGCCCCTGATCGTCCAGATAAGACACCACTTGCGGCCGGTATAAAGTCCCCAGGTTTTCCAGATGGTCGTACTGATCGATCTGGAATCGTGTCCAGGGTTTGGCGATAAAAGGCGTCGGCACGAAAGGCTGATCGGGCTGCTTGTTCCAGCCGACAAACTCGGACCGGTTGCGGGAAGGTCCCGCTGGCCAGTCTTTTATGGTCATGTTGTCTTCCACCAAGGGCGCAAACGGCCGCAGCCAGTCGATGCGGCCACGCCGTATCAGGGTCAGGAAGGTCCAGCTATCGGTGGGCGTGCGGACATTTTTGGGGTGGTAGGCCAAGTCAACCATTTTATCGAATTTGGGTCGATCTCCTTGATAAAAACCGGCAGCCCTTTGCAAGACACCATCCTTGGCAGCGACACCCACTGCTGGAAGATCACCATGCTCATCGAAGGTCAAGAAAATAGTATTCCACAACTTATCTGGATTATCGTTAAGGTAAGAATTCATAACCTGCCCGCTCTGAGTAAGAAGGCCTGCAAATTCACCGAGAGAGGTATAAGGTTTTCCATTCTTAGTAACTACAAAACTTGATGCATTACCTTTGCGAGCCTTGAGTTTTTGAAGCTCAATATCTTTTTCAACTGCATGCACGGCAGGCCCGACTACCGCTATCGGCAAGGGATACTGATCCATAAAGTCTCGCATGGCAATATCTACTGCGTCTTCTTTGCGTTTTGCGCTAATCATATGCATGCCATCCAAATTCTTAGGATATTGTTCGATATCCTGTGAAATGATGTATTGCCCATTTGCTTCCTCAATTGCTTTCCATATATCCAGCTTCGAATAGTTGGGATGGTTGGGATGGTTGCGCCATGTCTCGACACTGACGCCGACGCCGACGATTTCAAGTGAGTCAATCGCCGAACTGTTGTTCTGTATGTTTTCTGGCATAAAGGAATCAATCTCGATGAGTGATAGTACCGGAGCAGCGTGCACAAAGCCTGATAAACATATTCCAACCAGAACAAAGCGAACCATTTTATAGATGGCAGAGGGTTTTGATATAGCAATAAAATTCTTATTCATCAAAAAATACCTTCTAATAGCGTCTAAGGAAGCGCTGATTAATTCAATTTCCGAAGATTCCGCACCTTAAAATCAAAGACTTACGTACGACTCTTAAGAGAAAACACGAATTAATCAGCAGTTCCCTAAGGAAGCGCTGATTAATTCAGTTTATAAAAAACCGCCACCTTACAAATCAAGAACTTACATACACAGTTTGGACGAAAAGTCGAATTAATCAGTGGCTCCCTAGCAGTGCCAGCACTGCGTCGCAACGGCCGCCTTGCAGCGCATCCGGTTCTTTTCGTCATAACTTCACAATCTTTTTCCACCACCTACTTAGTTTTCATTAAATATCACTGATATTATTTTTCGTAGGATTTAATCTCTACCCTCAACTCCCCAGTTGTTTTTGATACCACATAATCATTCAAACTATCCAATCCACAGTTAACAGTGATTTTCGGCAAGGTACCGGGTTGTATCCCACCAATAGCATAATAATTATAGTTTCCTTCAATTATTTCTCTATCAAGTAAACTAATTTGATTTATATCCTTCAAGATTTCTATTAAATCATCTGATGGAGGCGGGTAAGATGGATCTTTTTCATTGCTGAATAAATTGGCAGCATCTCCAAACCAATTCGTCCGCCAATCCGCAACCGCCCGCAAAAACCGGATCCAGGTCAAGTCGCCATCTTTCAAAATATCGCTGACGCCTATGCACAGATCGTAGGCGGTGGCTTTTTCGGAGTGCATGGGATTACTGACGATACTGGAGTGGTAAGAATTCTTGTCGAAGGTTCCCAGCCAGCGGGCCTTGGCTTGCTCGGGCGACTCATCCGCCAGCATGCCGTCCTTGCCCTTGCCTTGGTACGGATTGGCGACGGCGATCGCGGCATCGATCGGCGAATTGAGCATCTGGCCAGGCCC
>NZ_HG322949.1:5940262-5940508 GCF_000723165.1 Janthinobacterium agaricidamnosum NBRC 102515 = DSM 9628
AGGTTCAGCCGGTAGCGCGTCAGTCCGCCGTAATTGCCCAGCATCGCGGCTTCACGTATCCAGCCGGAAAACTGGGTGCGCGTGCCGTCGGCCAGGCTGATATGCAGCGTGGCCGGTTTGCCGAGCAGCGACGCCAGTGCGATCTGAGGACTGGTCGACAGCGCGATGATGTCGCGTGCACCGATTCCATGTACTTGCTCGTCGGCGGCGAACGCCTCGACCAGCAAGCTGTCAGCGTCGCCATCG
>NZ_HG322949.1:5940544-5940673 GCF_000723165.1 Janthinobacterium agaricidamnosum NBRC 102515 = DSM 9628
TTGACTTCCCTGGTCGGAATGCACCATCACCGTATTGCTGGGCTGGCGACGCCAAACAGCCATCAGCAGCGCATTCATTGCTAGCTCGCGATCAATGCGTGAACTCATCGACCACCCCACCACCTGGCG
>NZ_HG322949.1:5940709-5940812 GCF_000723165.1 Janthinobacterium agaricidamnosum NBRC 102515 = DSM 9628
CCCTTTCATGTATTCCTACACGAAGTGATTCGATCATAAATAATCTTTACTTCTTCCAGATTGTTAAAGAACGAAACAGCAGTGATCTCTGAAAGATCAAACC
>NZ_HG322949.1:5940848-5941060 GCF_000723165.1 Janthinobacterium agaricidamnosum NBRC 102515 = DSM 9628
ACCGGTCGTATCACCGAGCTATTGCAGCAGATCCGATTCGACAGCCGGGACGATCTGGAAACGACTTTGCTCAACTATTTAAAGCTTTACAACCACCACATTCCACAACGGGCCATCGCTGCAAAAACACCCATCCAGGCGCTCAAAGAGTGGCAGCAGAAAAAGCCAGAGCTATTTGTGAAGCGCGTTTATGATCAAACGGGACTGGACAA
>NZ_HG322949.1:5941096-5948754 GCF_000723165.1 Janthinobacterium agaricidamnosum NBRC 102515 = DSM 9628
TAGTCGGGGGACGGAATGGCCCTTGCCCCGCTATCGGAGTGGCGGCGCCAGCCGTCCGTAGAGAGTGGGAGCCCCAGCTTGGGGAGTCGAGCGACAGCGAGAAGGGGCGCTTCCCAGCCCCGGCTCACCTTTTACGGACCGCCTTTGCTGTCCATGTAACTACACCTTGTATCAACATCAACAGGGGATACACGCATGGAATCGAACGCAGTACGCGCACGCCGGAACGAAGACCGGGTGCTGGTGGCCGTGGGCCTGGTCGGCTGGCTGACCGTCGCCCAGGTGGCCGCCTGGGTGTGGCCGGACAGCGGCAAGCACTCCGCCACGAACCGAGCGGCCGAGGTGATGGCCAGGCTGCTGTCCGGTCGGCTGCTGATGCGCAGGAAGTCGGGCACCGGCGTGTGGGGCTACCTGCTCACGAACACCGGCGCCGCGCGCGCCAATGCGGCCTACGAGGAGGACGCATTCCGGGCGGGCTACGACCTGTCCATGCTTGACACCTACCGGCAGGCCGCCATCGTCGGCTACCTGCTCACCCAAGCGGCCGACGTGAAACTGGGACCGGCCGGTGTGCGCGGCGGCGTGCGATGCGGCCTGGTCGAATCGGCACTGGCGGAGGCTGATGCGCTCACCTGGTCGCCTGAGCTGTGCGCCTGGCGCGCCGCCCTGCTGGTTCGCAACCTGCACCCGGAAGTGCTGGCCAAGGCGCGCCGCGTGCGCGCCGCCGCTGGCCACTTCCAACTGCTCGGGCCTCCCCACCTGGTGCAACAATTCGGGAGGGCCATGCATTAGAATCGCTGGCATGACCACACCCAAACCCAAGTCAGGCCTTGTGCATGCGCTGGAAAAGCTGGAGACCAGCCGCCGCAAAGCACCCAAGAAGCCAGCGCCGCAAATGTCGCTGGACCTGTGGCCTGATGCGGTGCGCGGCGTGCCGAACGCCGTGCTGCGCGGTGCCCTGTTCAGCATTTCCAAGCGCAGGGAGTTCGTGAAGAACGAGCTTATCGCCTCGGTGGAAGGCCATCAAATCCGCTTCACCGGCCAGCGTTTCAACCAGACCGACCTCGACACGTTCGAAATGCTTGTCCACCTGGCGCGCCTCCAGCCTCTCGGCAACCGGGTGGACTTCACGGCCCACAGCCTGCTCAAGACCATGGGGCGCGGCACCGGCAAATCCCAGCACCAGCAGCTGCACGACGAGATTATCCGGCTCCGGTCGGGGAACGTGGAAATCACCTGGGAGGCGCTGGACAAGGTCTACGGCGAAGGGCTGGTGAAGAAATACTATATGGACCGGACCATCGGCCGCTACGTGGTCGAGCTTTCGCCGGAAATGCTCACGCTATACGAGACCGGCTATTCCCAGGTGGACTGGGGCCAGCGCCAGGCGCTGACGAACAACCTATCGAAGTGGCTGCATGGCTTCTACGCCAGCCACGCGAAGCCCTACCCCTACAAGGTCAGCACCATCAAGGACCTGTGCGGCAGCACGTCCAAGGACCTGCGCGACTTCCGCCGGATGCTGAAGACCGCCCTGGCCGACCTGGTCACGGTGGGCATGCTGGTCGACTGGACCATCGACGAAAAAGACCTGGTCACCGTCCAGAAGGTCCCGACCTTCAGCCAGCGCCAGTACCTGGAGCGCGCCGCCAAAAAGCAGCGCGGCCGGTAACGGCAGCTGACCCACACCCCCACGGCAGCTGACCCACGGCCACGGCATTTGACCCACGCGCAGCACGGCAGCTGACCCACGCCCAGCCATTTCCGGCGGCACGGCATTTGACCCACGGTGGCACGGCATTTGACCCACGCACCCACGGCATCTGACCCACGCACCCACGGCATCTGACCCACGGCGGCGCCCGGCAAAACGGCCCGGAAAGGCCCAGCCCATGCGGGATTCGCGGAACTGTCCACAGCCCGCTAATCCTTTCTTATTATTCTTTTAATCGGTTTTTAATCCCGCCCTGTGGATAAGCTTGAGGCGCGGGGTCTGGACATCGTCGCAGCGCGGGACGACCGCGCTAAACGCTCCTGCATGTCCATCGGTGGCAAGGGGGTTCCGTCCCTTCGGGCGGAATCCGGACATTCGTCCGGACTTGAGCCGCCCCCATCGCGGGTGGGCGGGCGTCTGAAAAACCGGTCTTCAGGAAACGGTCTGTTTGCGACGGCGGGGATTGGCGTCGCCGCCGGACCGCCAGCTGCTGACGCCGCGCAGGCTCCGGTCGGCCTCCTCCATCCTGGCCAGGCGCACCCGCTCGGCCGCCACCTGGTCGGCGCCTGGGCCGAATCGCTCCTCCAGCGCTTCAAGCAGGACGTCCTGACCATCCATGGCCGCCGTGATGGCAGCGTGCAGCTCAGCGAAGTCCTCGTCGGACAGGCGGACGGTCCTCATTCTTCACCTGGTCGGCTGTCCAGCCAGTCGTAGGCCTCGGCTTCGGCATCTGCGAACGCATCGGCCAGCGCATCCTCCCTGGTGATGTCCGGCGCCTCTACCGGCGGGAACACGCCGCCGCCAACCTCTTGGCCATCCTCCAGCAGCCGCAGGCGCCACCCGCCGCCCAGGTGGTCGGGGCGCGGCAAAATCTCGTAGGCGTAGGTCATGGCTCAGCCCTCCAGCCTGGCGGCCTTGAAGCCGATGGCACGCAGGGCCGCGACGGCGGCGTCAAGCGTCCGGAACTTCCGCTCCGTCTTCGTCCTGGCATCGACCAGCACACCGGCAGACTTCGTGCTCACCGGCCCCCGCAGGGAAATTGACCAGGTCGGCACGTCCATCAGCGTCGAGTCGTAAATCTCAAAGGCGGTGAACGTCCCGCGCTCAAAGTCCCGTTTGGCTTCCGCCATCGTCCAGTTCAGCAGCATAAATCCCCCATGTGGAATAACAAAAAGCACTTTAAGTATATACATAAAGTGCTTTTTGTCAAACATAAATGCTTTTTTGTTGTCTATCCGGCGGTGGCCACCTCCGCCTGGAGCGAGTGAATCAGCACCCGCAGGGCCTCTACCTGGTACATCGCGGGCTCAATGAAGTGGTCGAGCAGGTAGGCGGTATGGTCCGGGTTCACCACCCGGGACGCGCCGCCCATGCTCTCCATCTGGATATCGTTGATGCAGGTGATGCCCAGCAGGGTCTTCTCCAGCGTTTCGACTTTGGTTTTCAGGTCTTGGAAGGTCTCGTTTTTCATTATTTTTCCTTGGTTTTCAACCGGCCGCGGCGAACTGCAGGACCTCGGCGGTCGGGAATTCGACCACGTCAGCGGTGTGCATTTTGGTCAGCAGGTTGCCGATGTGCGCGTGCATGGCCGCCAACTCCTCGGCCACGGTCCCGGCCTTGAGCATGTGGCGCAGGCGCGTGTTCTCGGCCGTCATCTCGTCCAGCGCCAGCTGCTTGACCCGTAACTGCTCCTCCAGCTGGAGGCACTTGTTTGTGGCCGCGCGCTGCACCCACAGGTCCGTGGGGCTAGCCCGGATATCGGGCCACTCCGAAGAACAGAGCAACGCCTCACCGGTGGCGCGGTCGTAGTCGATATAAAAATCGTGGAAGCCCGGGCGGGTCAAGAAGTACTCCGGGTCTTGCACCGTCGTAGACATCACCCACCACATCGAGAACGGGATTTCGCTTGTCCCGTTCTCCCAGTTGCGGATGGTCCGCTCATTGACCCGCACGAAGGCCCCCAGCTGCTCGGTGGTCATGTACATCACGTGTTCACGCCACAGCTTGAGCTGGCCCGGGCTGATGCCCTGCTCATTCATGCAATAGGCGTAGCGCGCCAGGATGCGCTGCAAGCGGTCCTCGGCCATGTCCTTGAACAGCGGCACCGCCGGATACCGCGTCATGTTGGTGACGTCGTATGGCGGCAGGTTTTCGGCCTTCTTCAGTGGCGCCAGCTTGAACATTTCCACCATCCGGTCCCGGTACACTTTCCCGGTCACCTTCTTCTGATAGGCCCGCACTGGGGCTGTGGTCGTGCTTTTGCGTGGCCCTTTCAGCTTCTTGACCTTCGGGTTTGGATGCTCACCGTTGGCGGCGTTGTAGCGCGCCAGCGCCTGGAGCTTTTCATCATCTGCGAAGCGTGACGGCATACTCCACCCTCCAAAAATGGGGATTACGCGGTGGCCAGCGCGCAGCTGGCCGAACGATTTTTTATTACCCGCAGGTATTCCGCGACTTCGTCGCGGGTCAGCGGTCGGGTCTTGGCGGTTTCGATGATGGCGGGCAGGCCGCCGGGGTCAGCGGCGGCAGTCATCCATGCCGGGGTCCACGGCGCCCGCGTGCGGACGTAGTCCCGCAGCAGGCCTTCCAACATGGCGCGGCCACCGGCCTCGCCGCCACGGTCCAGGGCGCGCAGTATCATCGCCATGCCCGGGCGGCCCAGCGACGGATGCGTCGCTTGCAGCAGGTCGTCCAGCGAGAAGTCCACCACAGTCGGGTCCTCGGCCAGGTCAAGTTCGCCCTGGTCGTTCTCCTCCTCGTCTTCCCACTCCGACGGTGTCGGGATGCCCAGCTTTTTGGGCAGCGCGCCCGCGTTGAAGCGGTTCACGCCCTCCAGCGCCTGGATGGCGCGGGTCCATTCGTGGGCGGCCGTCTGGTCGCCCCGGTAGATGGCGTCGAGCAGCTGGGACAGCGTGCGCCCCTTCTTCCGGCCCTGCTTGGTGTTCTGCGACGACAGCTCATGCGCCGATTCCATTTTGGCCACGTAGTCGTTGATGCAGTTGGCCTTGAAGTCGAAACCGTGCTCGGTGCAGCGGCCGCCCTCTTCGGTGACGGCCTTCTCCCAGGCGGCGCGCATGGCCACCTCCAGCTGCTCCACGTCGGCGTCCTTGTCATGCGTGACCAGCAGGTGGAAGTGGGGATGCAGGCCGTTTTTACCGACCGTCACTTCGAACGACTTCACCTTGCCGATGTACCCGGCCTTCTTGTAGCCCTTCGCCATCCGCTTGTCCCACAGGCCGAAAGCAGCCAGCAGGCGGCGCGTCACTTCGCCCCAGTTCTCGCCGTAGTGGTGGGAGAGCGTCAGCGTCACCAGGGATGCGCTCTTGCCCGCCGCCTCGAGCGCGGGCATCAGCCCTGCGCGTATCCAGCTGCGATATCGCGCCACATTGGCGCGGGCGCACACCTCGCACGTCCAGTTCGACCCACAGCGGAAAGTCTGGATGCGGCGCGCACCCTTGGCGCCGCCTATTTCGAACTCGGCACGGCCACTGGTGCGGTCCTTGCCCGCATTCCAGCGCCCACAGCCGACGACGGATGACCCCCGGAGATTGGTCCCGTTCTTCTTGAAATACTGGGACATCAGACCCTGCTGGACCCCCTGGAGGACCACCGGCCGGTAGCGCTTTGCGGTTGAGGCGGGTGGAGTATTCCTATGCTTTCCGAGTTGGCCGCCTGGCGCGGCCTTAGAACCGACCATCAAAACCTCCAAAAACAGCCCCGAAAGCCTCCAAAAGCGGAGCGCAGCCGGTCACGGCTGCATGAGTAGGGCGGGAGGAGGATGCGGAAAAGGTCATTGGACGTGCGAGAAGGCCGCTGGGGCCGCGAACAGTGGAAAAGCAGTGTATGCACCCGTTTTAGATGCGCAGCCCGCTGGAGCCGCGCCTGGGGCGCTGGAGGGGGGCAAAAAGCGCATCCGGCCTACTTCGACGTGGTCGCGGTGGCGGCCGGGGCCTTGTTGGCCATCATGACCAGCACAGCCAGGACGGCAACGACCATCAAGGTCTTGCCGCTGCCACCGCTGCCGGACAGCATAGGGATGGACGGAATCGGGTTCATTGCGCGTCCTCCTCTTCCACCTCATCGGCAGCGGCGCCCACGCTGGCCGCCGCCAATGGGGACTTGGCGTAGAACTGCCCCAACAGGTGCGCGTGCGTGGTCGGGCGGGCGGCAGCATCGACCGGCTGCACGATGGGATTGCCTTGCAGGAGACGGAAAATCAGGTAGTTCTCCGACATGGCGCCGAACAGCTCTTGGTGCTCGGCCACGGTCGAATCGTGGTGACCGCCCAGCATGCCGCTCTTGAGGGAGGTGCTCAACAGGGAGACGATGCGCTCGTCGTTCTGGTGCATCCGCTCCAGGCACTCGTCCAGCAACTCAGGCTGGACCGCCTCGCTGATGAAGAAGCAAGGGCGCTGCACCGTGCGAATCATCGCGGCGCCAGGCTTCAACTGCTCGGCAGGGGTAGGGGCGATGTCGTCGTCCGGCAGGTCCACGCCCAGGGCGGCGTAGAAGTCGCTCAACTGCTTCAGGAACGTCATATCCGGCTGATAGCTGCCGGTTTCGAAGTTCTTCAGCTTGTGGCCTGGCAGCTTGGACTGCTGAATGACCTGGGTCTGCGACAGGCCCAGACCACGCCGCGCATCGCGGGACTGCGCCGGGGTAATGGGGTGTTTCGAGGGGGTTTTCACTGGATAGCTCCTATGTAATCGTCGGAAATTCGACATGGAGCCAGAATATCGACAGAATTCCCACCTGTCAATATTTAGAACAACTATAGTAAAACTCGTCAAACTATGGACAAGCCAACTGTTGCTATTTAGCCACCTTGCCCGGGTCTGGATACAACCATTCCCCGCCGATTACATCCCCTTCCTCCTCGTCCAGCAGCAGCTTGTTCCCCACGTTCGTGGTCAGCCCCTCCGCGCAGCTCAGCACCAGCTCCTCCAGCGTGCCGTCCACGGCCTCCCCGAAGTACTTCCGGAGCTCCGGCTCGGTCGCGTTAGCCACCATGGCGGCCGTCGTCAGCAGGGACGACAGCCCCATATCGCCCAACTGGCGGCCAGCCAGCGACAGGACCAGGCTCTGGAAAGCACTGCGCTCATGGGTTTTCAGGATGGAGATAGCCATGGCCAGGCGGACAGCGGCACGCCAGTCCCGCCGCCGGACCAGCTCCAGCGACGCCTGGTCAGATGCCAACTCGTCGCCCATGAGGAGCCAGTTCGGAGTCACGCTCAGCGCCTGGCACAACAACCGAATCTCCCGGGCTCCCGGCCTGAAGTTACCCGACTCGTAGCCCACCAGGACGGTCCTGGCCACCCCCTTGCCCGCCTGGTCGACCATCTTCGTGCGCGCCGCCAGCGCCGTCTGCGACAGCCCGCGCCCCTCCCTGGCCGACCTGATGCGGTCGCCAATACCATCCTCCGGCGCGGGCGCGCCGCCCGCTTCCGCCGGGTCGACCGGCTCGGTTTCCATCTCGGTTTTCGGTTTTTTCATTTGGATAGACTGGTAAAACCACACAGCTCAACCGGCCGGTTGCCCTTTAGTTCCGGGGCTTCCGCTCAGTTGAGCAGAAAATAACAGTCAGGATTCTAACCCCCTGCCGATAATCCGGACACTTTTTCCGCCTAGGGGTAGGCCTACCCCCGCCTACCCCTACCCGTATCCGGCGATGCCACCAGGTGCGCGGGGTTGGGGGTTGTGACCGCCGGACGGCGGCGGAGCGCGTGCAGCGCGACGTGCTGAGGCCACGCCGAAGCATCAGCGGGGGGCCGCCGGTTCGGGCGCGCCGAGCAAGCGCCAGCGCGCCGAGGTCGGCCGGGCCGGTGGGGGCGCAGCCCGGCTCCCCCGAACGCGAGAGAGCGGGGCAAGGGCTATTCCGAGGGCGGGCTCTTTCGCCCGTTCCACCGACGCGGGCCCCAGGGCATGGCGCCAGCCATGACCAGGG
>NZ_HG322949.1:5948790-5948970 GCF_000723165.1 Janthinobacterium agaricidamnosum NBRC 102515 = DSM 9628
CCGGTACCACCGCCAGTGCCACCGCCGGTACCGCCGCCAGTGCCGCCGCCTGTACCACCACCGGTACCGCCGCCAGTGCCGCCGCCTGTACCACCGCCGGTACCGCCGCCAGTGCCACCGCCGGTACCGCCGCCGGTACCGCCGCCAGTACCACCACCGGTGCCACCGCCAGTACCACCA